>CALLPQ010000021.1 GCA_938015425.1 uncultured Parvularculaceae bacterium | reverse complement strand
ACGCCGTACTCGCAGCCGCCGGATACAATTTCAAACGCATCGCACGATGGCTAAGATATTTATTGCCCCAAATCCTGCTCGAACCATGCAACCGCTTAACCTCAATGAAAGCCTGATACCAAATTTTTCACAGAGGACTATTTAATTACGTTGTTTATTTAGATTCAGGGGTGATTTGGTTTCAAGTTTTATACTTCTTTAAATCACATGCACCTTTAAATAATACAATGATGAATGCGTAACCACGCTGTACCGATAAGATCAAAATAATATAATCAATAATCTGTCAGGATCACAGAATATCAGCTACATCCCCGCAGGGGCAGCAAATTCTATTTTGCTATTTTTAAAGCGATAAAATTTATGGGTGCCAATAGTCGCTGTCGGTGAAAGCGTAGCCGCCCAGACAGGATCAACATAATCAGCATGGTAATGGGTTGCTTCACGACTTACCGGCACGTGTAATCCGGCTAGAATAGAGCCCGCTAAATCATCCGCATTGCGCCATAATCTATTCTTCGGTCCCAAGGTGACTTTATCCATAGAGCCATCACAGGTAAAACTGAACTGGCAGCCCGTGTCGCGTTCAGTCCCTTGAAAAACCACATCACAGATTGTGTCCGGATAAAACCGGCTTGCCACTCTGTTTAATACTACATCGGCTACCGCTAACTGGCCAACACGCTCTTCTGAACGAGCCTCGAAATAAATGGCCTGCGCTAAACATTTTCGCTCAACTGATTGAGTGCGCGCTTCAGACAATCCGGCTGGATTATAATCAACCAAATCACTCACAAGATCATTTTGCGTATTAAACTTGGCGGCAATGCGGCCAGCCCGTAATTGCAACTTGGCATTATGCTTTTTACGAAAACTTGTATCCTGATTAAGCTTTCGGGCAATAGCCGTTTCTTCCGCCATATAGCGTGTGTATTCTGTTAAGAGCTGTACCGGATCAACATCCGATAGTTCTGCACGACGCTCTTTGCCTTTTTTCGCGCCAACCGCAAAATCTGAAAAATTGACAGAGATGACACCAACACCAACCAGAGCTGCCACAAACCCAGCCACAAATAATGCGCGCACAGCGGGGGTTGACCCCATAGCACGGCCCGCAATGTCCTTAACACTCATGCGCTTAACATGAGTGTTAAGGACATTGTGATTGGTGGACTTATGTAAACTCTTTACTGTCATTAATACCTATCAAGAAAATAATCAGTCCTCTCCCGATTTAATTTCATCCCCATAACCACGTTATTTTTCCGTATATTTCCATATATTTCCGTTGGGAATATCCAGCTTAAATTCTATTACCTAAATTCTTTAAACCGTTATCAGCCTTATTATTCGGCTTCAAGCATTCAGCTCTAAATTGTTCCAATGCTGAACTAATCAGCTCTGTAATATTTGCAGTCTTAAAATTTGCAGCCTTTTGTAGCGATCTAATTTAAGTTCAATCTTATCTTGCTCATTTACAGTCAACGAAATCAGGCTTTAATTACCGTAAACATATTAAGACATTTCTATGGGAATATGCTTATTTGTTGCCCCAAGTGCAAGTAAAATAATCTTGTTAAGACAAAATTAATATTATCATGCATCATCATTGGCCATTGAATTTATTAGTTAATTTAAACTGAAACAATTCGTGTTAACCAAACAAGTTGTTCAAAAAACAACAAAAACCAGATTTCAAGGTTTTTTTTAAAATTACTTTTTATGCGTTTTTTAATTTTGCTTGGGCCGCCGCCAGACGCGCAATTGGCACGCGGTATGGTGAACAAGACACATATGTTAACCCTACTTTTTCGACAAAATTGATCGAATCGGGGTCACCGCCATGCTCCCCGCAGATACCAAGTTTGATATCCAAACGGGTTTCGCGCCCTTTTTCCGCAGCGATTTCAACCAAAGCTCCGACACCTTCACTATCTAGGGTGACAAAGGGGTCACGCTCAAAAATATTATGACGCACATAATCCGGTAAAAAAGAAGCAGCATCATCACGCGAAAGTCCAAAAGTGGTTTGGGTCAAATCATTCGTCCCGAACGAGAAAAATTCTGCATCCTCGGCAATCTTGTCAGCCGTTAGCGCCGCGCGTGGCAATTCAATCATTGTACCCACTAGATATTCAAGCTCGGTTTTGCGCTCCGCCATGACAGTATTGGCCACTTGGTCAATTCGATCTTTCAAAAATCGCAGTTCTTCTTTCGATGCAATAAGAGGTATCATAATCTCGGGGATCACCGTTTCATCGGTTTGTTCAGCAATATCAATCGCCGCTTCTAATATGGCACGCGCTTGCATCTCATAAATTTCAGGATAAGAAATACCGAGGCGGCACCCACGATGCCCAAGCATCGGATTAAATTCATGTAATTTATGGGCCCGTTCTTTCAGCTTTTGCGCATCCATGCCCGAAGCTTTCGCAACTTCTTCAATTTCATTGTCGCTATGGGGTAAAAATTCATGCAATGGCGGATCAAGCAATCGCACCGTCACAGGTAATCCCGTCATAACACGGAATATTTCCGTAAAATCTTCACGTTGCATCGGCAATAGTTTATCCAATGCCAACTCACGCCCTTTTTTATCTTCCGCTAAAATCATCTCGCGCATGGCAATAATACGTTCGGCATCAAAAAACATATGCTCGGTTCGACAAAGGCCAACCCCTTCGGCCCCGAAGTCACGCGCCACCTGCACGTCATGGGGCGTATCAGCATTGGCACGCACCAACATCCGGCGCTCACTATCCGCCCACCCCATTAATGTCGCAAAATCACCCGATAGTTTTGGCTGGGTTGTGGCAACCTCGCCAAGATAGACATGGCCCTCACCCCCCTCAATGGTAATCAAATCCCCTTTCGAAATGACACGGTCACCAACCAAGAAAGAACCACCATCTTTTTCAATTTTCAAACTACTGGCACCGCAAACACAAGGGCGTCCCATGCCCCGCGCCACCACCGCCGCATGGGAGGTCATGCCGCCGCGCGCCGTAATTATGCCCACTGCTGCATGCATTCCATGAATATCTTCAGGGCTTGTTTCCACACGGATTAAAATAACCTTGCGTCCCTCTTGGGCTAAACGCTCAGCCTCATCAGAAGAAAACACCACCTCGCCGCACGCGGCACCGGGAGAGGCAGGCAATCCGCTTAACAAATGATCACGCGGCGCATCAGGATCTAAAGAAGGATGCAAAAGCTGGTCAAGCGATAAAGGTTCCACCCGCAACACAGCCTCTTGAGAAGTGATTAATTTTTCAGTACACATATCAACGGCAATTTTTAAAGCCGCCTCGGCGGTGCGTTTGCCATTGCGGGTTTGTAACATCCATAATTTACCTTCCTGAATGGTAAATTCAATATCTTGCATATCCCGATAATGTTTTTCCAACTTATCAAAGACAGCAATTAATTCCGCATAGGCATCGGGCAAGGCTTCTTCCATTGATGGCGCTTCCTCGCCAATGGCACGGCGTGCCTTTTTCGTCAAAGTTTGGGGCGTGCGAATACCTGCCACAACATCCTCACCTTGGGCGTTGATTAAAAACTCCCCATAATAGGCGTTTTCGCCCGTTGACGGGTCCCGCGTAAAGGCGACCCCCGTTGCCGAGCTATCCCCCATATTACCAAAAACCATAGCCTGAACATTAACGGCGGTGCCCCAACTTTCAGGAATATTATTTAACCGGCGATAAGTTTCCGCGCGGTCATTACGCCACGACCCGAAAACCGCGCTGATTGCCCCCCATAATTGCTCTTGCGGATCTTGGGGAAAAGGCTTGCCCAAGTCACGTTCAACCGCGTCTTTATATTGACTGATAATTTCTTTCCAATGATTGGCTTTTAAATCCGTATCAAGAAAGAGTTCGTTTTCGTCTTTAAAGGTTTCAAGAATTTCTTCAAAAACATAATGGTCAAGATCAAGCACCACATTGGCATACATCTGAATAAACCGGCGATAACTATCATAAGCAAAGCGCTCATCCCCCGACAAACCCGCTAAACCGGCAACCGTTTGATCATTTAAGCCAAGGTTTAAAACCGTATCCATCATCCCCGGCATGGAGGCCCTTGCACCGGACCTGACCGAGACTAATAGCGGATTTTTCGGGTCGCCAAAAACTTTACCCACTTGTTCACCGATTTTCGTCAGTGCACTTTCCATTTGTGGTTGAAGGTTATCCGGATAGGATTTATTGTTTTTATAATATTGTGTGCATAATTCAGTTGTGATGGTAAATCCGGGAGGGACAGGTAAGCCAAGATTAGACATTTCAGCAAGGTTTGCCCCCTTACCGCCCAACAGGTTTTTCATGCTAGCATCGCCTTGGGCTTGTCCGGCCCCAAAACTATATACAAATTGTTCAACCATAATACTCAAACAAGTCCTTCATTCTTTAATACCCTGATGATAAATTCTAATTATCCCGAGCATCACAATCTTATGCGAATTGCATTTCCATTTGGTCCAAGGGTTTAGGATAGTGTTTAGCCCCCGCCAAGCCATAAAACCTTCGCAACTGCAAATAATTTTGCATAACAGCGAAATAGAACATTATTTGATCGAAACCGAACAATAGGCTTTAATTCATAAAAGGCAGTGGATCAGACATTAACTTGTATCAATTCGATATTTCGGGCTCTAACCTTTCAGGCTCTAACTTTTAAGGTATTAAGCCGAAACTGTATGACTATATTGCAAAGAACATCTGATATACACCTTGCTGAAGACGTTTATGATTGTTGACACACCCACTAAGGCAATATGACTTTAATTGACTGGCATGATATTGAACAAGCAGCCCGCGCAATACTGGCGGGCCAAATTGTGGCTATGCCAACCGAGACCGTTTATGGGCTGGCAGGGGATGCCACCAATGACGCGGCCATTGCTGCGATTTATGCCGCCAAAAACCGTCCACACTTCAACCCGCTCATTGCCCACATGGCTGATCTATCAATGGCCATGGACTATGCCGATTTTCCCCCACTTGCTTTATCACTGGCCGAAAAGTTTTGGCCTGGGGGGCTAACTTTGGTTCTGCCCCGTACAAAAAATGGCTCCCTTTCCCTATTGGCAAGTGCTGGCTTAAACACTGTTGCCCTGCGCTGTCCTGACCATCCAATCGCGCAAGCCTTACTGAAAACCGTTGGCCGCCCTCTTGTCGCCCCAAGCGCCAACCCGTCCGGCGGCATCAGTCCCACCACCGCAGATCATGTATCCCACGGGCTAGGCGAAAAAGTTTCGATTATTCTTGATGGGGGACCATGCCGGATCGGGATTGAGTCGACAATTTTAAAAGTGACTGACGAGGCGGCTATTTTACTGCGCCCCGGTGCCATTTCCCGCGAGGCAATAGAAAGGACGATTGGCGCTCCCGTTTTGACTTTACCCCCAAAACCAAAAGAACCAAAATATCCAAAAGAACCCACCGGCAAAACTTCAACCAACCAAACCAATCCAGACCTATCCCCCCCATTAGAAGCACCGGGCATGATGTCTAGCCATTATGCCCCCAAGGCAAAAATGCGCTTAAATGCCAAAACCCAAAAAACAGGGGAAGTTTTTTTAGGCTTTGGTGCCCTTACCGGATCAAATACAGCTTTTAATCTTAGTCCTTCAGGAGATATTGAAACCGCAGCGGCCAACCTTTTTAAGATGTTGCATCAACTCGATGATCATTGCAGCCAACAAGGATTATCGACCATTGCGGTTGCCCCCATCCCGTCAACAGGCTTGGGCGAGGCCATTAATGATAGACTAACCCGCGCCGCCGCCCCAAAACCATAAAACCGCCAAACCTTAAAACCTTTAATCACTATAACCCCTAAATCATACCCATTAAGGCCCACACCGTCTTGCAAAAATCACCACCCTCCTCCGACTTACTCACCCCGATTGCCAATATTGTCGGTCCTAAAGGCATGATCAGCGAGGATGCACAAGACCCGTTTTTAACGGAATGGCGACAACGCTGGAAGGGCAAAGCTTCGATGATCGTTGCCCCCGCATCAACACAAGAAGTGGCCAACATTGTTCGCCATTGTGCCCACCATAAAATCGCCATCACCCCCCAAGGGGGCAATACAGGTCTTGTGGGGGGGCAAATCCCTTTCGGGCACGAAGTTTTAATTTCTTTAAACCGTATACGCACTATTCACGATGTATCGCCCTTAGACAATACTATGACCGTGGACGCCGGTGTCACTTTAAGCGAAGCACAAGAAGCCGCCAAAACACAAAACCGATTGTTTCCCCTTTCCATCGGATCTGAAGGCAGTTGCCAAATCGGCGGAGTTATTTCCACCAATGCAGGCGGGGTCAATGTATTACGGTATGGCAATATGCGAGATTTGGTGATGGGGGTTGAAGCCGTCATGCCCAATGGTGAAATATGGAACGGGCTTAATCGATTACGTAAAAACAATACGGGTTATGATCTCAAACAATTATTGATCGGCGGCGAGGGCACATTAGGCATTATCACCAAAGCCGTTTTAAAACTTTTTGCGCAACCCACCCAAACGCAAACTATTTTTGCAGGCTGCAAAAATGCACATGACATCATTACTTTATTATCTTTTATGCAAGAACAAAGTGGCGGTTTGGTTTCCAGCTTTGAATTGATTGAACGCCCTTGCATTGATCTGGTTTTAAAAAACACACCTCAAACCCGTGACCCCTTAACGGATCAATATCCGGTTTATGCCCTGATCGAACTATCAAGCGGCCCCTCACAGGATTTACGCACCATCAGCGAAACCTTGATGGCCCAAGCTTTTGAAAAAAGTTTTCTCGCCGATGCCATGATCGCTGAAAACCTTTCACAGCGCGATAATTTATGGCGTATTCGTCATTCTATTTCCCCTTCTATGAATATAGAGGGTATTGGCGCCCGCCACGATGTCAGCGTGCCCATACAGTCTATCCCCGACTTTTTGAAAGCCGCTAAAATCGCTGTTGAAAAAATCACGCCCCGCGCCCGTATCATTGCGTTCGGTCATGCGGGGGATGGCAATATCCATTATGATATCATCCCGCCCGAAGGGGCAGAACGCACTTTTCTAGATCCGTTCGTGGATGATATAGAGATGGCAATATATGATGTCATCGCAAGCTTTCAAGGGTCGATCTCGGCTGAACACGGTATCGGGGCCCATAAGCGCGATACATTGGAAACACGCAAAAGTGCAGTGGAAATCGAGATGATGCGTGCTATAAAGAACGCGCTTGATCCAGCGGGGATTATGAACCCCCAAAAAATGTTGAATATGTGATCAAGATTATTGAACCAAAACCCTAAATACTGCATCAGTATTTACACAGATTTTAAAAGTTAAGAACGAACCGGAACACCCAACCGTTATCCCCGAGTTAAGAAAATTGAGATGGATTTGACATGCTAATTCTATTATCCCCCGCAAAAAATATGGATTTTGACCCCTCAACGGGAATAGGACGTGCCACCAAGCCAAAACTCCTGAAAGATACGGTCGAGCTTGCCAAAACCACCCACGCCCTAAAGCCAGCCGATCTTAAAAAATTAATGGGCATCTCGGATAAATTAGCCAAGCTTAATTACGAACGGTTTCAAAATTTTTCAGCCGGCGCCGCGAAAAACCAAACCAAACAAGCCGCCCTCGCTTTTAATGGGGATGTCTATACCGGATTGGACGCCAAATCCTTAAACGGGGATGATTTAGCATTTGCCCAAGATCATTTGCGCATTCTTTCAGGCCTTTATGGCTCCCTTCGCCCCCTTGATGCGATTGAACCCTATCGCCTTGAAATGGGTACGCGCCTTGAAAATACACGCGGCAAAAACCTTTATGAATTCTGGGGGGATCGGGTTGCACAGGACTTAAACAAAACCCTTAAAGGTCATGAAAACCAGACCATTATTAATCTGGCCTCGAATGAATATTTTTCCGTCGTGGATCAGGACACACTAAAATATCCGGTCATCACCCCTCACTTTAAAGAAGATAAAGACGGCAAATCACGTATGCTGATGTTTTATGCAAAGCGCGCACGCGGCATGATGGCAAGATGGGCCCTGCAAAACAGGTTAACGGATGCCAATGATTTGAAAAAATTTAATGTCGAAGGATATAAATTCAACAAATCCCTATCGGACGATACAAACTGGACTTTCACCCGTCCCCAACCCGCGCCCAAAAACCCACCTAAAAAGAAGTCATGAGATAAAGTAAGAGCCAAAAACAAACGATTGAAAAATAATAAGCTAGTTCATCCTATATTTTATTATTTAGCCTTGACTCTAATTAGTTAAATGGCTAAATACTGTTTATGCAAATAAATACAGTTCTTAAAGCCTTATCTCATCCAATCCGGCGCGATATCATCACGCGGTTAAAACTTGGACCGCTTACAGCTGGCAAGCTTGCCGCTGAATATGATGTATCAAAACCCACTATGTCGACCCATTTTGCCGCCTTAAAAGAAGCCGATTTAATTTATTCAAAACGCGAGGGTGTGACCATTACCTATTATGCAAACCTCACTGTTATCGAAGAAGCCTTAGGCAGTTTAATGGAATTGATGGGGGCGGGTAATGAAACCACACACTCTCACCCCTCTAATCGTGAAGGCTTTATCTCGAAAAGCGAGAAATCATCATGAATAAAATTTTCTCACTAGCCCTCACCGTTACAATACTGACTTTTATTGTAGGCACTTTTCACCTTAACTATGGTCAAGCAGAAATACCGGAAAAACTGGTTACAAAGCTTAATCTGGATGCATACCCATGGTTATTTGTATTTTTACTACCCGTTTACGGAACCTTGGTAAGCGGGTTGATCGTTTTAATAAAACGCAAAACAATCTTTGCCTTTCATCAAGAAAATACCGCCAACAAAGATGGTCCACGTCTATCGGGTTTTATTAATCATAAACATCAATCAACGGTCGCAATCTGCATATTGTTTGGGCCTTTTCTAGCTCTGATCATGCAGAGTGTCATGCTAATGGTAGATGCAGGATGGCTTGGCAAGCAAAGTATTTCTCATGCAGCAATCATATTAATGCTTTCTTATACCTTCTTTATGGGCAACACGATCACCACAACACGGCGCGATAGCGGGGCCGGCTTTCGCACCCCATGGTCCCTTACGAATGACGCTATTTGGGTTAAGACCCAACGATATTTAGGGCGGTGTCTCGTCGCTTTCTCTTTATTTGGAGTGATCGGATTATTCTTTTTTGCATCAAAACAATATTTTTTAATCTTTATACCAATCTTAGTGACCATAAAAATAAGCGCCGCAATTTATTCATGGTTGCTATGGCGCCATGAGCAACACCAAAAAATTTAACCCACCCTAAAAGCTAAATATTATCCAATTCACAAGGAGTTTATTATGGTTCACGCAACCAATAGGAAAGCTGTATCTATCGTTTCAACGTTCATCACACTAGGCTGCACACTATCATTAATCTCTTGCGCCAGTTCCCACTCAACCGGCAATCAAAACCAAAGCCTTGAAAACCCTCAATCGCTAAGACAATCGGATGGCCC
>CALLPQ010000020.1 GCA_938015425.1 uncultured Parvularculaceae bacterium | reverse complement strand
GGGACCCATTTCGTCTAAACTGGGTTGATCCACTTCAGTATCATCTTTTAGATTATAGTGTATTTTACTGTCATCATCCTTATTGTGATTATGTCTGACGACCCGATAATCTTCTCCGTCGGGATAGCTGACTTCTTCTATCTCGGCTTGCATCTTCTTTTCTATCTGCGCTAATTTTTCAGTTTGCGCTTTAATGGCAAGGGCTAACCCATTGGCCAAACGTTCGGCCCGTGACTTTTGTTCAGCAATTAATTTCTCGAGGCGTTCATTTTCTTTTTCAATTTCTTCATGAACACGCACTAACTCTTCTTGCTTGGCTTTAGCAGCCTTAGTGGCTTCCTCGGAGCGCGCTATAGTCTGTTCGATCTTATTCGAGGTTTGGTCACTCGCCTGTTTTGCTACTTTTTCAATATCACCGCTGGCGGCTTCAATCATTGCCTTTGCAATTTTCGAACCTTCCTCGCGGGCATGGCGCAGGGCTTCCTCACTGGCTTTTTCATGGCTTTGTTCTACGGCTTTTTTTACCGTATCAATATTGGCCATGGCGCTTTCATCAATCAAAGACTGGCTTAAAGCTTTCTGCGTTGACCGCTTTGCCTCTTCGCTGGCTTCAATACTTTGCTGACTAGCCTCAATGGTTTTTTGCGTGGCATCATTTAAGACTTGCGCCGTCTCACGGACATTGCCGTCAGCACCCTCTAGCGCTTTTAGTAAGTTTTTAAAGCTTCCCAACGCCGTATCAGCAGCTTTTTCTAATCCGCCAAGACGTTCGTCAAAACGTGCCTCCACCTGATCAGAAATCGTCGACGCTTTATCCATCGCTTCAAGATTAGCTTGCGTTCTCTCGGCAATCGCACTGGCAAAACTATCCGCTTGGGTGTTGAGTTTTTCCGTTAAACCAATCAAGCGGGTACGTTCACTTGCCACCCGTTCCACAGCCCCTGTTGCTTGGGTTTCGATGGCAACACCAGCGGTTTCAATAGCATCTACATGTTTGCGGATCATCGCCTCGGCGCCCGCTAACCGCATTAACGCCGTTTCCAATCCCGCATTCAACACATCCATTTGCTCACGCACAACAGTGCCGACAACTTCCACCTCTTGCAGGGCCGCCTTATCAGGGCTGACATAATGGCGGGCCGCAGCAGCAATTTCTTCAGCTGCATGGGTAGTGGTCATCGCCCGTGAGAGCACATAGCCACTAAAAATCACCAAAGCAGGAACAATAACAGCAAACAACATTATGCTCGGGGGGTATGCGCTGAATAAAGTCCAACCTGAACCCGACCCAAAACTAGCCCGATGGGCCAGAAAATCACCCAGAGGCCAGCCAACTAAAATGGCAAACACCAAGAACAAAGCCATCGCTCTGGATATCTGCCAAACTCGGCGTGAAAGCGCATTCCAATCACGGGTTGCACCGTCAAACCCGCCCGCTGCGGGATAGGGAGACGCATCGGGATGCGTCCATTCTTCTTTCAAAACAACTTCATCACCAGTTGCTTTGGCCAGATTGCTCTGTCCATCAGCAGTTAATGCATGGTCATTTTTAATGCCACTACCGGCTTTAGGAGATGCATCACTTTGATGGGATAGACGATCCTTGGGTGAAGCAACAGACTTGCCCTGGGCCCGATCTCCCAAAAGGCTGTTAATATCCGAAGCATTGGCATCGCTAACCGCATTACCATGCGATTGTTTTATGCCTTTTAGCATATTATCCGCATCATGATTATTAGTCACTAAAATTCCTTGTCGGTACGAAAAAGCCAAAAACCAGAAAACCCAGCCAAAACTGGCAAACAAACAGAAATGCAATCATCCAGAATGATCATTATATCTCTGCGGGGATAGATATTACACTTATTTAGATATTACACCTATAATAGCGATGCAATCGGGATTATCACTATCGCCATCGCAGCCCTGACATTTAGGGTTTAGGCATAAGGGTTTAGCCCAAATCCATGTCGTACAAAAGGCCTCAAGGTCAATTAACTGAAATGACCCCAAAACTATAAATAAGCTACTCCCCTCATATTATTGAGCATATAATCAGACGTTCATTTTAACACTTTCATGCGATTTCGGCTTTATCTCTTTAAAGCGAGGGCCTTAGAGGTAATGGGTTGGGGTAATGGGTTGGGGCAAACTGTTATTCAATCCACAGCTTTTTATACCTCACCTAGCTTTTTCGTTAAGGCTCTCAGATATTCGGCCTGCCTTAAAGCACATGGCTTTCATGCGCTTTATTCATAAAGCTTACGCTTATGGGCAGATGCCATGCCCCTTATATAAAAAGTGGTTAAGGGACGCGATGTTATGCGGGCCACAAAGACACCGATCAAGATACTGACAGAGGCAACCAATAAAATTAACTCTTGATAATATAAATTGCCGTTATCAAGTAAGGTCAGCAAATAAAGCACAGACGCAGCCCCCGGTGTTCCCCCAAACCAAGCCAGAAAAACCTGCCCTTCTTTTGCAAGGGGTGAACGCTGTAAAACCAGCAAGCGCGGAACCACACGGGCCACGGTCACGACCGCCACCGCAAAAGTCAGCATTAATAAATTCGCTTCCATTATTGTTGGTACGAGCAAAAACCCGAACAGGAAAAAAGCCAAGGGGATAACCAGATATTCAATACCATACCGCAATTTAATCCGGCTAACATATCCGATCTTGCTTTGCTCACCCCAGATCAATCCCGTTGCCATCATTGCGACACTACCATGACTTCCCACCAGTGAGCTTATGATAAACGCTAAAATAGCGGCGCCCAGCGCAAAACATAGTGATAGATCACGCCGCCCCCGTAAAAACCGGTTCGCAATCACAGCAACACTTAAACCGATCACACCGCCATAGGCGAAACCACTTAAGGTCATCCCACTGGCACGCACTAAAGGATATAAATGCTCCCCCGTACCATAAGGAATGATCATCGCCGCCCCTTCAATCAATACAACAATCGGTAAACCCAATGTCAGAATAACCGCACTTTCAAGGCGAACACCCGCCTTCACCATAGCGGGGGTCGGGGCATTAATAATGGCGCGGCGATCAAATGCCGATCCGTTCAACATCAAGACACCCGCCAATAAGAAAGCACCGGCAATCGAAAATTGAGGCATCAAAATAAACGCCATTAATCCGGTAACCAGCAAAAACATGGGGGCACCGCCAAAAGACAATCGGAAAGCAACAGGACAAACCGCCGCTAAACGGGATATCCTGAATTGGGTCCCTGCAGCAAACGCCAACAAACCCAATGCAAAAAGACTAAATTGGCTAATAATATCAACGGACAGATCCACCACCCCTAGGGCCCCCCACAATAACGAGACAACAACGCCCATGAAAATTACCAGCAAAGGTGCGTTGATAGCAGCTTTAAAGAAGGAATTTTTGCCAAATGTGTAGCGTATAAAGAGTGAGGACATAAAACAACAAATCAAAAATACAAAACTCAAAAAACAAAACCGGTCATATTAAAATGGGCGTTTGGATTTTAATAACAATCACTTACACCCGCATTTATTTACCGGTTATTATGGACCAGTCATTCCCATCATTTGGTATACCCATTCCTAGGCATTCCGGACTAGCTGTACAAACCCATGTCCCACTCTAAAACTTATCAATCCTGCCTATTATTCATTTTTAAATTGGTTTTAATTTCAATCTCTATTCTCAATCTCTAATCTCAATTTGAGGGTTATTAAAAACCAATGGTAATAGCACAACGACAATAGTAGCTAGAATGGACTTGCGCCCCACACGCATTCTTTAAATCCGCCAGCTTTCTTTAAACTCACCAGCGTTCATTAAACTAGATTGTATCAAAAAGATCATCGTAGAAAAAAGAGATCTTTCGTTCAATCAGCCATAAAGATTTCCATTAATATATAACAGGTAACAATTCACTATAAAAAAATCAAAATCGAATCACTTAGATTAATATCCGAATCATTAAATGATCCGCTTACAAATGCAAATTGATTTTTTGCAAGAAAAATAATTATTTTTTTCCAAACCGCCACAAAATAAACATTAATCATTTTATAAACATTCATCACTTTATAAACATCATCACTGTGCTGATCTAGCGAGCCTTAATAGCGACCTCATCAAAACCCACGTTGGATAAGTTTCCCCACCCTCTTTGGTATCATCTATAATGAACACCCAAAATATGGAGCGTGCAGACTTATGAGTGAAAATAACCTGAACAAAGAAACCCCATCATCGACCCTGATAAAGAATAACATCAAAACACCCCCTACCCCCGAAGATCAACAGCCAAAAAACACACCCAAACACAAATCAAAAAAAGGGCGTATTAAAAGATTAATATCAGGTGTCGCACCGCAATTGGCCCACGCCCTTGGGGGACCTTTAGCGGGGTCCGCTGTTCAACATATTTCCAAAGCCTTATTCGGCAACGAGGATGCCGGAGAAGAAGCAATCGACATCGCCATTGCCCATGCCAGCCCAGAGCAGCTTTTAGCTCTGAAAGTCGCTGACTTCGAGTTTCAAAAAATCCTATCCGATACAGCCCTTGAACAATCCAGAATTGCCGCCTCGGACCGAGCGAATGCGCGCCAACACCAGCAAATTACCAAGGACCGAACCCAATCCATTATTGGCGCACTGGTCATTATCGGGTTTTTTGTCGTTTTGGGGGTTATGGTGGCCAAAAAACTGCCAGAAGGGGCAGAAACAGAATTTTCCATCATGCTCGGCGCCCTCGCCACCATGACGGCCGCAGTGGTGAACTATTTTTTCGGGTCATCCGCCGGATCAAAGGAAAAGACAAAACTTATGTCCGCCATGGGTCAATCAACAGAGAGTATGGAGTAAGTACTTGATAATAAAGATCTTTAATATTTCTGGCTTTAACCACCCCATTAGCACTTTATTCGGGTTTATCCTCTATATTCAAGGTTAGTTAATCACTGAATAATACCGGAAATGGGCTTCAAATTATGACGAACGATACGGGAATAGCCGCCCAGTCCCTCATCAACCGGGCCGTATCTTCCGCCGGGCCAGCCTTTCGGGTTTCCACCTCAATCAGTAGATCCCTGCAACACGCAAGCGCCAAGGCGGGGGTTAGTTTTGAATATCTACTAAACACTGCCAAGCGGGAGAGCAGCCTTAACCCCAATGCCAAGGCCAAAACTTCTAGCGCTGAAGGGCTTTTCCAATTTATTGATCAAACATGGTTGGCCGCTGTCCATAAGCACGGAAAATCCCACGGCCTCGCGCGTGAAGCGGACAAAATTCAACGCACTTCAAATGGACATTTTACGGTCACCAACCCCAATGAGCGGGAAAAAATTCTCGAATTACGTTTAAATCCGGAAAAAGCCTCCGCCCTTGCGGCAGAATTAGCTGCGGATAATCGTCAAATCCTAGAAACAAGGCTTAATCGTTCCGTCAATGACGCAGAATTATATGCTGCCCATTTTCTAGGGGTTGGCGGGGCTGCCAAATTATTATCCGCCCCTCAAAACACCAAGGCTGCTGAATTATTACCTGCCGCAGCAAAGGCAAATAAAGGGGTTTTTTACACCCTAAATGGCGCTAAAATGGTGGGCTCCAAAACAGTGGGTGATGTTATTGCCTCATTCGAGAAGACATTTTTAGGCGGCGTGGACCCTCAAAACGAAAAACCCTTTAAAGACCCGATCATTGACGGAGCCATAATTGCAGAGCCAACTAACGATAAA
>CALLPQ010000019.1 GCA_938015425.1 uncultured Parvularculaceae bacterium | reverse complement strand
GCATATCGTTTCTCCATTTTGCTGGTTTTGGTTTGCACCTCCAACAAAACGGGAATCGCAGCTTCACTCAAGAAGCTAATCCGGCAGGAATTTCACCAACGAAGTTCCTGCCGGTGTCAGATCATATCGTAACTAATGCAGGTAATCACCCACGGTTTTGAGCGTACATCTTATTTCTTCAGCTTTATTTCTTCAACCTTATCTCTTCTTCTTCGGGCTGCTTTTCTTTGAACTGTTTTTATTAGACGCCTGCTTTTTGACTGCTACCTTTTTAATTGACTCTTTTTTAACAGTCCCTTTTTTAGAAGTAGCTTTCTTTGTGACTGTTTGTCTTACCCTTTGTGGGGTTTGTGCTTTGGTATCTTTTAAAACCAATTTTAAAAACTGACCTGTATGGCTTGATTTTATTTTGGCAATATCTTCGGGTGTTCCCGCGCCAACAATGGCGCCGCCGCCATCACCCCCTTCAGGGCCGATATCAATCACCCAATCGGCTTGTTTTATCACATCCAGATTGTGTTCAATAATCACCACTGTATTGCCGGTATCCGCTAACTCTTGAATAACTTCCATCAGCTTACGGACGTCTTCAAAATGTAGTCCGGTTGTGGGTTCATCAAGAATATACAAAGTGCGACCGGTGGCGCGTTTGGCAAGCTCTTTGGAGAGTTTAACCCGCTGGGCTTCGCCGCCTGAAAGGGTTGTTGCCTGTTGGCCAATTTTTACATAGCTCAGGCCAACACGATAGAGTGTTTCCATTTTATCGCGGATTGAGGGAACAGCCTTGAAAAATTCCAACCCGTCTTCAACCGTCATATCCAAAATATCGGCGATGGATTTATCTTTAAATTTTACTTCCAATGTTTCGCGATTATAGCGTTTGCCCTTACAGGTCTCGCAGGTGACATAGACATCGGGCAGAAAATGCATTTCAATTTTAATCAGCCCATCGCCTTGACATGCCTCGCAACGCCCCCCTTTGACGTTAAACGAAAACCGCCCCGGTTTATATCCGCGCGCTTTAGATTCAGGTAGACCCGCAAACCATTCCCGAATGGGGGTGAACGCCCCTGTATAGGTGGCAGGGTTAGAACGGGGTGTACGTCCTATTGGTGATTGATCAATATCAATTACTTTATCAAGCAGTTCAAGACCGGCGATTTTTTTATGAGGGGCGGAAACAGCCTTTGAATTATATAAATGCCGCGCGGCTGCTCTATATAATGTTTCAATGACCAGAGTGGATTTGCCGCTGCCGGAAACGCCGGTGACACATGTTAGCAAACCCAACGGAAAATTGGCATCCACATTTTGTAGATTGTTACCAGTTGCCCCTTTCACCGTTAAAACACGCTTTGGATTAAAAGTGCGCCGTTCCGCCGGAATAGGAACTTGGCGACGACCCGCCAAATAATCACCAGTTATGCTCTTTTTTGTATTCATGATCGTCTTGGTACTGCCTTTGGCAATAATCTCACCGCCATGAATGCCGGCCCCCGGCCCAATATCCACAACAAAATCAGCCTCACGGATGGCATCTTCATCATGTTCGACCACTAAAACCGAATTACCCAGATCGCGCAAATGTTTCAATGTCTCCAGCAATCTTTCATTATCGCGTTGATGTAGACCAATTGAAGGTTCGTCTAACACATATAATACGCCGGTGAGCCCAGACCCAATTTGCGAGGCTAGACGAATGCGTT
Organism: uncultured Parvularculaceae bacterium; assembly: GCA_938015425.1. GTDB lineage: Bacteria > Pseudomonadota > Alphaproteobacteria > Caulobacterales > Parvularculaceae > CALLPQ01. The sequence goes on along the minus strand of CALLPQ010000019.1, from coordinate 2,067 downwards.
GACTTTCCCCCCCAGATAAAGTGCCCGACGCCCGTGATAAGCTAAGATAGTCCAGCCCGACATTATTCAAAAAGATTAACCGTTCGGTGATTTCTTTCAAAATACGGTTGGCAATTTCCATTTGTTTTTTAGATAGTGCTTTGGGGAGTTCTTTAAACCACAGATCCGCATTTTGAATTGAAAATTGGGTCACTTCTGAAATGTGTAAGCCGTTAAGTTTTACGGATAAGGCTTCGGGCCTTAGGCGCATGCCATCGCATTGTTCGCAATGAGTGACGGATTGAAAACGTTCTAATTCTTCCCGCACCCATGAGCTGTCAGTTTCGCGCCATCTTCGTTCTAGATTGGGCACAACCCCCTCAAAGGGTTTAACGGTTTCATATTTTCTTGCCCCGTCTTTATAGAAAAAGGCAATGTCTTGGTTTCCTGTACCGTGGAGAATAATTGATTGGGCTTTTTTACTAAGGTCTTTCCACGGGGTGGTGAGTTTGAATTTATAATGTTTTGCCAATGCTTCCAAGGTTTGGGCATAATAAGGGGAGGTGCCTTTAGACCAAGGGGCGATGGCGCCATTGTTTAAAGCAAGGGTTTGTTCAGGAATGACCAACTCATCATCAAACACCATTTGCGTGCCCAAACCATCACATGAAGGGCAAGCCCCAGCAGGCGCATTAAACGAAAATAATCGTGGTTCAATTTCATCGATCGTAAAGCCCGAAACCGGACAGGCAAAGCGCGCAGAAAAAACTGTGCGTTCCGCCTCTTTGGAAGCACTTTCTGCAATGGCGATACCGTCGGCTAACTCTAGTGCTGTTTCAAAAGATTCTGCCAATCGGCTTTCAATGTCCGGTTTAATGATAACCCGATCAACAACAACGTCGATATCGTGCTTAAGTTTGCGGTTTAGTTTCGGGGCTTCCGCGATTTCATAAAATTCCCCGTCAATTTTTACCCGTTGGAAGCCTTTTGTTAAAAGTTCCGCTAATTCCTTCTTATATTCGCCTTTGCGGCCGCGCACGATGGGGGCCAAAAGATAAAAACGTGATTTTTCCGGAAAACTCATCAAGCGGTCAACCATTTCCGAAACCGTTTGACTGGTTATGGGTAATCCTGTTGCCGGAGAGTAGGGAACACCCACACGCGCCCATAATAACCGCATATAATCATAAATTTCTGTCACCGTACCCACAGTTGATCGTGGATTGCGCGATGTTGTCTTTTGTTCGATAGAAATAGCGGGAGATAACCCATCAATTTGGTCTACGTCAGGTTTTTGCATCATTTCTAAAAACTGGCGCGCATAAGCGGAGAGCGACTCAACATATCTGCGTTGGCCTTCAGCATAAATTGTATCAAACGCAAGGGAGGATTTACCTGAACCGGAAAGGCCCGTCATTACCACTAACTTATCGCGGGGAATTTCAAGGGTTACATTTTTTAGATTGTGCTCACGCGCACCAACAACTCGAATAGATTTAAGTGACATCGTTCGTCCGACTTTATTACAAATATATTTTTGGGCTGGGTTTAGTTATTTGGTTTGTACCATTGGCGTGATTGTTAAAAAAACGACCTATCTCTTATGTGGAAAATGATTTTGATTTGGTTTTTAAATAAATCAAGCTTGCGCAATGTGTAATTAGGCGTATAAAGAGCGAACAATATGCGAACATTTGTTGGCGAAGTCTAGGATTTAATTTTTATTTTTGATCACGCCTTAGTCTTGGTGTCTTGAATGATATAAATTTTGGCAAAGTGGAAAACCATTATCTGACATGGAGTTAGATTTAATGCATATCTATAAGCTGAATGATTAGAATCAACAGTAAGCCTTTAAACATTATCTATGAAAGGCTTTATAAATGATCGTCTTAGATTGGTTTTTGATGATTAGCGTTTATTGAACGATGTGTTTGGTGGAATGGAGAGAATTATGGCGGGAAGTATTAATAAGGTAATTTTGGTTGGTAATCTTGGGGCTGACCCAGAGATTCGTCAGACAAAAGACGGCAAACCGATAGCAAATTTAAGTATTGCAACCTCGGAAAGCTGGAAAGATAAAAATAC
>CALLPQ010000018.1 GCA_938015425.1 uncultured Parvularculaceae bacterium | reverse complement strand
GAGGTAATAACAGCCGTAGAAATAGAGGTCAGGGACAATGAAGTGACTGCTATTGTTTTTAGTGTTTTACGCGTTACTCTTTTTGATAGTGTTGGGGAAAGCGCCATAATGTGCTCCTTTACTGAGTAATGGAAGGCATTTAGACTATGCCGGTCAGTCTTGGATTGACTATAGATTATTTATGAAGGAATGCAAAGTGAAGGAAGGGTAAGTTACAATAATATGGGTTGAAACGGTGAGCTTTTAATTCATACGCTTATTCGCTCCACCTCTTCTATATATAAAAAACCGCATAGCTTGCACTATGCGGTTTTCAATGTGTCTGGTCAGATATGAGATAACTTGAAAAGTAAAAAACTTACCAAATCTGTACACGATCCTCTGGATCTAGGTAAAGTGCATCCTCTGTGGAAACACCAAACGCTTCATACCATGCGTCCATGTTCCGTACCACGCCGTTAACGCGATAGCGCGCAGGAGAGTGGGGGTCGGTTGCAACTTGGTTTTTAATTTGTTCGTCGCGTGCAACACGCTTCCAAACTTGTGCCCAAGCCATGAAGAAACGCTGATCACCTGTATATCCACCAATCACCGGGGCTTCTTCACCGTTTAGAGAAAGTTTATAAGCGCGATAAGCCATAGCAAGGCCGCCAATATCGCCAATGTTTTCACCCATTGTTAAAGTCGGATCAACTTTAAAGCCGGGAATGGGTTCATACTCACCATATTGTGCACCAAGCTTTTCAGTGAGCTTTTCAAAATTCGCACGGTCAGCTTCTGTCCACCAGTTGCGAAGAACACCATTGCCATCTGATTTAGATCCTTGATCGTCAAAGCCATGGCCAATCTCATGACCGATAACGGCACCAATACCGCCATAATTTACGGCAGCATCCGCATAAGGATCAAAGAAGGGGGCTTGTAAGATGGCTGCCGGAAACACAATCTCGTTGCGGGTCGGGCTATAATAAGCATTCACAGTTTGCGGCGTCATGCCCCATTCGTTTTCATCGATAGGACCGCCAAGGCGTGCAATTGATTCTTCCCAACGGAAAACACCAGCGCGTTTGGAATTACCGTATGCGTCGCCGCGTACGATCTCCAGTTTTGAATAGTCTTGCCATTCTTCAGGGTAGCCCACTTTTGGAGTGAACTTATTCAGTTTATCATTGGCTTGGGCGCGTGTGTTCGGGCCCATCCATTCAAGTGTTTCAAGGCGTTCCCCAAGAGCCAGGCGAAGGTTTTTCACCAATACATCCATTTTCGCCTTACTATCTTCAGGGAAATGACGCTCCACATAAACTTTACCCACAGCTTCGCCCAAAGTACCGTTCACGGCGCTAACGCCGCGTTTCCAGCGTTCGCGTTGCTGCGGTGTGCCGCGTACAACGGTGCCGTAAAAGGCAAAATTGGCTTCGTCAAATGCAGTCGGTAATATGCCTGAATTGTTCCTAAGAAGGTGAAATTGTAAATAGTCGGTCAATACATTAACGGGCGTATCTGAAACTATTTTACTGATTCCCTGAATGGCATCATCCTCACGCAGAATAAATTCTTTCTCGCCAGAAAGGCCATTTGCGGCGAACATATCGTCCCATGAAAAGTTTGGAGCATATTCACGTAATTGCTCAATCGACTTTAGGTTATAGGTCAGATCACGATTACGGCGCTTGCCGGGTGTCCAATGAACATCCGCAATTTTTGCCTCGAAATCGTAAATTTGCTGGGCTTTTTCCGCAGGGTTTTCAATTTCTGCAAGCGAAAGCACCTGAGTGATATAGGCTTTGTATTTTTCGCGTACATCGGCAAATTTTTCTTCCGTATAATAACTACGGTTTGGCATGCCCAACCCGGCTTGGCTGAGTTGAACCGTGTAGCGATCTGGCCGTTTCGCGTCGATTGCAACAAAAGCCCCGATGGGGGATGTGGCTCTAATATCTGGACGGGCAAAAGCACGAATAACGTCTTGATGGGTTTCTAATCCAGCAAGATAGGCCAAATCAGATGAAATTGGCTCAAGGCCTTTATTGTTGATAGTATCAACGTCCAGAAAGCTTGAAAAAACATCACCAATCTTTTGTTCGATTGATCCGGCTGCATTATCGCCCGCGGCTGCGTCTTCAATAATTTTGCGTACCCGTGTTTCGGAGCGTTCTGCCAAAACAGTGAATGATCCATAGGTGGAACGATCGGCTGGCATTTCAAAAGTGTCGATCCATTTCCCGCCAACATGTTGGAAGAAATCATCGCCCGGCTTAACGGATGTATCAATATCATCTGTTTTTACGCCAAAGCTACCAAGCTCGGGGGTGTTGGCTGTTGCTGATGTGCTGGCTGCTGCAGTTGATGCAGCACTTGTTGACGTTGATGAGGCAGCGGTGTTTGTTGATTGTCCGCCCTCTTGACTACAAGCGGCTAAAGCGAAAATGCCTAAAGCGCAAATTGCGGTGGAATTAAAAAAGTTATGCTTCATATGCTTCAATGGTTTTCTCCAGATTTAATCAAAACAGCGAACGAAAATTCTATAATTTTATTTATGATTTATTTATGATTATTTTACCATAATGATTGGGACAATGCCGAAAAACCCGCAAAAATTCAAGCCCATATCGTCCTTTTACCGAGTAAGTACGGGCGTAATTTATGAGCCTAAAAGTAATCTTTAGGGGATTGATTGTTTGTAGTGTTGGACCCTTGCCATAGGGCGGAATACACTTGTTTTAAGCAGTTAGGCAGCAAAAGCTGCTATTATCACTTTTCTGCGAGCCAGTCTTCGAGCCAATGGATATGGTAATCCCCGCGCTGAAAATCAGGCTGTTCCAATAGATCCAGAAAGAGAGGCAATGTCGTATCGACGCCGACCAAGGCCATTTCTTGCAAAGCGCGTTTCAGGCGGGCCAGACAATGGGGTCGATCATCCCCCCAAACGATAAGTTTGCCGATCATGGAATCGTAAAAGGGCGGGATGCGGTAGCCGGAATAAATGGCCGAATCAAAGCGCACACCAGGCCCGCCAGGGGCATGAAAATAGGTTATATCACCGGGGGAGGGTCGAAATGTTTTTGGATCTTCTGCGTTAATGCGGCACTCGATCGCATGGCCTTGAAATTTTATATCGTCTTGGCTGAAACTTAAAGCATGTCCCGCCGCAACACGGATTTGTTCTCTAACAAGATCAATATTTGTGACTTGCTCGGTGATTGGATGTTCAACTTGTAATCGGGTGTTCATCTCGATAAAATAGAATTTACCATCTTCCCACAAAAACTCAATCGTACCAACGCCAAGATATCCAAGATTGGCAATCGCTTCACGGGCAATTTTCCCAATCTCGGCGCGATCTTCAGGGGTAAGAGCGGGGGACAGGGCCTCTTCAAGCACTTTTTGATGTCGTCTTTGTAGAGAACAATCCCGCTCACCTAACTGAGCGACATTACCGTGGGCGTCAGCGATAATTTGAATTTCAATATGACGTGGGCGTCCTAAATATTTCTCAAGATAGACATTGTCATCACCAAAGGCCGATTTTGCCTCGCTTTGTGCTGTGTTCATGGCTTCGGCAAGGTCTGCTTTGGTGGGGCTTAGTTTCATACCGCGCCCGCCGCCACCAGATGCGGCTTTCACCAATACCGGATAACCAATTTCCTCAGCAGCTGCATAGGCTTGCTTAATATCGGCGAGGGCTCCTTTAGAGCCGGGAACAAGGGGAATACCAACGCTGCCAACGGCTTCCTTAGCGGCAATTTTATCACCCATGACACGGATATGTTCAGCTGTCGGACCGATAAATGTAATATTATGGGCCTTAACAATTTCTGCAAAACGCGCATTCTCGGATAAAAATCCATAGCCGGGGTGAATGGCGTCAGCCCCGGTTATTTCTGCGGCAGAAATTATCGCAGGAATATTAAGATAACTTTCGGTTGGAGAAGGAGGGCCAAGACAAACACTTTCGTCAGCCAAGCGTACATGCATCGCGTCAGCATCAGCCGTTGAGTGAACGGCAACAGTGGATATTCCTAATTCCTTGCAGGCGCGATGAATGCGGAGTGCGATCTCACCACGGTTTGCTATCAAAACTTTTTCAAACATGTCTTTGATCAATTCTAAATTTTACAAGCATAAACTGATGAAGCTATCGGGCATTTGGTTCTATAGAGGGCTTAAACGATATGCATTATTTGTAGGGCCAAGTCAGGTTCAAGGTGATGATTATAAACCTTCATCTCTATTCTATTACAAACAATGCCTCGTCAAATTCCACCGGTTGTGCGTTAGAAACTATAACGGTCGTTACTTTCCCGCTTTTGGGGGCAGTGATCGGGTTCATGGTTTTCATAGCCTCAACGATCATAATGGTTTGGCCCTCATTCACTTGGTCCCCTATTTTGACGAAGTTTTTAGCTTCTGGTGAAGGGGCCAGATAAACCGTGCCAACCATAGGGGATTTTACGGTGCCGGGGTGGGTGCTTGGCGCTTGCGGGGCCGTGTCGACATTTTGGGGTGGCGGTGCGGCGGCGGCAACCACCGGGGCGACATTATTAACGGCCACGGCATTACCTTGGCGTGAAACCCTTAAGCGGATATCGTTTTTTTCTATTTCAATATCTGTAAGGCCGGTATCGATAAGAATATCTGCGAGTTCTCTAATCCATCCAGCTTCGAGGTCGTGTTTACTTTTATTTTTATCAGTCATGAAAACCCTGTTATGGAAGCGTCCCTAATTACGGAATCGTCTATTAACTATTGTACCTGTATTTAGGACCAACTTGCCTTTATGTCGAGCCTTATATGCGTGGTTTTGTTTATATGATCGGTGTTTTAAAGTAACCGTGATTTTAGGAAGAGATTAATCGATGGATCGCTTCTAATGCCAATTCGTATCCGTGGGCACCAAAACCGCTAATCAATCCATCAACCGCGGGGGCAAGACGCGAACGCCGCCTGAACCCTTCACGGGCATGAACATTCGACAGGTGAAGCTCGATCTTGGGGATTGATAAAGCCTTCAGCGCATCATGAATAGCAATGGAGGTGTGGGTATATGCACCCGCATTAATGATAAGCCCGTCAGTTTCCTTCATAGCGGCTTGCACCTCGTCAACCATGGTGCCTTCACTATTGGTTTGGGTGAAACATAGCGAAAGCCCAAGCTCTATTGCTTTTTGTTCGCAAGAGGTTTTTATATCCGCGAGGGTTGTCGTGCCATAGATTTCAGGCTCACGTTGCCCCAATAAGTTTAAATTGGGTCCGTTTAAGATGTTGATTTGTGGTTTTCTGGATGAGGACATAGATTTCATTTTGGGTACGGCGCCGTTATTTTGGGGTGTTAAAAAAGATCGCTAATACATAATAGTAGATCTGGATATGGGGTAATGACCTGGATCAGGAGCACGAAATGTTGGCGTGAATGGAGGCTTTATAGCAAGGGAAAGCTTTAGAAAGGGGGGTAAAGTCAGTTTTAAAGAACTATAATCTTGTAATTATATCATGCTATGCCTAATTGAATAGGGGTCGCCATGATGTTATTTAAGCGTCTGAAAACCCTATGGATATTGTAACGGGAATGTTTAACTTTGCCTGGAATCTGTTTGGGGAGGGTTGCCATTATGGGGTTTTCCTTTTTTAGGGTCTTTTCTGTGTTAAGGCCTTTGAGATAAGAGCGCGATTTCCATTTAGTTAAATTATATGATTACGAAGTAACCGAGATAAGCCATGAATATTACATTGAACGGAGAGAATCGCACCGTGTCTGCGGCTCTATACATATCAGGGCTTTTGGCCGAGTTGGAGCTTGAACCCCGCAAGATAGCAGTGGAACATAATCTGGAAATTGTTCCTAAATCGGCTTATGGAACCACAGCAATTAAAGAAAATGATCAGATTGAAATCGTCCAATTTGTTGGTGGTGGGTAATTTGTGTTTGAGCTTTAATTTTTCAGGCAATGATATTTAAGATTTTATATAAAGAGTAATTTATGGCAACGCGTTCACCTTCAAAAGATATCCCTTTGACCATTGCAGGGCAGGAATTTTCGTCTCGCTTAATTATTGGCACAGGCAAATATAAAGATTATGCGCAAAATGCCCTTGCCGCCGAGGCATCCGGTTGCGAGATTGTAACGGTGGCGATCCGCCGGGTGAATATAACCGATAAGGATAAACCTTTATTGGTCGATCATGTGGACCCGAAGACTTATACCTATCTACCCAATACAGCAGGGTGTTTCACCGCTGAGGATGCGATACGCACATTGCGCTTGGCGCGCGAAGCGGGGGGATGGAATTTGGTCAAGTTGGAAGTGTTGTCAGACAAAAAAACCCTTTATCCTGATATGGAAGAAACTTTGCGAGCGGCAAAACTGTTAATCGCCGATGGTTTTGAGGTGATGGTTTATTGTTCTGATGATCCGGTCTATGCGCGCAAGCTGGAAGATGCGGGATGTTGTGCAATTATGCCTTTGGGCTCTCTCATCGGGTCGGGACTTGGTATTCAAAACCCTATCAATATCCGGCTTATTGTTGAGCAATCATCTGTGCCCGTTATTGTTGATGCTGGTGTTGGTACGGCGTCTGATGCGGCGATGGCGATGGAGCTTGGCTGTGATGGGGTGTTGATGAACACGGCTATCGCCGAAGCCAAAGACCCAATCATCATGGCAAGTGCGATGAAACATGCGGTGATTGCCGGACGCGAAGCCTATTTAGCAGGGCGGATGGCCAAAAAGCGTTATGCTGATCCGTCCAGCCCGCTTGCCGGCCTATTGTAAAACTCCACTTATTTTAAAACTGGCACTTATCGCATGACAGTGTGTGTAACATTTGTCACGGTTCTAATGTTAGTCTCAGTATATTGACTAAATATTTTTTCCGAATAATGATAAAATGATACCCGCTTCGGGTTATGATTTAGTTTGTCGTTTGCCTAATCTGATTGCGGCAAAGGCCATCAAAAAACATACAATAATACAGTATAAGCCCATCATTAGCATTTGTTTGGGCAAGTCAAAGCCTTGGTCAATTAGAGTCCCTGTAATGCCCGGTCCCGCCGATGTTGCAAATACCATGGCGGAAACAATGATTGCGCGTACAGCCCCTAAATTTTTAGTGCCATAGGTTTCCGGCCATAACGCCCCGAAAAGGGTGGAGGAAAATCCGTAACTGATCCCCAATAATATCATAAATATATAAACGCTTGCCCCTTGTGATAAGGCAAAACATGACAGGGCCAAAGGGAATAGGAAAAAGGGGAGAATTTTTCTTGCCCCAAAGCGGTCTATTAAAACCCCGTTTAAAAGCGCAAAGATTATCGTTGTAAACGCCATCACACTCATGCCCGAGGCGAAAGTGGCGGCGGGCCATTGACGAAGGGTGGTGAGGTAGTCTTGATGGAAAAAGATCGTTGTACCGATAAAAGCGGGAGCCAAAGTACCCATTAATAAAATATAGAAAAGTGGATCGCGCAACACTTGGGCGCGGGTCCAATGGCGCCCGTCATATCCTGCGGTTTCACTTCTATCATCAATATCTTGGCGGGGTATGCGCGGCTTTTTGTAAGCCCAAACCCCAAAGGGTAGGCCGATTAAAACCAGAATAAGCGCCCCTGTTATCCACCCCCATTGATAGCCAAGCCACACAGTAATGGCCGCAAAAGTAATGGGCAATAGAGCCTCCCCCGCTTGATGGCCCAACACCACCAACGAGATTACGCGGCCACGATGACCGGCAAACCAACGCCCCGTTGCGGTAAGGGCAATGTGGGTCATCATGCCTTGCCCGAATAAACGTAAAATATAAATTGCAAAAATTAAAACAGGAATAGACGGGGCGTAAGCGGCCATAATGCAAGCAAGCCCCAACATGGGCGCAACCAGCATAATGACTTTATGTTCCGGCCAGATATCAACCAAGCGCCCTAAAAATGGCAAGGTTAAAGCACTCATTAATGTAGCAAGCATATATAAACGGCCAAACCCGCCATGACTTAGGCTAAAATTATTTTGCCACTCTGCGATGGAGGCGGAGATGAAAAAGGTTTGCCCAAAACTGGAAAGAAATGTGAGGAGAAAGCCTCCCGCGATCCATCTAAAGTTTTTTATAAAAAAATTTGCCATGCCTTAATAGCGAGTCCCATTTCTATCAACCGGGTTATGAATTTGATGGTTTTCCACCTCACGACACATTTTTAAGGGAAAGAGGCTTGCTTGCGATAAATGTAAACCGTTAGACGATTGAAAAAAGCCCTATTAAAGAAAATAAGCCCTATTAAAGATGTAGACGGATTATTATGGAATAGCGTTTTGAATTTTATATTAACGCCGTCTTCTTTTAGGCGGGGCTTTTTCTTTGGTGATTGCCTGACAAATTTTTTCTGCGTCCGGATGGTCACATTCTTGCGCACGGTGTAGGGCGTCCAGTCCCATATTGCCTGTAAGATAGGGGTCCGCGCCCGCGCGTAACAACATTTTTGTAACGCGCAATAATCCACTTTGTGCTGCATAGGCTATCGGTGTGTTGCCCGCATTGTCTTCATCTTGCATATTCACATTGGCGCCCTCGGTAATCAGGAAATGGACCAATTGCGTGCTTTGGCTCTCGATCGCGTAATGAAGCGCGGTGTGAGACAAATTATCAAATGCGTCGATTTCTGCGCCATCCGAAAGGGATTTGGATACCGCTTCTATGTCACCTTTTAGAGCATGACCACGAAGCTCTTCATTGACTTCTAATTGCTTGTCATAATCCATAGTCTGGACCTTTCTATTTATTCCTCTTCAGAGGCTAAAAGTTTTTCAACCTCTAATGCGGCCATGCACCCCATGCCAGCGGCGGTTACGGCTTGGCGGTAAATATCATCGGTAACATCGCCAGCGGCGAAAACACCGGGAATTTTAGTGGCTGTTGAATCAGGGGCCGTGACTAAATATCCACCCTGTTTCATATCAAGTTTGTCCGTGAACAATTCCGTAGACGGTTTATGACCGATAGCAATGAACACACCTGCAACCGAAATTTCCTGCGTTTCTTCGGTTTTGGCATGTTCTAATCGTGCACCCGTTACACCAAGGGGGTCACTATCGCCTAATATTTCTACAAGATTATGGTCCCAAATCACTTCCACATTCGGTTTTGCTAAAAGCCGTGTTTGCAATATTTTCTCCGCCCGCAAACTATCACGTCGGTGAACCAATGTTACTTTTGAGGCAAGGCTTGAAAGATAAAGAGCTTCTTCGACTGCTGTATTTCCGCCGCCCACGACCAAAACCTCTTTGCCGCGATAAAAGAAACCGTCACAAGTGGCACAAGCGGAGACACCGAAACCTTGAAAGGTTTGCTCTGATTCAAGACCAAGCCATTTGGCTTGCGCACCGGTCGAGATGATCAAGCTTTCTGCTTCATAAATAGTGCCGCCATCGCCTGTTAGGGTGAAAGGGCGTTTAGATAAATCAACATCGGTTATTAGATCATTGATAAATTCAGTACCAACATGTTCAGCCTGTTTTTGCATCTCCTCCATCAGCCATGGCCCTTGAATGACATCTGCAAATCCGGGATAGTTTTCGACGTCGGTTGTGATGGTCATTTGCCCGCCTGGTTGAAGGCCATGCACCAGAACAGGTTTTAACCCTGCACGTGCCGTATAGATTGCGGCTGTTAAACCAGCTGGGCCAGACCCAAGGATAAGGACGCGGGCTTTCTTCATGATAAATCCTTTTTGGTAGAAATGAGATGAGCAACAAGATGAATGCTAGCCCTTTTGATTAATCTGGCAGGCTTATATGTGCAAGTCATATATGGGTTATAGATAAGATATTCTTTTGCCCTCATAATAAAAAGGCCACAACACATTGGTTGTGGCCTTTTAGATGATAAGGGTAAACCTTAATCTGATGTATTAGCGCGCGTTTTCAAGCACTGTGGCCAACTGGTTAAAGCGGTTAATATCGCGGCCTGTTGCGTTGTTCGCTGCGGTTTTTAGATCGCGGGCGAGGGAGCGCATTCTTCTTGCTCTAGGGCGGCCATCTTTCCAGCGTGCGATTTCGGAGGCTGTTCTAGTCGCCAGACGATTATCAATAGCGCTGCCTCGGTTAAGTTGGTCCAGATAAGCACCAGCAACAACCGGACTTGCAGGCCATTCAAACTTGGTTTGGGTTTGAGTATTGGCTTCTTCATATTGGATGAGCTTTGCCGCCGCAATTTCATTTTCCGACAACATGTCACTGGCCACTAACTGATACACATCCAGACCGCGAACAATTTCAGGGGCGAAGATTTGACCATTGTGCCAATAAGCGGCCCAGTTGCCCGCAAGGTAGAGTGCATCATCGGCGATCGGTCCACGATCAAAGAAAGCGATTTCGAAAGGATTGTTTGAATCCGTGAAATCAAAAATGGAAATACCGCCGCTATAAAAGCCTTGTACCATAATATCGCGTCCGGGCACGGGGATTAAAGACCCGTTATGGGTTACGCAATTTTCTTTGTCGGTTTGGGTGTTCGGGATTTTATAAAAACCGCGCCCTTCCAAGCCATTTTCGGTGCGGTCTACCACAATGTCTGCGCCCCAGGTCTCGGGGTCTTCTGGCGTACACCGTGCTGCAACGCCGCCGCCCCATTCATCCCCGAAGAGGATTTTAGAAGCATCATTGGTGAAGGTCGCAGAATGCCAGAATGCCATATTCGGGTCTGAAATTTCATCAATGCGCGAGGGGTTTTCAGGGTCACTAATATCGATAAGAATGCCATTTCCGCTACAGGCGCCGGCAGCTAAATTATATTCCGGATACGCTGTAATATCATGACAGGCAACGGTTGCGCTTGTGGTTTGGGCACCTTCACCAAGGGCACCGCCTTTCCATAAGCCATCAATCCTACCGGTTTCACGGTCCGCGAAGATACGCGGTGAGTTGATGATTTCTGCTTTTTCAGGTGCATTAAGGGGAACTTTGATAATGTCGATGCTGTAAAGGGAAGTATCGGCATTTTCTTCAGGGGACCCGCTAGAACAACCTTCCAATTCGGTGCCGGGGCGCACGCCCGATGTACCGGAATTATAGATATAAACAATGTTCGGATCGGTTGGGTGGGGCACCAGCGTATTGGTGTGGGAGCCACGACAGGTTTGAACGGCGGCCACCTGTTTGGGATCGTTAATATCGCTGATATCAAATATCCGTACACCCCTGAAGCGTTCTTCGCTTGATGTGCCTTCAACACCGCCCGCGCCGCAATCAAGGCGTGCCCGGTTTTGTTCAACGGAGTAAAATACTAAATCACCATGCACACTCACATCACCTTGTCCGCCAGGGCAGGCGACAGAAAGTATGGGGCGAGTGTTACTTTCATCATAGACTTCGTAAACGTTAAACCCGTGAAAATTACCCATGATGACACGATCGCCACTAAAGGCTAAATCGGAATTGGCAAATGAAATCGGGTTAGGCGGCGGCGGGGCTGCCTCTTCGCCTTCGGCAGTTGGGGGCGTTGCAGCCGTTGGTGACCAGAGAGCTCTTGGGTCAAAAAAGCCGATAGGCAAGGGGGTTGTGCTTGCTAACTTCAAATTCCACGCCGCAGTTTCAGCATCATAGAGGCCCGACTTTAAGCCGGTGCGGGTGTCAGGCACTTGGGATGGCTGGGTGTTTGGTGTGCCCAAAGCAGAAGCGGCGGATTGTACCTCGCGGCTTGCGGTGCTGGCTGCATCGTTAATAGCTTGCCCCGCATTTTCAACGCTCGTACAGGCATAAACGCTTACACTTAAGGCAAGCATAGTGGAAATCGATTTTAGTTTCGGTGATGACGTTCGCACTATTGCGTTTTTATGAGGCATCGTGATTGTTTCCTTCATTATGAATTTTTAATATTATAGTTCTGATAAAAAATATTTCATACGTAATATTTCGGAGGATTGGTCTGCATAGATTGAAGCAAGGAATTCTGAAATTTCGGGATCCTCACCAGCGTGGGGTTGTTTGAGAAGGTTATCAACCATTAACAAAGCCCCTTGATGGTGTAAAATCATCCCGGTTAGAAATAATTCATCAAAGGTTTTTCCTTGTGATGCCGCCAAGGCGCGCATCTGGTTGCGAGATAACATGCCTGTCATCATCGGTGTGTCATCATCTCCTTCAGACATGCTGTGCTCTGCGTGTGCTTTTTGCTCTGAATGCTTTGGGGCTTTAGTTTGTTCTTGATGATCTTTATGGGTGTTATGCGCTGAATGATCCGGTTTTTTTGCCGTATCATGCATCATGGCCATCGAATGACCCTCGCCACTGGAAATAGGGTGGCCCCGTCGCTTCAACCATGTGTGCATCATTTCAATTTCGGATGATTGGGATGAAGATATCCGGCGCCCTAAAGTGATAATGCCTTTATGGGTAGTACGGCCTTTAATAAGGGCAACCATTTCGACGGCTTGATTATGATGGATGCTCATCATTTGCATGAACCGAACATCCGCCGGCGTATATTGGCTTTGACCAAGGGCCACTGATTCTTTCGGTGTGATGGTTTTGGTGGCTTGCCCCGGTGCACCCGGTTGTTTGAGGGGCGGTCTTTCTTGGTTCAGGTCAATCGTTTTGGCGTTTGCCATCCCTATTGCCATGATCCCTAAACCTATAAGAGTGGCCCCCGCTTTTAATAAGGATGATTTTATCATTTAGAATTTGCCCTTTTCATATGCCGTACTGACTATAATTTAAGTGTTGAAAACAACATGGAATATTAGTGCCTTAAATGTTTAAGTCTAACGGATAAATCTAGCGGGTTCGCGGGGTATAAGTCAATTATGACGCTGATTTAAGGGCTCGGTCCTTCATTTATTCTTATTACTTGTAAACCATTCTAACCTATTGTTTCTCTTGTATAGTTTTAGACACTGAAAACATGCTCGTCGCCAAGCCGGATTTAAGAATGCCTTTATTTATCGATGATTGGGGTATGTCTTTGGTGGGTCTTTGTTCTATCTTTGCTATGCCTTTGTTAAGTCTGTGGTTTGTTTATGGTTTGTCTATAGTTTGACTATAGCTTGTCTGGCAAATGACATATTCTGATGTTAGGTCTGTTTGTGATAATATGGCTTTGAGAGG
The DNA here is from genome assembly GCA_938015425.1 of uncultured Parvularculaceae bacterium. Classification (GTDB taxonomy): domain Bacteria; phylum Pseudomonadota; class Alphaproteobacteria; order Caulobacterales; family Parvularculaceae; genus CALLPQ01. Next base: position 3,932 of record CALLPQ010000018.1, on the reverse strand, counting down.
AATAGAGATGATTTGTCGTATCTGGCGTGGGTGGACGACCCCTGAAAATGCTGACATTTATCAGGAGATTTTGACGGGGGAGGTTATGCCTGCCATCGCTGCGCGCAATATTGAAGGGTATCGACGACATCAATGTATGCGCCGTGATATTAAAGGCGATGATGGTTCTTCCGAGGTGGAATTTACCACCATCATGTGGTTTGATAGTATTGATGTTGTGCGCAAATTTGTTGGTGATGATTATGAAGTCGCCCATGTGCCGGCAAAACCGCGTTCGGTTTTGAAGCGCTTTGATGCGCGCTCAAAACATTACGAAGTTGTAGATGAACATTAGAAGTTACAGATGAACATTAAGTGTTGAAAGTTAAATTGATCATGCAGAAAACAAGTTTTTGGGTTTCTTCTACCCTTGCCGCGATGTTGGCATTCGTAACAGGATGCAGCCGTGCAGAACCGTCTATAGAAGCCTATCTTAAACAGGAAACTGATCAATCTTCTTCTAAAATTTCTAATGAAGCTACCACTGAAGTCTCTCGGCAGGCTGCTGCCCAAAATGAGGGGGTGGTCACCAAAACTAATGTCGCTTATCAACAAGACAAATCAAATTCAAAAGATAATCAGGGTGCAGACAAATCAAAAGAAATAATATCTATATACGGATATAATTTGATCAATTCCTATCCCCATGATTCTAATGCATTCACGCAAGGCTTATTTGTTCATGAAGGGCAACTTTATGAGAGCACCGGATTAAAAGGTCGCTCATGGTTGCGCAAAGTTGCATTAGAAACAGGAGAAGTCTTGGAGCAATTAGATATTGACCGGAAATATTTTGGCGAAGGTTCGGTTGCCTGGAACGGCAACATTATCAGCCTTACATGGAAAGCGGGCGTGGCGTTTGTGCATGGGCTGGATGGTTTTACCCCCAAAGGTGAATTTAAATATAAAGGGGAAGGGTGGGGCCTGACCAGTGATGGGGCTTCATTGATTATGAGTGATGGGTCTTCAACTTTAAAGTTTTTAGATCCGGAAACTTTTAATGTGCAAAAAGAAATCTCGGTGACCTTAAAGGATCAGCCCGTGCGCGCGATTAACGAGTTGGAATGGGTAGAGGGGAAAATCTACGCTAATGTGTGGCAGTCTGATTATATCATCATTATTGACCCGCAATCAGGTCGGGTTGAAAGCTTGGTTGATTTGCGCGCTATCTTGCCCGAACAAGAGCGTCAAGATTTACCGGCATTTTCAAAGCGTGATCATGTGTTAAACGGCATTGCCTATGATAAGCAGGCAAAACGCTTATTCGTAACCGGAAAAATGTGGCCCAAACTGTATGAGATCGAGCTTGTGTTGCGCGGCCAGCAATAGTTTGTGGTTTAATTTATGCCTCATTTTTAAAGTGATCTGTTGCCCTTTCTAAAGCCTTTTTCATCACTGTTGGTAATTGCGCTGTGTGCGGAACGATCCATTCATAGTTTTTTGTGCGTCGGGGGTTGGTTTCCAGTTTTGCAACATAGACACCCATAATCAAATGGAAGTGGGTAAATGTGTGTAATGCTTCGCCTGCATAATCCCATTTTGCTGCAAGGGGGGCGATCGCATTAATTTTGCTCTCTTGCTTTAAGATTGATTTTTCCGTTTCGCTCCACCCAGTACCGGGGAAACCTAACATACCGCCAAGCAATCCTTTATCGGCTCTTCGTTCTAATGCAATCTCTCCCTTTTGATTGTAGACGACAAAACCAATACCGCGGCGCGTTGGTTTTTGTTTTTTCGCAAGCTTCACAGGATAGTCTTGCGGGTTACCGGTTTGGTGGGCCTGACAAAATCCTTTGATAGGGCATAATAAACATAACGGGTTTTTGGGACGGCAAATTCCTGACCCTAAATCCATCAATGCCTGTGCAAAGTCCCCATGACGCGCCTGTTTATCTGGGCGCGGCCAATAATGTGATAAGTGTTCTTTTAATATTGGTTTTGCCGCGGGTAGCGGGGTTGCCTCGCGATAGAGCCTTGCTGTTACCCGTTCAATGTTTCCATCCATAACCAATGCATACTGATTAAAAGCAATGGTTGTTATCGCGGCGGCGGTATAATCTCCGATACCGGGTAGTTTTTTGAGTTCTTCTTCACTTTGTGGAAATTTGCCGTCATAATCGGCCACTAATACTTGCGCGCATTTATGGAGGTTTCGCGCTCTGGCGTAATAACCAAGTCCCGCCCACGCGCCAGTGACGTCTTCAACGGGGGATTTAGCAAGATGATGGATGGTTGGCCATTGCTTAAGGAAGGTTAAAAACCGTGGGCCCACAGTGGCCACCGTGGTTTGTTGCAGCATAATTTCTGATAACCACACATGATAGGGATTTGGCCGTTTATGTTGGCTGCGCGTTTTGTTTTTACCTGTGATTTTATTTGTGTTTTTATTTGTGCCTTTACTTTTGTTCTTGGGTTTTGGCGCTATCCGCCATGGCAAGTCGCGTGCATTTTCATCGTACCATCGCAATAATTCATCATCTAATCGCAATGAGGCTGGTGCGATTTTTTGGTTCAGCTTATTATCTTTCGAATTATTAGTTTTTGATGGCATAACTGTGGTTGTCACTATGATTGTTGTTGTAAAAGGGTGATAAGCTGACTGTAGGCATGAAGCAAAGCTCTTTATTCCCCATTTGGTATAGTCCCTTTAAACATTAGGCTTGATAAACAATAATGGGTCCGTATTCCGCCCAAGCTGCTAGGTAAAAAATGGCAAACCCGTCTTCAAAAAATTTTCGTCTTGCGACCCAAGAACAGCTTAACCCAAGCCAACGCTCTCGCCCTGTGCGAAAAGCGCCGCCAAGATTGCAACGGTTTTCCAGCCGTGTGTTGACCAGTCTGGCACGCCAAACCCGTTTTATGGACCCCGCCTTAGGGCAAAGATGGAGCGAGATTGTGGGTGAGGAAATCGCCATGCTGTGTTGGCCGGGGCGCTTATCCCCCGGTCGTCAACACCGCACCCTTGAAGTGATAACGCCGAATGGCGCAACCGCCACCAAACTGACATATCAGACAGAACAAATTTTATCAGCCGTGAATAAAATAATGGGGCCGCGGGCTGTGACCCATATTTCAATCAAGCAGAATAGTAAGACCCGGCAAGATAGTGAGACAACATCGCGGCCATACGCGGGTGGCAACGCGGCTGGCAACAATGATGAAGAATTGACCCTTGATGAAGTGCTGGCGAGATTCCGAAGTTTGAAAGATTAGAGACATTTAAGATTGGGGCCTGAAACAAAAGAGACTTAAAAGCAGGAAGACTTACAATATAATAAGGAAGAAAATTATGGGTTTTAAAAAAACTGTGTTTGCTTTTTTGAGTGTCGTTTTCAGCGTGGCCTCAATCAGTCCATTCACTAGCTTTTGGGCAATGGCCCAAACCGAGGATACCTCCCGTACTGAAGTTCAAAACGAGAGCGAGCAACAATCAGAGACAGAAATTGAGGTCATGATCCTTGGGACACTCCATTTGACCGGAGGAGGGAAGGATGCAGTCGACTCTAAAGTTCAAGATTATCTTGCGCCCAAAGGTCAAGAAGAGATTAGGCAGGTGCTGGATCGTTTAGAGGCCTTTGAGCCCGATAAGATTATGTTGGAACTCGATCTGGAACATGAAGACGCGTTTAATGAAAAATACGCAGCTTACCTGCAAGGCAAGCACGAGTTGAGTGGTTTTTTCATTCGAACACGGGCTAGAGATAGCTGATTTTTTCGGAGATTCCGCAAGGTTTGAAGTTGCAGTAGTAGCGGAATTAACACCGGTATTACTACTCTTTGTTTTGATTTTCACATTTCGTTCTCTTCCATTTCGAAGTCTTCTTTGCTTTTGTCTGGGTAGTTTACTTAGCGGAATACCATTTATAGTAGTTTCTTTAGACGGTGATGAGGTG
>CALLPQ010000017.1 GCA_938015425.1 uncultured Parvularculaceae bacterium | reverse complement strand
CTTGCGATCGCTGTATTGCTTTTCTGACGGCGTACGTTGTCGTGGCGCATTCGTGTAAAACTTGTCCCATAAGGCTTTCCTCCATGATGGATCAGAACATATCTTGATTCCATCACTTCCCGGGACTAAACACCTAGTTTGGGCAGCAGGCCGATGAAGTTTATTAAATATTCATATCATATTACTTTCGTAATATGCATTGCATGGTTACTTCTTGCAAATGCCCAATTTTTTGAAAAACCTGATGCTATATGGCTTGAGCAATCAGTACACTTTTTTGAAACACACATCGCATTAGGTTTCTTAATTTGCTTGCTTGGAGTCAATATTAGATTTTTTTTACCGTTACTAAGTATAGTAGAATCAGGCGATGCATATCGTTTGTTCAAACGTAATCTTTTTCAATATGCACTTTTTAGTATCGCTTCATTTAGCTTCGCCGTTAGTATCATCCTAATCGCAACTTCTCAGATGCCGTCTGTTTTTAAAGGGTATCTTGTAGTCAATTCGTATTTTCAAACAAACTTACCTGATATTGAAACAAGGATAGACGCAGTGATGTTTCTGCTAGCATATATATTTGATCAAATTACACTAGGTCTTGTTACGTTCACAGGCTGGCCAGTAAGTAGTTCTCGTGCATTGGAATCCATTACTCCACAGGCCTCTCTGTTTGGTTTCTCAATGTGGCTATTCAATGTTAGTTACATTCTAATAATCGCCAATGTATTCGCGGCAGCTTTTGAAAAATTATCGTCAACCTGGCTCAGGAGATTTTGGGATTATTAAAATTGGACACAGGTTTTTTATGTAACCTATTTGACACATATCGCATATAGATGCTGACACCAACAACTACACCAAGCAATACTCCACCGATCTCAATAGCATCCTTGTAAGGAAATTCTTGAAGTTTTAAAAAGTGCTCAACACTTATAATGGAAACAGCTGATACTCCAGCCCCTAACGCTGCTGATAATCTTATGCCGGTATATAAACCGAAGCTCGATATTTTCGTTGATGATCCATCAGTAAGTTTGTCTCCGTCTACCTTATCGCCAAATTCATCAAACTCTTCTTTTGCCGAAATACTATCTTTATCTCCCATTGCCATCCTTTCGTTATGGCAATAGTACAATATTTGTTATTCAGTATGCAAACATAATTTTGAAAATACCTCTAAAGGGACATTAAAGCACTTTTCCCATCCTCTGTTTTTGTTCTAGCGCATAGCTTTGAGCGTTACGTTTTTCTAACTCTTTGCTGATATCCTCTAGCTCTTTTGTGATGTCGACGCGTTTTTGAGAAAGTGCCTCATGTGCATGGCGCGTCGCATTCATCCGCATAGAGCCATTGGGTGTTAAGTGCATGGGTAATCATCTCATTTTTAGTGGTATTTATTTTTAGACTTCATGCGGCCTTTCTGAGTTTCATGATTGGTGTGATGCCACCGATAGCCATATTGGGTCGTTCATTGTTGTATGTCCATAGCCATCGCGTTGCGTGATTTTGTGCCTCCTTTATGGTTTCGAAGATATACTGTCCCAGCCATTCGCCGCGTACGGTGCGATTGTAGCGCTCCACATAGGCGTTTTGCTGTGGTTTTCCTGGCTGGATATACTGGATCGCGATGCCCTGTTTTTGCGCCCACAGTTGCAGCGTGGCACTGACATATTCGGGGCCATTATCGACCCTGATCGTATCGGGCTTGCCGCGCCATTCGATAATTCTTTCCAGTGTACGGATCACCCGCAGCGCTGGCAGCGAGATATCCACTTCGATGGCCAAGCCTTCGCGATTGAAGTCATCCAGCACATTCAAGGCCCGGAATGATCTACCATCGGTGAGCTGATCAGACATAAAATCCATCGACCAGGTTTTATTGGGTGCGTCGGGAACCGCCAGTGGCTCCGGCTTTTCGCGCACCAGTCTGCGCTTTGGTTTGATCCGCAAATTGAGCTCCAGGTCGCGATAAATCCGCCGTACCCGCTTGTGATTCCAGCCAAAGCCCTTGACGTTTCTGAGGTATAAAAAGCACAAACCGAACCCCCATGTTCTGTGGGCCGTCGTCAACCTTATGAGCCAGTCACCAATCAAGGCGTTCTCGTCAGACAAGATCGGCTTATAGCGATAGCAGCTCTCTGAAATGCCAAAGGTACGGCACGCCGCTGCCACGCTAACAGACCTTTCCCGAACAGCCTTTTCCGCAAGCTCTCGGCGCAACGACGGCCTTGTTACTTTTTTCCCAAAGCATCCTTCAACAACTCGTTCTGCATCGCCATCTCGGCATACATCTTCTTGAGGCGACGGTTCTCCTCGGCCATCGACTTCATATCTGACATCATGGAAGCATCCATACCGCCAAACTTCGACCGCCAATTATAAAAAGTAGCGTTGCTGATACCGTGTTCGCGACACAGGTCAGGAATGGAAACACCATTCTCACCTTGCTTCAGGATCGCAATGATCTGTGCGTCCGTAAACCTTGATTTTTTCATTTCTTTCTCCTTCACGTAATTTACGCCGGAGAAGCCTATTTATAAACCCAACGGTTTTTGGGGAGGATTACCGAGTGTGTTGGGGCTGTCGGGCGATGACCTTCTTGCTGCCAGTTCAAACTTCAATATTGGTGGGTTTAATGTTGGGGGTGTGCAACAAGTTAATAATCGGGTTTTGGAATTAAATATTTTGACAATTTCAAGAGGAAGTGGAGGTACGCCATCGAGTTTTGTAAATGCGTTGGAACAAACAGCTAGACAATCTGGCGCTACCTCAATTAGTATTCGAGGATCAGAAATAATAAATTCGGGATTTTTAAACCCACGAGTGGCTAGCCGATTTGGGTTTTCATCGCAAAATTTAGGCAATAACTCTGTTTTGTTTACAAGACCACTTCAATGAAGAATATGAATTATATCGATGTTGACATTGCTCGTTCACGCTTTCTTAGATCGGGAGGGGTTGGCGACCGCACAAATTTTCCTGAAAAATTTAAAAGCACAATCATTAATAATTTTTATGATAAAGGAATTCTTAGTAAGGAACAAAATATTATCATTCTATCATACAACGATGAAAGTGACTGGACAATAATTACAGAAAATGAGCTAATATCAAAATTTCAGGAAACAAACATGAGAATTAAGCTGAGAAAAATCTTGTCGGCTGAATGGCCTAAACTTTCGTCTAATTCGAAGCTTAACAATGATGTGTTGGAAATTACTGATATAGATGGCGCAAAACATATTATAAGAGCTGAGCCGGGAAAACCCTTAAGTGGTATATGGAACATTCTTAAGTGGGTAGAAACCAAGAACTCTCATAGAATGTGAAAAGTAAGCAAGTAGGATGCATCAAATGTAAGCGCGATAGAACGATTGAGCTTATACTGATAATTCTAAAAGCCAGATCAACAGCTGTGATTGTTAAATGGAGAGATACACTTAAAGTCTGGAAGAGGCGGAACAATAACGGTGTTCGGATCGCTGCGTTTACTTCGTAAACGATCAATCCTCACTCGCCTATACGGGGCAGATATTCCTGCCCGAAATTGGCCTTTATCACTTCAAAGCACGTCAATATAATCCAAGCATTGGCCGCGCCACTACCATGGCCTTTTACGGTTATAATCAGTCCACCGGACTGATTATTCCGCTGAACGCGAACCTCCTCCAAAGTGCAAACCGACCCCATTGGCTATGAGGATGGATTAAACATCTATGCCTATGTCGGGAATGATCCAATTAATCTGAGCGACCCGAGTGGGTTGATCGCGCAACATATTGGCCCTCTTCCAAGACAGGCGGTACCGTTAGACAATTTAGACGATTTTGGGTCGCCTTTTCCAAGACTAAGACTACCAACAGGCGACGAAGTAAGCGGCTTTGCTTCTGGGGTTTTTGGAGGAATAGGACTCACTGCTGAATTGCCTAATGGCCAAGGCTTCACCGTAACAGACGCAGCCACCCCCCAAGGACGGATGGCACAACGCTTCGGTGAGGGTGTTGGTTTTTTAGGTGGGTTCTTTTTGCCGGGGCCCGCGAGAGCGACGCAAGCTACTAAAGCCGTTACGGCCGGATCCGCTCTTGCTAAGCGCCTTGGGCGGGAGGGAGAGCAGTTAGCTGGAATTGTTCAGGCAAATAAAGTAAGGATACCTTCTCTTACAAATACTGCTAAGTTCAAGGTACAGATGAATTATACGTAAGTACATTGCGAGAAGTCAAAAATGTTGCAACTCTTAGGGTAACTAATCAATTAAATGATTTCGCCGCATTTGCTAATAGAGGAGATTTATGTTTTAGTTTATGCGTGCGTCAAAACACCCCAATAGGCCCTCGTGCACAACAATTTATTTTAGATAACAACGTTAACTTACAAAGAATTCTGCCCCTAAGATGATTTCAGAAAAAGCATATGATGACCTCCTTAACCAAATTACGCGGCACGGGTATCATATAAATGATGTATGGGAGCTTGTTAAAGTAAAGGGGTTGGGAGAAGGGGTTATTTCTGATTTGAGAGATTTTCTACCATTAATAGAGAATGAAAGAATCAAAGAAGGAATTGTCAGAGCTTTAGCTGAGAAACATAAAAGTTGGAAATCTACTGCACTAGTCTTATTTGATGAGTTTCATAAGTTAATAGAATATAGTGATGGACGTTTTAATTCCCTGAAATGGGCTATCGGAAATACAATTTCAGTCATAGTAAAGTCGAATTTCTCTGAAGAGATTGAAGAGATTATTTTGAATAAAAATCATGGAATTGCCAGGCAAATGTTTATCAAGCCTTTTGCTAAAAGTAATCACCCTGAAAAATTAGTAATTCTTCGGCAATTGCAAATTGATCCTGATGTGAAATTGCATGTTGAAAGTGAGTTGAAGCGTTTAATGAAAAATCACTTAAAGTCAGTATGCTGATAAGATAGAAATGGCTGAACCACCATCAAGAGCGGTTGTCTCAATCGTTATGAAGCGTTTGGACTGGTGGCGGCCAACAATAATGATAGCCTGTTCGCCTATACGGGTCAGATATTCCTGCC
>CALLPQ010000016.1 GCA_938015425.1 uncultured Parvularculaceae bacterium | reverse complement strand
ATCGAGATATTAGAGGTGGGTGAGGGCACGGCACGTCTTGCCATGATTTTACGCGAAGACATGTTAAATGGACATGGAACAGCCCATGGGGGCATGTTGTTTGCCTTGGCTGACACAGCCTTTGCTTATGCGTGTAACTCCCGAAATGAAATGACGACCGCGCAACATGCCAGTATTTCTTTTCTATCGCCCGGGCGCGAAGGGGAGCGATTGATTGCGGATTGTACAGAAGAAGCGTTAAAAGGGCGCAGCGGTGTTTATAAGGTGATGGTCACTGGAGATGATGACCGCGTTATTGCGGTTTTTCAGGGTCTATCGCGTGCTTTAGGGCAACAGGTTTTACAACAAAACGGAGATAAGAATGAGTAATGCTTTTATTTGTGATGCGGTGCGCACACCCATTGGCCGCTATGGTGGCGCTTTGTCCAGTGTGCGGGCGGATGATCTGGCGGCGCTTCCTCTAAAGGCATTAAAAGATAGAAACCCGGTGATTGATTGGGACAATGTAGATGATGTTATTTTGGGGGGCGCTAATCAGGCGGGGGAAGATAACCGTAATGTTGCACGGATGGCGGCTTTATTGGCTGGTCTTGGGGAGCGTGTTCCCGGTGTGACTGTAAACCGACTATGTGGATCGGGTATGGATGCCGTCACCATTGCGGCCCGCGCCATTAAGGCGGGTGAGGCAGATTTGATTATTGCCGGCGGCGCGGAGAGCATGTCACGATCGCCCATGGTGATCGGTAAATCCCAAAGCGCGTTTGATCGTAATGTGCAAATGTATGATACGACCATGGGGTGGCGGTTCGTCAATAAAAAATTACAAGCCGAATTTGGTGTGGATTCCATGCCGGAAACAGCCGAGAATGTTGCTGATGATTTTAAAGTATCGCGTACGGATCAAGATGCGTTTGCCTTCCGGTCTCAGGCAAAGGCGGCTAAAGCCCAAGCGAGTGGCCGGTTTGATCGTGAAATTGTTGCGGTTTCAATTCCCCAAAGAAAGAAAGATGATTTAATCTTTGATCGCGATGAGCACCCGCGCGAGACCAGTTTGGAAGTGTTAGCCAAACTTCGTCCCATTGTAAAAGGCGATGGGGTTATCACGGCGGGCAATGCATCGGGCATTAATGACGGGGCAGCCGCGATGATTGTGGCCAGCGAAGCAGCCGTTAAAAAATATAATTTAACACCGCGTGCCCGCATTGTTGTTGGCGGTGTGGTGGGGTTATCACCGAGGATTATGGGCTTTGGTCCCGCGCCTGCGGCTAAAGCGGTATTGGCCAGATCTGGCCTGTCACTGGATCAGATGTCGGTGCTGGAAATAAATGAGGCTTTTGCTTCCCAAGCGTTGGCAACTATGCGTGATCTTGGTTTGCCTGATGATGCGCCCCATGTGAACCCAAATGGCGGCGCGATTGCCCTTGGTCATCCTTTGGGCATGTCGGGGGCGCGTTTACTGCAAACTGCGGTGGAAGAACTCCATGTGGTAAATGGGCAATATGCCTTATGCGCCATGTGCATTGGTGTTGGCCAAGGCATTGCGACAATCATTGAGAAAGTTTAAGATTACGAGGAATGAAATTTCTTTATAATGATGAAAGTTATATGAATTTGAATAATGGGTGTAAGCTTAATTAACGTGTCGAGGAGAATGGAAGCAGTGATGAATAATAAATATATTTTAAAAAGTGCCGTGGCTACCATGAGTTTATTGGTGGTTGCCTGTTCCGATGGTGATACAACGGATGGTAAAGTTTCTTCATCGGCCTCTTCAACAGTTGTAAATGGACAGGCAGATGAATCAAATGTTTCTGCTTTGGCTTTATACACGATGGATTGTGGTGTGATTGATATTTCCGATCTGGATTCTTTTTCGACCATTGGAGATTATAAAGGTGTTCGCGATGTTTTTTCTGATAGTTGTCATTTAATCCGTCACCCCAAAGGAGACTTGTTGTGGGATGTGGGTTTGCCAGAGGCTATGAAGGCGGATGAACCAGTCGTCAATGGGGTTTATACAATTACGGTTAAAAAGACAGTTACGGAGCAATTGGCCGAGATTAATTTAACGCCAGATGATATTGAATATCTATCAGTGTCTCATAACCATTTTGATCATACCGGACAGCCGGAGGCGGCGGGTGATGCTTTATGGCTTGTGCATGAAAATGAGTATCAAGCCATGTTTGGAAACGAACAAACGGCTGCGCAATTTGCGAGATTTAAAGACTTTAAACGTAAAGAGTTTACGGGTGATTATGATGTGTTTGGTGATGGTAGTGTGAAAATCCTTGAATTACCGGGCCACACACCGGGTCACACAGCATTGCTCGTTAATTTACCTGAAAGCGGGCCTGTTATGTTAAGTGGTGATTTGTTTCACCGTAAAGAAAGCCGGGAATTGCGCCGTGTACCGCGCTTTAATACTGATGAGCCTCAAACACATATCTCGATGGATAAATTTGACGAAATGGCCAAAGCCCTTGGTGCGCGTGTGGTCATCCAACATGAACCAGATGATGTGAACGCTCTGCCTAAATTTCCCAAATCATTAAATTAAAGCAAGGCTATAAAAGGGGTTAGAAAATGTGGGCTCTCATCGCTTTGTTTTTTCTAACGGCCTTGGCCTATGCATCCGTTGGTTTTGGCGGCGGTTCAACTTACACAGCGCTTTTATTATTGCGAGATGTTGATTTTACGGTTTTACCGGCAATCTCATTAACGTGTAATATTATCGTCGTTACGGGCGGTATATGGCGTTATCACCGCAGTGGCTTTGTTAAATGGAAGCGGCTTTTGCCTCTTTGTCTAATCTCGGTGCCAATGGCGTGGCTTGGGGGGCGTTTATTAATCCCGCAACCATGGTTTATCGGACTGTTGGCAATAGCTTTGTTTATATCAGCCCTCTTATTATTGTGGGATAAAGAAATTAAACTGTCTTTACAACAAGCCTCAAATGAAGCTTCGTTAGCCCCGTCAACTTTTTCTAATGGGGCAAGGTCAAAACTATCTGGTCATAAAATTATTATGCCCTTATTGTGCGGGGCGATTGGTTTACTGTCAGGTATTGTGGGCATTGGCGGCGGTATTTTTTTGGCGCCAATATTATATTTAATGCGGTGGGGGCGCGGCGTTGAAATTGCGCCGCTTTGCTCTGCCTTTATTTTTGTGAATTCTATTGCGGGTCTCGTGGGGCAAATACAAAAGTTGGAGACAGGGGGCACGCTGACTGTTTTTTCCCACTATTGGCCTTTATTTCCAGCGGTGCTTTTGGGGGGGCAGATTGGCACGCTGATTGGCCGCGACCGGTTTAGTGATGTGGTGATGCGCCGGATCACGGGTGTATTAATATTGGTTGTTGTTATGCGCCTTATTTTAAGCACTTATTTTTGAAAATAAAAAACTTATGCGGAGTCTATAATGGATAAGAACACACTAACCCATATTGATGCAGATGGCCGAGCGCGCATGGTTGATGTTTCCAATAAGGATATTACCAAGCGTGTTGCTGTTGCTTGCGGGTCTGTTGTGATGGCGGAGAAAACTTTTGAAATACTTCGTCAGGGAAAATCCCGAAAGGGAGATGTTTTATCGATTGCGGAATTAGCGGCGATTATGGGGGCAAAACGCACAAGTGATTTAATCCCATTATGCCATCCGTTGCCTCTCTCTAAAGTTAAAGCGGAGGTGACGTTAAAACCTGATTTGCCGGGGGTAACGGTAAAAGTAGAAACCAAAACCACGGGTCAAACCGGTGTCGAGATGGAGGCTTTAACGGGGGTAAGTGTGGCTTGTTTGACAATTTATGACATGCTTAAAGCGGTGGATCGCGCTATGATGATTGTTGATATTAAGCTAACCCACAAATCAGGCGGAGCATCAGGAGACTGGGCTTTAAAGGATTTACAATCTGCTGAAGGGGTTTAACGACTTTTAATTCAGGCGCAAGAGCTTGATAATAATTCTTTACCCTGCAAAATTTTGATTTCCCGTTGTGGGTAGGGGATTTGGATATTATGTTCTTTTAAAGCATTCCAGATTAAAAATAGAACGTCTGAAGAATATTTGTTCTTTCCGTCATCAATGCCATTGACCCAGAATTCTACGGTGAAATCAATCCCGCTATCCCCAAACCCTGCAAGTTCGCAATCAGGTTTTTCCGGTTTGTTTAATACTTCAGGATGTTTTGAAACCGCTTGGGTAATAATATCGGGGATTTTATTAATGTCCGTATCATAAGCAACACTAAAATCAACCGAGTACCGATTAGCCGAACCCTGATCCGAGTAATTGACCACCCGTGTGGTGATAAAATCTTCATTGGGCACAACAATCCAGCGCCCGTCATAACTTTCCAGAATAGTGGCACGGGCAGTCATTCTTATAATTGTACCGGCCTCACCGCCATCAAGCTGGACATAATCACCAACGGTGGCTTGACCTTCTAACAATAGGATAATGCTTGAAATAAAATTGGATGCGATTTTTTGCAAACCAAAACCAACCCCCACGCCCACGGCGCCGCCAAACACGGCAAGGGAGGCAAGCGGTAATTCTAGAATATTAATAAGCAATAGAAAGACAATGGCAAAAACCCCCATCTCGAAAGTTTTGGCGGCTAACTCTCGTACTGATGGGCGTAAATCTTCTTTGCTACGAATATAATCAGTGCCTTGCGCATTCGACCAACGCCCTAACCAGAATAAAAATCCAGCGGCGACGATGGCGGTAATAATTTTATCAGCCGTAAATTTAATAGCCCCCACCCCGATTTTTTGGGATGCCAAAAAACCTAAAGCAGGCGTTAAAATACCGAGCATATATAAAAATGCAGCGGGGATCAGGAAATATTTCCCCAATGTTTTTAGATAGGGAGAATAAATGACTTTATCGACTAGAATGCGGGCGGCAAGAAAAACAAATACCCGATTGCCAAAAGCAATAACAGTAGACTGATCAAATAGAGAATTGGTAACTTGCCCACCAATGGCTGTAAATGTTGCCGCCAAAAGGGGCAGTAAGAGGGGAATGAACGATAAACCAAAACGGCGCAGTTTAGCCCAGATCGAAACATCACCTTCCAAGGGTGTGAGAAGTGTGTTGAGGCGGGGCGAAAGGGCCTTTGTAACAATCCACGCTAAAAAGAATGCGCCAAATAACAACCCGAATTGCGCGTAAGCGGCGGGGCTGGTCATCCATTCTAATGCAACTGACTTGAATTGCTCACTATAAGTTATAATTTTTTCCATAAGGGTTTTTGCAGACTGATGCCTGATCCATAATGTGTTAAGTCTTACAGGGGTTTAAGCCTTAAGTGTTTTATATCTTATTCGCCATCTTTAATCAGGCTTTCTATAATAGTTATGGTGATTGGTTTTATATCTCAAGTTAAGATTGATATCGGGCGTGGCTAAACCTGACCATAAATTACTCCGATATAACCTGACCCTTATAAGCTCGCCGTGTTTTGCTTAGTCGTTTTCAAACCGGCCCTTCCTGTTTGATTTAATGCGGTTTGATTTTATAATACTGCGTTTCTTCTTGGATTGCAGGCGGCGCTCAACTGCGCTTTTGCTGGGGCGGGTTTTTTTGCGGATGGTGGGACGGGGTATCGCGGCTCTTAATAAGCTGGCCAATCGTTTTCTCGCATCCTCGCGATTTGCTTTTTGAGTGCGAAATGTTTCCGCGTGAATAACGATCCAGCCATCTTTGGTGAGCCGGTTTCCGGCGAGCCTTCTGGCTCTGGCTTTGACATCGCTTTGTAAAACCCGGCACGCGTTTAGATTAAACCGTAATTGCACCGCACTAGATGTTTTGTTCACACTTTGCCCACCGGGCCCTGATGCGCGAATAAAACTCTC
>CALLPQ010000015.1 GCA_938015425.1 uncultured Parvularculaceae bacterium | reverse complement strand
CTTTTGATCAGGAATCTTTTGATCAGAATGGCTCCCCGAACAGGACTCGAACCTGTGACAAGCTGATTAACAGTCAGCTGCTCTACCAACTGAGCTATCGGGGAACGCTGTTGGAACACGCCGTATAGCAAAGCTTTTTCGAGATATCCATAACTTATTTTGCTTTTTTCTAATTTTAACGGGTTTTTTTGAGGAATTAAGACTGGCTTCTCGCAACGTGGGGTGGGGTCTTTTAATTGAAAATTATAGGCTTTCATCTCTCGCAAAAAAACCACCACTGGTTTCGGTCACTTCCCCGCAAAGTACCAAGTCTAACAAGGCGTCGGCTATCATGCCAGAGGTGGCCGAGAACTCGCGTATAATTTCATCGCGATGAATGGGGCTATAGCTTAAAAAGGCAAATATGTCTTCCCGCAGTTTTTTGGTGTCTTGTGGGCTATCATCCACCGAATCACCCATATTTGCAGGTGGCTTGGAGCCAGCGCAAACTGGTTTTCCTGGCTTATTTAAAGGCCCGAAGAGATTATCCATAAGCTCTTCATCATCACTGGTTTCTTGCAAAGAACGGGTTTGCGTGGCTATAGCCTGAATAATATCATCGGCGTTTTCAACCAGTGTGGCACCGTCACGTATCAAGCGGTTTGCCCCTTGGCTGCGTGGGTCCAAGGGAGAACCAGGCACGGCGAAAACCTCGCGCCCTTGCTCAAGGGCGTATCGGGCAGTGATTAAGGTGCCGGATTTTGCCGCTGCTTCTACAATGACAACACCGCGACTAAGCCCCGAGATGATGCGGTTACGCTTGGGGAAATCACGCGCTGTGGGTTGTGCCCCGATGTGACGTTCGGAGATAATGGCCCCACGCTTTGCGATATTGGCGGTTAACTCATCATGTTCAGGAGGGTAGATATGGTCCACGCCTCCGGCAACAACCGCTATGGTTCCCGTTTCAAGAGCAGCGCCGTGGGCAGCCCCGTCAATTCCCCGCGCTAAGCCAGACGTAATCACATAGCCCGCTTGCCCGAGGTCCAATGATAATTGACGGGCGAATTTACGCCCGATACCGGAGGCGTTTCTAGCACCGATAATGGCAATGGCCGGTTTTTCAAATAGGCTGACATGGCCATTGACGAAGATGATGGGCGGCGGATCGGCGATGGCCCTTAAAGCGGTTGGATATTCAGCTTCGCATGCGGCGATAATGATAATGCCTTTTTGCCAAGCGGTTTTTATCTCGTCTTGTGCCGCTTGTCTGTCTGAAGGGATTAAAGGTTTTTTACGACCTGCTTGGCGTGAAAATTCCGGTAGAACGCTTAAAGCTTTGGCTGCGGTGCCGAATTTCTTTATGAGACGATAGAATGTAATTGGCCCGATATTTGGGGTACGGATTAACTGGATCCAGTCTGCTTTTTCTTCGTCCGTCAATGAGTGTGCCATCAAATTCCCCTCCCTAATCGCATTAATATGGTTTCGGCATTAAATTTTGGATCGTGATTAAAAATAGTGCCTAGCTTTTTTTCTTCCTTAGCTTTTTTTCTGCCCTATTTTTGGTTCTTCTCCGATAAGTATCCGTTTGATATTGTCTTGATGACGTATAAAGATGATTATTGCCATAAAGGCGAGGGCAGCCATGATATAGATTTTTCCCATGGCAAATAGAATAAGCGGCGCAGCGGCAGCGGCTATCAAAGCGGAAAGAGATGATATGCGGGTGATAAAAGCACTTACCAACCAAATGGCGCATGCAATAATGCCTGCTATAAAATGCAGCATAAGCAAAGTACCTAAAAATGTAGCAACCCCTTTGCCGCCTTTAAATTTTAACCAAACCGGATAGCAATGCCCTAAAAAAGCGGCCGCCCCCGCAACTTCAGGGCGCAATCCCGCAAAGAGTGCGATAGCAACGGCAATCGCGCCCTTTCCGCTATCGAGAATAAGGGTCGCTAGTGCTAAATCTTTGCGTCCGGTGCGTAATACATTGGTAGCGCCAATATTACCGGATCCGATTTGCCTGATATCGCCTTTACCGGCAAGTCTGGTTAAAACCAGACCAAAGGGTATAGAGCCTAATAGATAGCCAACCACGATACTCAATAAAATTGTCATATTATAAAGCCTGTCTAATTAGCCGTTTGGCGGATGACCCTTGTTTGATGATGATTGCGCGAACATATTAACCCTTCAAGGATGGCCATGCGGGTGGGAACGCCATTAAAAACCTGATGTAATATAAGGGATTTTTGTGGATCATCGGCTAAAGCCCCGTCAATTTCTATGCCTCTATTCATGGGACCGGGATGCATAATTTTTGCGTCTGGTTTTGCATATCCCATTGTTTTGTGGGTTAGTCCGTAGGTTGATAGATATATATTTTTGTCGGTATCCATAATCTGGCGCATATGGGGGGAGAGGCGCTCAAACTGAATTCTAAGGGCGTAAACGATATCGCAGCCGTCAAGACCTTCTTTCAAAGAGGTAAAAAAACCGATATGCGGAAATTGATCTTGCTTTGGCAATAATTGTTGCGGGCCTACAAAGCGCACCTCAGCGCCAAGGCGGATTAATAAGCGGGCATTAGAACCCGCAACGCGGGAGTGAAGTATATCGCCGCAAATGGCAATGGTGCAGCCCTCAAGGGTTTTGCGCTCGCTCATTATCGTGACCACATCAAGGAGGGCCTGACTTGGATGTTCCTTGGTTCCGTCTCCCGCATTGATTATGGCGCAGTCGATTTTTTCCGTTAGGGTTTGATGGAGATCTGGCTGGTTTGATCTAATCACCATAGCGTCGGTGCCCATAGCGGCTAAGGTTTGTACCGTATCAAGAGTTTCTTCGTTCTTGTTGATGGAGGAGGCGGAAACGGGCAGATTGATAATATCCGCGCCTAATTTTTTTCCCGCAAGCTCGAAGGAAAGACTGGTTCTGGTGGAGTCTTCGAAAAACAGATTAATCTGGGTGCGTCCCGCCAATAGTTTGTGGATGGGGGTTTTATTCTTGAGTTTTGCCGCATAATCCAGCGCAAGCGAGGTTATACGCTCAATGTCTTGATCTGATAAATCATCGATACTGCAAAGATGGTTTGCGGTTAAGGGCGAAGCGATAAAGGGAGATAAGGGGCTTTGACTCATAAATCGCTTATAGGCCAGCCTTTAAATTCATGCAATCATTGTCAAATGCTGGTTCCCTAACATTTTACCATCATAAAATTGTGGGATTGGGGCAATGCCCCTTGACCTCATGCGTGTTTTGGCCAAAACACCTGAGTCTAAATTTCATTAATCCCCTTTGATCTCAATCTGAGTTGTGTATGGGGCTAAAGGAGTGACAATGGCGATTCAAGAAGCAAAACTGATTTGGCGCAATGGCGAGATGATTCCATGGGCCGATGCAACGACCCACGTACTGACCCATGGTTTGCATTACGGAACGGGCGTCTTTGAGGGGATGCGCGCTTATAATACGGATCATAAAGGGGTTTGTGTCTTCCGAAATCGGGATCATATCGAGCGCTTGCATTATTCTGCGAGCGTATATCGCTTTGACATGAATTATAGCGTTGAAGAGTTGATGGAGGTTTGTAAACAGGTTGTGCGTGAAAACGGCCTTCAGTCTGCCTATATCCGCCCATTGGCCTTTCTTGGTTATGGGGAAATGGGACCCTCATCCATGAATTGTAAAACCGACCTTATCGTTGCGGCATTCCCGTGGGGGGCCTATTTGGGAGAGGAAGGGCTGAAGAACGGTATTGATGTTGCGATATCAAGCTGGAGACGATTAGCGCCGGGCACAGTTCCCGCGGGTGTGAAAGCAGCCGGAAACTATCTTTCAAGCCGTTTGATTAGCCTTGAAGCAAAAACCCATGGCTATGAAGAAGGTATTGGCCTTGCCCATGATGGCACTATTAGTGAAGGGGCCGGGGAAAACCTGTTTGTAATCCATAAAGGCCGGATACTAACCCCGCCCACGGCGGCCTCCATCCTGAATGGTATTACCCGCGATACGGCCATTGTTTTGGCTAAAAAGCTTGGATATGAGGTGGTTGAGCAGGCATTATCCCGTGAAATGCTATATGGCGTTGATGAAATCTTCCTGACGGGAACCGCCGCCGAGATTACACCCGTTAAAACCGTTGATGGCATAACCGTTGGTAATGGGGAGCGCCCTGTAACGAAGGCTATTCAGGATGCGTTTTTTGGTATTTTCACGGGTGAAACCCAAGATGAATGGGGTTGGTTGGATCCGATTGAGGGATAATCGTAAAACGGTTGGCTTAAATTATGCTGGTCAAGATTTGAATGAGAAGCCCTCATGATGGTGGAACTCGCCTCATGAGGCCGTTTTCTATTCGTATATTCCCCAGATGACCCGTATACCCATGATATGATAAGAATGAGATAGATTAAACTTTCCACATTTTGAAAAAATATGCTTTAACTTATTGATTTTCGCATGAAATACCCTTTCAATAAGAACTGGTATAAAGTGGTTGCGTTTAATCGTTATTCATCAGTAGAAAGCATTAATTCATTATTATCTTATCCGATCATCTACGATAATGGTGCTAAACAAGACGCCATATCTAATAGATTGCTCAGAGTTTTTAAGAAGATATGAGTTCAATGTGTTTTCTGCTGTAATTAAGGCGCATTATTGGCGTTGCATGATTAGGAAAGGGATACATTATGAGCAAAAGAGATGATTTAATTGCAAAATATTCTGAAGAGTTAAAAGACAAGTGTAATATTACACCTGATATGGATTTGTTGACCAAGGTGACCATCGGTCTTGGGCCGTCTATTTATAATAAAGATAGTTCAACTGTTTCCGGTACGGATCAATCTGAACTCGACACGGTAAAAAATAATTACCTGATAAAAAAACTAGGTCTATCAGACGGGCCCGAGCTTGATAGTGCCATTAAATCTGTTTTGGAAGTTTACGGCATGTCTAACCGCAATAAATATCGTGCGGTTGTCTATTATATGTTGTGCCAACATTTCAAAAAAGAAAGCATTTATGGCTAACCACCATTTGCGATAAAGATAGCCGGTTTTGGTTATCGGGTTATCGCCTCGGTTTATAGGTCAAATGGCCCGGCTTTTTGCCGGGCCGTTTTATTGAGGGGGCCTTTTCTATTTCGTAAATTGATAGACAATGCCCCCCATAATAATCACCCCTATACTGATGATGACTTCGATTGGATTGGTTATCGCAACAAACAGCATAATGCCGCCCGTAAGAGCAAGATAGATGAAAGCGGGAAGCGGGTATAAGGGGAGGCGAAAAGGTCTTGCCAATGCGGGTTCTTTATAGCGCAGCACCAGCAAGCCAATCACCGTCATGAAACTGTTTAAAGCTAAAATAAAACCTGCAAAGATTAATACGGATTCAAAAGTGGAGGTCACCACGAAGCAAAGAGCCAGACCGGATTGGGCGATGATGGCCCGCGCCGGAATGGCTTGCACATTCTTTTGAGCCAACCATTGGAACGCTTTGTAATCCTCGCCCATCACTTGCAAAACCCGTGGTCCGGCAATAGACATGGCACTGACGGTTGAAATCAATAAAATCCCTAATACTAAACCGGTTATTTGCGCACCGCGCGGGCCAAACACCGATTTTGCTGCGATAACGCCGATCTCCAATTCCCCTTGCATGTCAGCAATGGGGGTCACCAATAAAAACGACGCATTCAAACAAACATATAAGACGGCCACAATAATAGTGGCAATGATGAGTATAAGGGGAAGTGTCTTTTGCGGGTTTTCTAATTCGCCGCTTAAATAGCTAGCCGCGTTCCATCCTGTATAGGCATAGCTAACATAAATTAAGGATACGGCAAAAGCTGAACCGAAAATAATTTTGTGATCCCCGGCCTTCGGTAAAAGAGAAACCGGTTGATAGTCGTTGACGACTGCTAGAACCCCCACGCAAAAACATAATATCACTACTATTTTCAAGATGGTCATAAAAGCTTGAAACCGACTGCTAGAAGAGCGGTTGCCCATATGGATCAGGGTAAGAATCAGGATTAACCCAATGGCTAACCCCTTGCTGGCGGCGAGGGGAAGAGTGTCAGCGAAGGCAGATTGAATATAAGCCCCGAAGGTGATGGCCGCCAAGGCAATCGGGGCGGCAAACCCGATCACCGCTGAAATCCACCCCGAGACAAACCCTGCAGCCGGTCCGTATATCCGTGTAAGGAACGAGTATTCACCGCCAGAGCGAGGTAAGGCCGCGCCTAACTCGCCATAGCAAAGGGCCCCGCAAAGGGCGATAAGACCGCCAACAATCCATAATAAAATCAACGGGAAGCCCGATTGAATGGTGATGAGTTGATAGCCAAGGCTGGTGAAAACCCCAGTGCCCACCATATTGGCAATGACTACGGCGATAGCGGTAAGCGGCGTGAAATATTTCTTTTGATTGCTGACTAATGGTGAATTCGTATTTAATGGTTCCGGGTTTATAGAATTTGCAGATAAAGAATTTGAAGATCGCTTATCTATCGACATGATGGTCGCCCTTAAAGCGGCTGCGATAGCCAAATGAAACCAGAGCTTATTGTATAAACCCTGGTTCAAGATTTGGCTATTTTATTGTTTTATCCTTTACGGTTTTTATCATGGGGTGTTGAAAAACGGATAGTTATTCTGCCTAAAAAGCTAATTCGGGAAACCACACCGCGATATTGGTCGGGTTTACCATCAGTGATTTTTGGCTGATATGTCCATTCTTTAACCGCATTTATGGCGGCTTTATTAAAACAGCTATTGGTTGATTCAAGGACTTGAATTTTTATCGGTTTGCCTTCTTTGGAAACATCAAAGATTAGAGTGACATCTTCTCTTTCTTCCATGGTTTCTAGACATTTTGCAGGAAATCTTGGTGGTATACGGGTTAAAGGTTGTGCCTGTCTATCGCTAGATGGGGCATCAGGTTGGGTGTCTGATTGTTGCTCAATCGGTGTTGTGTTTTTTGCAAACTCTCCAATTGTCATTGCCCATGCGGATGCGGGTAACAGACAAGATATTAAAATTGCCATAATAAAAGTTGATTTTGGTTTTAAGGTGCTTTGATTTGCGTTCATTATATTTGTTATTCTCATTTCATAGTCTCCTTTGTTTCTTTGTAAAAAAACTGCCGGGTTACGCGGAACATGCAATGGCGCTTTGTCATTATGGGCAGTTTGTTTAAGGACAGAAAGAAGCGCGTTTGCGTAGGATTTGGTAATAATGCTTTCAGGGGTTTTATTGTTTTTGTGGATCATATTCTGCAAAACAATATGATCACATTCAATTTCTGCAGCTAGCCTGAAGTCACTGGTTTGCTTTTTGATAAAAATATTAAACCAGAAAAAAATATCAATGATATCCATAAGGATAAAATAATAGGGATCATGTCGTTTTAAGTGGGCTTGTTCATGGCAAATGATAAAATCTAAACTTGTATGATCGAGGGCAGCAAAGGTTTCTTTTGATATGATAATCGTACCGCCTTTATAGGCGCTGGCAAAAGGTGAAATTTTCTCTTTTGTTATGCGTATTCGACTGTCACAAACATAGTTACTATTAACCGGCATTGAGGTTTTTATGATTTTGCGTAACCTTATGGATGAAGCGGCGAAGTTATAGGCTTTAAAAAGAGCTACAGTTATATATGTCAAAAAGATCGTTGTAATGAAGGGAGTAAATAAAGACGGTTTATTACTAAAATAGGGGAGGCCCTCTTCAGGCGATTTTATTATAGCAGCGTCTATGAAAGTATTTGAATGAAACCAAAGGGGAGTAGGAATTAAGATAAACAGTGTAGGAATTAAAAGGATAGTAAGAAAAACCAAACAATTTCGAGGAGAGAGGGTGTTTGATTTTATGACTTTGTGTAACCCTGCTTTTGCAAGAGTAAAGACCCCGCCCCAGAGCAGTGAAAAACATAATAATGCAGTTAATATTGTTATGGTTTTAATCATTATGGGAGTTTGCCTTGTGTTTTTCTTGGGACAAACTTTCTAGTAATTCTTGTAAATCATCGATCTCGTCATGATTTAAATGTTTACTGTCCGCGAATGCCGAGGCGTTAATAGTGCTATCGCTTTCCAGAATGTCTTTTGTAAAGTCAGCAATGAGACTGGCAATTGTTTTTAGGCGTGGATTGGTAGCGCAATAGACTTTCACGCCGTGGCGTTTGTCTTGGATTAGGAGACCTTTTGAAACCATGCGGGCGATGGTTTTGCGGGTTGAGGATAGTGACCATTTATTTACACCGACGCTATGGTCGTGAAGTTCTTTTTCGCTGGCAGTTTTTAAATGCCAAGCGGCTTTTAAAATGGCGAGTTCTGCTTTAGTGGGCTGCACGGTAAATCCTATTTGCTCATGTTAATTTGTTATGTGACAAGTGTCACATGTATGTGACGGGGAAGTCAAGAAGAATTTTTATCATTAAAACTACTGAAATCCATTTTCTTTTTTCAAAACAAAAAGCCCGGCACATTCATGCCGGGCTTTCGATTATTACTATTATGGGGGAGGGCTTACATCATGCCGCCCATACCACCCATACCGCCCATGCCGCCCATATCAGGCATGCCGCCAGCGCCGCCGCCATC
>CALLPQ010000014.1 GCA_938015425.1 uncultured Parvularculaceae bacterium | reverse complement strand
GCGCCCTGGAAGGTTTTCATTAGGCAGTGGCAAATTCAACAATCCTGTTGACCCTAAAGAACGGGCTTGCTGAATAAGGGTTTGCGCTTCTGTAAAATCAGCACGCGCATCCCCCAGACGCGCTGTCAAGGCCGCAAGCTCGACTTCGGCGGCTTCCAAGCGGGTTTCCCCTAAACCAACAATCCCTGAAGTGGCGCGATAGTCGGAAAGTTTTTGCTTTGCCTCCTCTACATCTTGAGACAAAGTCAACGTCTCGTCAGAAAAGTTTTGCGCATTACGGGCTGACCGTCGTTGACGTTGATTTAAAACAGTCGCCATATAAGCATTCGCAAACGAATTTGCTAATTTTGCAGAGTGGGATGGATCATTACTGGAAAAACTAAACAATAAAGAACTTGCCAAAGCATCACCCGTTACGGTCAACCCGTTGGTTAATTGATCCGCAGCCCACAATCTTGCATCATTCCCCGCCACTAACTCGCCGCCGGTTTCCTCGCGCCAATTAGCTTCGAAATCAGCCATCGAGAAAAAACCTTCCTCAACCAGTTGATCAATAACAACCAAGGCCACCGTCCGGCTTTGGCCAATTGCCGCTTGCTGACCTAAAAATTCCGCAACGCGCAAGCTTTGCTCCGCACGCCCTGTAAGGGTATTTTTCTGGATTGAGTTCACTTGAACTTTTGCACTGGCTTCATATTTTTTGGGTAAATTCATACCCACCACAAGGGCCAACACACCAAATAACAACACAAAAGAGAAAATAAGAAATTTCCTCTGTTTAAGGCCAAAAAATATTTTTACTGGATCAAGTTCCATTGAACGTTACTTTCCTGCCGTATTCTTTGTATTTTGGGTAGTATTATTGGCCGCCTCAACAGGGGCTAGATCTTTATGAAAATATGTTACGCTTGAACCAAGCTTTAAAGAATCTAACAAAGTCCGGGCGCGCTTTATTGCATTCTCATCCATAACAAGACGTCTTGCGATTTTTAGCCATTCTTCTTTATCCAGCAAATCAGGTTCCGCTTGATTGATTTTCATAATCTGGGTTTCTTCATTAGACTTGATAACAATATTATCATTCACTTTATATCGGGAAAGCTGTTTCCTTATATCTTTTGGAAAACTTGAAGACACTTGTTCCAACGGAGTTGTTCTGAATTTTATATTCTTAGCGTTTAAATGTTGTATCAACGCTGAATAATCAACCGTCTCACTAAAAAGCGGTGTCATAACGTCATCGTTAAATTCATTGGTTTTCAACGACAATACAGTAAATTGATAGCGCGTACGTTGGGCAAATAGACTTGGATTTTCTGCAATATAATCTTCAATCTCGTTCAGCGTTGGCTCAACAGGTTGCGTTACGTTAGCAAGATAATAATCAGCCAAAGCCTGATCTTGCGCCGCTCTTATTCGCAGCACAGCATCACTATCACGGTGAACGGATGCTTTACGGGCGGCCCCAACCAATAGGTGCCGATTAATAATCGACTGCAATGCAAAACGTTGGGATTCTGCCGTTCCTGTTGTCATCCCCAAGCGGATCAATTCGGTACGCAACTCGCTTATTGTAATTTCGCGTTTACCAAGTTTTGCAACCACTTGCGTTTCGCCGCTTTTCGTCAAAGGACGATCCTCATAAGCAGATACAGGATAAAGCAAAAAAAACTGACAACTCAAAAATAAAATAAGATGATTAAACGTCATTGACTTTCTTTTACTTATTCCTGCATCATTACTCATCTGCATACTCCTTAAGCTAAAATACAGGAAAAAACCCCTCATTCTTAGCTTTAAAATTTCTTATTAGAGTAAGTCTTAAAGAAAAATACTGAACGCAATCCTAATATTACGCGTGTTTTTGAAGAAAATTATTAACCTAAATTAACTCTATTTCTTAAAGTAGAATTAACATCGTATCGGTTAAAGTTTAAGCAACCTTAGTTAAGGGTTTTTACAAAGTTAAAGGTTTTTTGTAAAAATCAAAATAGACATAACTAGAAAGCTAGTATGAGTTTGCGACATTTATTAATTTTGACAATGACTTTATTGACGTGCTTGTGTTTTTCTAAAAACACAGCACATGCTGAGTCTGCGACATTTTTAACGCCTACTGATTTTACCGATGATCAGGCAATCGCGCTTTCAACAGCGGGCGACAATGCCGGATTTAATATCCCTCAAGGTCAAAGCTTACGCTTATTATTTGATCAGCCCTTTGCGGCAACCCAGCGCGATAATGTGACGGTCTTTACGTTACCCGGTGAAGGTGGCATTGCGCGCGGCACAATCCGATTTGGCCGTATCGAAAATGGTGTTGAAACAATTGCCAGAAACCGAAATTTTACCAGTGGCCGCACTGTCAGTCTAAACAATCTGCTTAATCAAGGATGTGGCAATCTTGGTGGATGTAATTTTATTGAAGTCCTCACCCGCAGCAATCGGCGCGACACAGAAGTGCGTGTTGATTATATCCAGATTAATGGCGAAGTGGTTTCCGTAACTGCGCCAACACCAGAACCACAAACCTGGGCTTTGATGATTATCGGTTTTTTTGCCGTCGCTTGGAAATTAAAGTCCGAACGTAAAAATGCACGACTTAAAGGGATTAACCTCAATGAGATAAGTCAAGACCCAGCAGGGAAACCGCGAAAAGAGCAGGAAATATTCTATCCCCCACAACAACCCCACCATCAAGCGGTGCTTGCCTAAACATTAAAGACAATCATCTTTATACAGAATGGATTGACTGATTTATCTCGCTTTTCGCAGACACGTCTTTATCATTTTTCAAAAATGCTTGTTCCGCAATCTTTGTGACAGCCACAAAATCCATTTTCCCGGTTCCCAATACCGGTAATTCATCAACACTAATGATTTTCTTGGGAACCGCCAATTCCGGCACCCCATGAGATTGCGCCCAGCGCAAAAGTAAAGCGCGGTCAGGGGCTTGGCGATCTGTCACCAAAACAATTTGCTCCCCTTTTTTGGGATCGGGCAATATGGCAGCCCCATGCATATGATCCGGCCACACCGCAGAGGCGCAATTTTCCACCACGGTTAGCGAGACCATTTCTCCGCCAATTTTAGCAAATCTTTTCATGCGTCCACGAATTGATATATAATCATGATTATCAATCGCCACCACATCACCCGTATCATACCAACCATCATTGCCCAAGGGCTGCACAATACCGGGCTCATCTGCTGAAAGATAACCTTTCATCAAATTTGGTCCGCGCACTTGCAAACGCCCCGCATCATCCAAACCATCTACCGCCTCAAGCCGCGCTTCTATCGCGGGCAATAATTTACCCACTGTGCCAGAGCGGATATCTTCGGGTTGATTTGCCGCCAATACGGGGGATGCTTCGGTGACGCCATATCCTTCCAATACCTGGAATGCGAATTTTTTTTCCGCTGTTTGCCGCGTCTCGTCGCGCACGCGTTCCGCTCCGCACACCGCAATCCGTAAGGAACTCATTCCCCCATCGTCACTTGCCCTCATATATTGCTGTAAAAAAGTATCCGTCGCGAAAAGCACGGTTGAGCTGGTTTCATAAATCCGCTTAGGGATTATCTTTGTTTGCAAAGGAGAAGGATGAAACACAACAGGATGCCCCTCCATCACCGGCCATAAAGACCCGGCCGTTAACCCGTAACAATGAAAGGCCGGCAGGGGATTAAAGAAAATATCATTAGGGTCAAGATTAACATGGTTTGAAATCTGTTCGATATTCGCCATCACGTTCATGTGGCTTAAAACAACCCCTTTAGGGGTCCCTTCTGTGCCTGACGTAAATAAAACTACCCCTGTATCATCAGGGTCGGGAGAATATACCAATAAAGATGGCAAGTGCGGCCCGATAAGCGCACGCATCTTATCTTTAACCTGCACCTTTTCTTTGATGTCTTCCAAATACAAGAACTCGAAACTATCTTCCAGTTTTTCAATCAAACTTTCAAGTTTTGCAACTTCTACAAACTTTCGGGCGGTTAGAACTTTGGTAATTTTTGCGGCTTTACCGGCCAGTTTTAAGTTTTTAGGACCAGAGGTAAAGTTTAGCATCGCAGGAATACGCCCTTGCGCATGCAATGCAAAACACGAAATTAAAATACCCGCGCCTGTGGGGAGTAAAATTCCCACATGTTCACCACGTTCGGTCACTCTGGCGATTGGTCCGCTTAGCCCTAAAGAACCACGAACAAGGTCTTGATAGGTAATTTTGCGGCCATCGCCATCAATAACCGCAACTGTTTTTCCGCCAGATTTACGAGCTCGATCCAAAAACGCCCCAAAGATTGATCGTCGTGCGCGTTTATTGATTTTTTTTGCCAGCGCAGTTTCCACGCTAATCGTTGTTTTACCCACGGAGACCTCTCGCTCTTATCTATGATGTTATGATTATGATATTATCATAACATCATTATACCACAAATCTAAAACGGAAAGCGCGATCTTGCGGTAGATATTGTCCTAAATATCAATTTATTGGGACAATATGAATAATCTAAGAGCCTAAACGGATATAGGCCTTATCCTGCTTCAGCAATCTCGGTGATGATGGCCTGCGCTGCTTTTTTACGGTCTACCGCTTCAACGATAGGGCGCCCAACCACCAAAAAATTAGCCCCGCCACGGATTGCACTGGCAGGGGTCACAACCCGTTTTTGATCGTGCGCCGCCGCGCCGCGAGGGCGAATACCGGGGGTCACAATCGAAAACCCACCGCCAAATTCTGCGCGAATTGCAGGGGCTTCTTTCGCCGATGCTACAATACCATCGGCACCGGCATCCAATGCCATTCGTGTACGATGTAATACTAATTCTTCGATGGGCGTATGAATGCCCATCTTCGTTAAACTGTCTTGGGAAAGGGATGTCAAAACGGTCACGGCTAAAATTTTTAACCGCTTATCGCCTTTCGCCACTTCATGCCCCTGACTATCACGGTCACGGCCTTCAACAGCCCCCGCCACCACATCGGGTTCAGCATGAACCGTTAGAAAATCAGCCCCTAATCGCCTTACGCTTCGCACGCCCCGCTCAACGGTTGCGCCAATATCATGGAATTTAAAATCCAGAAAAACCTTTTTACCCATTTGTGTTAATCGCTGGGCTAGGTCCAACCCGCCAATGGGAAAAAGCTGATATCCGATTTTATAAAACTGCCCATCATCTCCCAAATCATCAACAATTTGGTTTGCGGTTTGAATGTCCGCCACGTCCAAAGCGATAATTAGTTTTTGGGCCGCTTCTATGTTTGATATACTCATCTTATAATCCATTACGGTGTGATTGAATTTCTAGCTTTTAACATTATTATTTTTGGCACTATTATTTTTTGGCACCATTAGGTTTTGATGTGGGTTTTAGTTTTGGTTTATTAGCCATCTTAATCGTGGTTTTCTTGGTCTTTTTTGCAGTCGTTTTAGAAGATGTTTTTTTAGAAGACGTTTTTTTCTTCTTATCTGTTTTTTTGAGTGCCGAAGCAGGTTTAACCCCCGCAGCGGGTGTTTTATCTTTATAAAGACAAAATTCAGAAACACTGCACCGATAACATTCAGGGGTACGAGCCTTACAAACATAACGCCCATGGAGGATTAACCAATGATGGGCATCCATTAAATATTCTTCGGGGGTGATTTTCTCAAGACCTTTTTCAACCTCAAGAGGGGATTTACCTGGCGCGATCCCCGTGCGATTGCCGATTCTGAAGATATGCGTATCCACCGCAATCGTAGGCTGGCCAAAGGCTACATTACAAACAACATTGGCTGTTTTTCGCCCCACCCCCGGCAGTTTTTCCAGCTGGTCACGGTCCGCCGGGACCTGTCCCCCAAAGTCATCCAACAGCATTTTTGACAAAGCAACAACATTCTTGGCTTTATTGCGCCAAAGCCCGATGGTTTTGATATAATCGGCAACTTTATCCTCACCAAGAGCAACCATTTTTTTAGGCGTATCAGCAACCGGAAATAATTTTGCTGTGGCTTTATTCACGCCGACATCTGTTGCTTGCGCTGACAAGGCCACCGCCACAACTAACGTATAGGGGTTCGTATAATAAAGCTCGGTCTGCGGGGATGGCCCATTCTTTGCCAAAACAGCATAAAAAGCACGGGCATTGTCTCTCGTCATTTTTCGTGCCATTTTTCGCTCCATCATTTGTTCAACATTTTAGTCTATGGTTTTTAAAGCCTCACCCGCTACCGGATTTGCCATAAGTCCAATCCGTTTTGCCCGAACATGGCCTTGCCGTAAAGACTAATCAAGATAGCCGCGTCAAGGTGCAACCTACCACCCACCCTCAATTTCTTATACGTTAGAACCCATGCAAAAAAGAACCCGCATAGAAACCATGCCCCCCTTGAATAAAGGACGCGCAAAAGAGTTAGATAATGACCCATCTTCAGAGATGGGGCGCAAGGCCAATCAAACCGGAACCCGGAACGCCAAAATATCAACCGCGCAACACCCACCCCACAATCCTTCACTTCATCCATTAATATTCGATACTGTTTTATATCCTAATCGCTCCCTTTCCAATAAGGGTTTCATGTTCGTAATGAGCATTGTCATCAGCACTAATCTATTGCTTGGAACATATTTTTCATTTTTAGGCGCATGGCCCGTATTGGCATTTGGCGGCCTTGATATTTTTGTGGTCTGGCTTGCCTTTAAGGTCAGCTATCGACAAGGCAGATTGCAAGAACGCGTGCAAATAGACCAAGGCCAAATTTTCATATCGCGTACCT
>CALLPQ010000013.1 GCA_938015425.1 uncultured Parvularculaceae bacterium | reverse complement strand
CTGCCGCACGAAAAAGCATGCGGCACAATAGCCTATAAAACCCCATATCCTGCCAGTTTTGGACTGAATAATCATAGGTTAAACGATATATATCAGCCCCTGTAAAATCTTTGTTTTGCTGTATATAAAGATCAATGCGTTTGGCCAAGCTTGCCGCAAAAGGAAGTGAATATCCGGTTAGAGGGTGAAACAAAGCCGCCGACATTCCAGCGCGCGCCGCAGGACCCGCCTTATCAAGACCATGCTCAGGGATAAAATCGGGGGGCGATCGGCCCCAAAATTTTTCAATATCACCACAAAGAGCAATAGGTAAAACCCCTTCCTCCTCACGGATCACCCGCCCTTCGCCCAATTCACGATGACGACAATAATCCATTATCTGTTTACGGATTTGTGCCCCATCGAGATCGGCGCCGTCTGCATAACGCGTATCTTCAACCAATGCCGTGTGGGCACTAAAGGGTAATGTGTAGACAAAGCGATATCCATCATACTGATCGATATCTGCATCCATGATGATAGGACGGCTCAAACCATGGGGTTTGTCAAATTCAATCTCCAGTCCCACAAATTTTTGAAACCCTAAAGAAAGATGCGGGTTGCCCTGTTGCCCCCGGCAATCAATCACCACCTTGGCGGGTATAATCCGGCCATTTTTTAAAACGATGGAATGGGCGTTCAAGTGCGCAATCTCTTGACCATAAAGAATATCCCCCGACAAATCCTTTCCAATAATTTTGGCAAATTGTTGCGAGGTGACAGAACAATAGGGCGTTGTCAGGGTGCGTTGAAATTTGGGAAACCGCACATCTTGCCCCTCCCATCGATGGGTGATCAGCGGCGCAATCCAGTCATAAAGGTCTTGGGTTAAATCTGTTGCATGAAAAGACCATGTATGGGCTCCATCCATTCGACCGCCATCTGCCCGACCACCATAACCCCGACCACCATAACCAAGGGATTGCCCCCGTTCCACCAACACAATATTAAGTGTTGGGTGCGATTGCCGCAATCGCCAAGCGATCAAACCACCCGCTAAGCCGCCCCCCGCAATGGCAATATCAATGTCGGTGTCTATCCCATCCCTTTTGGCCACTTGTTTTGAAGATGCGTCCATGAAGCCTCTTTTGCGCCAACAATAATTAGCCTATTATTGGTATACCCAGTTACGATTATCCACTATCTAACCGATCGCCCATAATCACGCAATCACCCCAAGGTGGGACAACAACCCGAATAAAGCAAATCCTTATGCTCGACTTATCCGCCAATGTCCTATCAGACGGTCCCCTGTCTAGCGTCGCTATTTTTAATAGCTATATCGCCCTGACCATCATTATATGGCTTCGGTATTTTTTCATTGCGGGTTTATTTTACTTTTTGTTATGGGGACGCCCCGCAGAAAAAGTACGTGCCACCCAACTGGCCGAGCGAAAACCGGAGCGCAAGATTATTCTCCATGAAGTGAAAATGTCTCTTGTTTCTTCCGCCATTTATGCCCTCCCCGGTGCTATTGTAATGGAAGCTTACAAAGCTGGTGGCACTGTCATTTATGCGAGTGTGAACGGGATCACCGGCTGGATCTATATTTTTATCAGTATAGGGTTATATTTATTTATTCACGATACCTATTTCTATTGGACACACCGAGCGATGCATCATCCGAAACTATTTCGGGCGACCCATCTCAGCCATCATCGCTCCCGCCAGCCAACACCATGGGCCGCATTTTCTTTCCACCCTTGGGAGGCGATTATTTCCGCATGGCTTTTGCCTGTCGTTACCTTCTTTATCCCTATTCATTATGGCGCGGTTATGTTTTTATTGGTCTACATGACTTATTGCAGTGTCATCAACCATGCCGGATGGGAGATTTACCCCAAATCCGTCACCAATAGCGCCTTCGGAAAAATCATTATTTCCGCCAGTCACCATAATATTCACCACAAAGATTATAATGCGAATTATGGTTTATATTTCCGGTTTTGGGATTTATGGATGAAAACCGATAAAGGGCTGGATAAAGGTGTTGGAAAGCCCTCCATCAAGAGCAAAGGATAACCACCATAAAAGCAAATCGGGCAGTCATTCTGGAACCTAACTCATACAGATAATGATGTAAGATAATAATGCGAGTTGACCAATAAGATCATCCGCCAAAATAGTCCCAACACAAACCCGATTAGGCTTTATGATTGCCGCGATCGATCGCCCGTCCTCCTAAAAAAGTCCTTTTTCTAGGGTGTCATTGTGACAGCACAAACACTAATTTAACCGTTTCACCCCCTCGCTTCTTTAAAAATTATCGGCTATGGTGACTTCATAAAGTGCAATTTTTACCCCGTTACGGGAGCTGAATGCGCAGCTTGTTTTATAATGCGCAAATCGATTTATTATGTGCAGCCTGAATTAAAAGAGTGGACCTCTTAATGACCGGATTTGATGCGCTGATCATCATTGTCATTTTAATTTCAACCTTGCTCGCTGCTGCAAGAGGCGCTTTGCTTGAATTGGCGACCCTTATCGCCTTGGCGATAGCGGCTTTTATTACCTTCAAAATAGCCTCTCCGGTGCAATCCTATTTTGGTTCAGGGGACTCCATCATCACCACACTATTAACCTATGGCCTTTTGATAACGGGGATATTTATGATCCTCTATATTATCATCCATATTATCCACCTAAAAACGCCCCTATCTTCCAGAGGCAAGCTGATCAACAAAACGGTTGGCGGCATATTAGGGGCGGTCCGCGGTTATATACTCATTGGCCTTGGTTTTCTCGCTTATGGTTATTACCTTGAAGAAGAAAACCAGCACGAAAGCGTCCGCAACGCCAAAACCCGCGCATTCGCGGCCTCCAGCGCCAAGATTTTTGAACGCTTCATTCCCGAATCAACCACATTGAATTTGCCAGAAAAAGCGACATCGATCGTACCCGATGATGCCGCAGCCAATGGATATAAACGAAGTGAACGCGCGGGGTTGTCAGAAGTGATTACGACCGTTACGACACAAGACAATCCGGCACAAAATACAGGCAAAGCCCTACAACAAGGTAACCAACAACAAACTAATGATGGTAATGACCGTGAAAACAATAATGAGTAGACATTATGGTCATGCCCGATCAAAAACATTACAAATTCTGTCGTAAAATATGAGCATGATGATGAAGATCCCCGTCTCCACGGCCATTAAAAACACCGTTCAATATCTGAACCATGCCAAACAGGATCATCATCGCCAAAAGGCGAACCACAGCCGCGATTTTGATCAATTTATCGATGCCCATAAGCTAAAAGAAGAATGCGGTGTTTTCGGCATTATTGGCACCAATGATGCCGCAGCTCTTGCCGCCCTTGGCATTCATGCCTTGCAACATCGTGGGCAAGAAGCTGCTGGCCTTACCAGTTATGATGGGGAGCGCTTTCACTCCGAACGTCAAATCGGCCTTGTAGCCGAGAATTTTTCCGATGGCCCCACTCTATCCCGCTTAACCGGTAATGCGGTTATTGGGCATACACGCTATTCCACCCAAGGGGAGACCGTGCTTCGCAATGTGCAACCCCTTTACGCGGATCTTGAACGTAGCGGCATCGCGATTGCCCATAATGGCAACCTCACCAATGCCAGAACCTTGCGCGAGACCCTTGTGCGACGCGGATGTATCTTTCAATCGACTTCCGATAGCGAATTATTTTTACAGCTAACGGCTCGCTCCCAACATGTCTCTATTATTGATAAGCTCATCGATAGTTTCAAACAGATTGAAGGCGCTTATGCCTTAACCATTTTAACCACTGACGGTCTGATTGGCGCCCGTGACCCTGTGGGTATTCGCCCGCTTGTTATTGGCAAGCTTAATGGGGCAACCATTTTAGCATCAGAAACCTGTGCCCTTGATCTGATAGGGGCTAAGTTTGAACGGGATGTACGCCCCGGAGAATTGGTTATTTGTCATCCCGATGGGCGAATCGAAAGCAGGGATTTTTCCTCATCGACCAAAAAGGCCCGCCCGTGCATCTTCGAATTGATTTATTTTGCCCGCCCCGACTCCGTAATTGACGGACAGAGCGTTTATCAAGTGAGAAAAGAACTTGGCAAAATGCTAGCCCAAGAAGCCCCGTGCGAAGCGGACCTTGTGGCCCCTATTCCCGATTCGGGGGTTCCCTCGGCCATTGGTTATGCGAACGGGGTTAATTTACCTTATGAAATGGCGTTGATCCGTAGTCATTTCGTGGGCAGAACCTTTATTGAACCGCAACAAAAAATTAGAGAAGCCGGGGTCGCGCGCAAACACTCACCCAATCGTGCGATGATTAAGGGCAAGGATGTGGTTTTAATTGATGATAGTGTGGTGCGCGGCACCACATCGCGTAAAATTGTCGAGATGATGCGTAATGCAGGGGCCCGCAAAGTGCATATGCGCATTGCCTGTCCGCCTATTGTTCATCCTGATTTTTATGGCATCAACACCCCTTCATATGATGAACTCATCGCCCACCAAAGAAGCGTAAGCGAAATGCAAGATATGATTGGGGCCGATAGCCTGGCTTTTCTATCTGTAGACGGTTTATATAAAGCCATGGGTAAAGGGCCGCGTGACAAAAGCGCACCGGCTTTTACCGACCATTGCTTCACAGGGGACTATCCCACCCGCCTTGTGGATAAAGAAGAAGAGACGCGCAACAAAATGATTACCCAACTCTCTTTATTGGCTGAAACCAGCTAACACCTTCCCGCGCGGCAGACACCAATTTTAATTCTTATCTGGCTATTCAGACACAAAAAACGGATACCCGAAAGTATCCGTTTTAAATATTTTTAATCCGTTATCAGATTATTGATTAGACTATGGTGAAATTATTATAACTGCTTAATCAGATATTCAGCTGAAGACACATCAAAAGCACCGGGGGCTTCGATGTTCAACTGTGCAACGACACCGTTTTCAATAATAGCTGAAAACCGCTGCGAACGCTCACCAAGACCAAAGCCACTGCCGTCCATGGTTAGGCCAATTGCGCGGGCAAAATCCCCATTGCCATCCGCTAACATTTCAACAGCCTCATTCGCGCCTTGCGCTTCGCCCCACGCCTTCATCACAAAGGGATCGTTCACTGACATACAAACAATTTTGTCAACGCCCTTTGCTTTCAAGGCCGCCGCTTGCTCAACAAATCCGGGAAGGTGCTTGGCTGAACATGTGGGCGTAAAAGCACCTGGAACCGAGAATAAGGCAACCTTGCCAGATCCTAGCAATTGCGCACTATCTATCTTTTGCGGACCTTCCGCATTAACCGTCATTACATCTACACTTGGTATTTTTTCACCAATAGCTATTGTCATGTCTTACTCCGTTTTTCATGAACTTAATGGGTTTGCTGCAAACGATCGTCCAATCCACAGCCTTTTTATTGTCTCACAATTCTCAATCAGGTCTTTAAAGCACTGACTTATAGGCTTTGCAAAAATTATCAATATTACTCTGGGTTAATCCGCAAATATTTATACGCCCCCCAAAGGTCATATAGATACCAAAATCATCACGCAAGACACCCACCTGCTCTTTGCCAAGAGGCAATAAGGAGAACATGCCATTCTGGTCAGCGATAAAATTTAGCACATTATCCAAACCATGATCACGCGCGGTTGCCGCCAGCATGTTACGTTTATCATTTACGTCCGCATTCATATCCGCTAATTCGGTTTGCCACTTTTGGGTGAGTTCGGCCGATTGTAAAATCGCTGTCACAATCGCCCCGCCATGAGCTGGCGGCATGGAATACATTGTTCGGGCCACATTCATCATATGGGATTGCACAGCTTTGGCCCGCTCATTATTTTTACCCACCACGATAAGCGCCCCTGCCCGCTCCCGATAGAGGCCAAAGTTTTTCGAACATGAATAGGAAATCAGAACTTCCGGCAATTTCGACGCCATTAAACGGATCGACGCTACATCTTGTTCAAGTCCAACCGCAAATCCGTGATAGGCGGTGTCAATAAAGGGTAGAAACCCACGCTCCAATGCAATTTGTGTAATCTCTTCCCATTGGGATGGAGAAAAATCCGCCCCTGATGGATTATGGCAAGCCCCATGCAATAACACCACATCCTCAGGGCCAAGCTTTCGTAAATGCTCAGCAAACGCATCAAATGATAGGCTTGATGTTGCCCGATCATAATAAGGGATCATTTCAACTTTTAAACCGGCAGTGCCCAATAGTGGCACATGGTTCGCCCATGTCGGTGTACCGATATAAAGCCTCCGCTGAAGACCCGCCGACTTAACACGCGATATCACATCTGCGCCCAAACGCAATGCACCGCACCCTCCCGGTGTCTGGACCACCGCCACCCGACCCTCTTCAACAGCGGGGTGCCCATCACCAAAAACCAGCTTGGTAATTGCCTCGCCAAATCCGGAATATCCCGCCGGCGGGGTGTAACTTTTGGTGGCTTCTTGTGTCGTTACCAAATTTTGCGCCTCTTTTACGGCGCGCATAATTGGCGTACTACCATCGGCGAGTTTATAAACCCCTACCCCTAGGTCGATTTTTGTCTCGCGCGGATCTTCTCTAAAGCTTTTGGTCAGTCCCAAAATTGGATCGTCAGGAATTAGATCAATAGTATCAAACATAAATGCCCTTTGCTTCGTAAAATCGTAAAATGATATGGAAAATTTTATTTACGCACTTTTTCTAAGTTTATCTGTTTCCTCTAAAGATCGCAAAAGTGTTTCATATTTTTTTTCAGCAATCTCTACTGACGCTTCCTTTACCGGGCCAAAACCACGTATGTCATCGGGCACAGCCGCAATTTGCGTGATAATATCAATGGTTTGCGGTGATAGTTTTTCCAGCAAGTTAGGTATAAGCGCCATATAGTCATCACGCAATCGCCGCTCCATCTTGCGTTCTTGGGTATATCCAAAAATATCAAGCTTGGTGCCCCGAAATTTTTTCAACTTTGCCATAACATGAAAAGCGGGCATCATCCATGGGCCCAGCTCTTTTTTACGCGGACGACCTTGCTCATCTTTTTCTCCCCCTAATAGAGGAGGCGCTAAATTAAATTTTAATTTAACGTCACCTTCAAACGTACTGGCTATTTTTTCTTTAAAGGATCCATCCGTATAAAGGCGCGCAACTTCATATTCATCTTTATACGCCATGAGTTTAAACAAATATCGGGCAACTGTTTTAGACAGCACATCCCCGCCGTTTAATTTTTCGGTTTTTTGTTTCACTTGCTGCACCAGCTGCGTATAGCGCGCCGCATAATCTTTATCTTGATAGCCCGTCAAAAATATCTCGCGTCGTGCAACCATTTCTTCAAATGTCTCACCGCCCTCTTTTTCATCTGGGTTATTCTCACCGGTCAGCTGGGCCGCTTGCAACACCAATTCCAGATCAATGGCCGCAGCACGCCCCAAGGCAAATGCCCTTTTGTTTTTTTCAACCGCTACACCATTCAGCTCAATGGCTTTGTCTAACGCCTCGAACGAAAGCGGCACCGCCCCGCTTTGCCAGGAATATCCCAGCAGGAACATGTTCGAGAACACCGTGTCTCCGATAAGTCGGGCGGCCACACTGTTTGCATGAACGGATTGAACCATATCACTGCCGCAAGCATCTTTAACCGCTTTCAGTCGTAAATGGGTTTGAAAATCAATATTACGATCCCGAACAAAATCGGCTGTTGGTAACTCGGCCATATTCGCGATGGTTCGGGTTTTACCCCCCTGCATAACATGCAGCGACCGTGGATCTGTGCCCACAATCAAATCACATAAAATTGCCGCGTCGGCCGCACCTTCATCAATACGGACCTGATTAACACTATCGGGTGTCGGGGCCAATCGCACATAGCTTAGAACCGACCCGCCTTTTTGCGCAAAGCCCATAAAGTCAAGAACCGAAGCCCCCTTGCCTTCCAGATGGGCCGCCATTGTGATGATCGCGCCGATGGTCACCACGCCCGTACCGCCCACACCCGCAACCAGTAAATCAAAACTGCGATCAATCGCTTTAAAATCGGGGTTTGGCAAACTATTCAAAAGTTTCGCAAGTGGTCCGCCTACGCTCAATGGTTCCGGTTTGCGTAAATTGCCACCCTCCACCGTTACAAAGCTGGGACAAAACCCTTTCACACAAGAATAGTCTTTATTACAAGATGATTGATCAATTTGTCTTTTGCGACCAAAGGGCGTTTCTTTGGGTACAATCGATAAACAATTAGACTGTACAGAACAATCCCCGCATCCCTCACAAACAAGGTCATTAATAATAATCCTTTTTGCCGGATCAGGATATTGGCCCCGTTTTCGTTTTCGACGTTTTTCCGCCGCGCAAGTTTGTTCATAAATCAAAACGGTGACGCCTTTAATGTCACGCAATTCACGTTGTACACTATCCAATTCATCACGGTGGAACACGTCAATACCTGCGGGTACCGAACCACTAGCGACCAACCCGTCCGGATTATCACTGACCATAACAACTTTTTTCGCGCCTTCTGCTTTGACCTGATTGGCAATACCATTAACGGTAATCACCCCGTCAACCGGTTGCCCCCCTGTCATCGCCACGGCTTCATTAAACAAAATCTTGTATGTTATATTGGCATTAGCTGCGATCGCCTGCCGTATGGCCATAATGCCGGAATGAAAATAAGTCCCATCACCCAAATTCTGGAATATATGCTCTTCATCCAGAAATAAAGACTTGGAAACCCAATTCACGCCCTCACCGCCCATTTGAATAAGCGAGCTGGTATCGCGGTCCATCCATGACGCCATAAAATGACACCCAATACCCGCCAAGGCTTTACTGCCTTCAGGCACTTTGGTGGAGCTGTTATGGGGGCAGCCGGAACAAAAATAGGGAACACGCTTCGCCCCGCCCGGCGCAGCCACAAGACCCGCCGCGCGATCAAGGCGTTCTAAAGCGTCATCAAATTTTAATTTTCTGAAACTTTTTTGCAGCCGATCCGCAATAATCCGCGCCAACATGCTGGGGGATAATTCATCGGTCCATGTGATTAGGGTTTCGCCTTGTTCATCATGCTTACCCACAATACGTTTTGGTTTTTTACAATCGCGACCATACAAATATTCTTTAAGCTGACTTTCAATAATGCCACGCTTTTCTTCAATCACCAGAACTTCGTCTTTATCTGCAACAAATTGTTGCGCCCCTTGGGTTTCCAAAGGCCAGACCATACCCACCTTATAAACTTCCAGACCGATATTTTGGGCTTTTGCCTGATCAATGCCTAAAACCGCCAATGCCTCCATAACATCATAATGGCCTTTACCCGTTGTCATAATCCCGAATTTAGCTTTGGGCGTATTGAATATGGTCTTATCAATCGGGTTCGCCCGCGCAAAGGCGCGCACCGCATCCAGTTTTTGTTCCATGCGGCGTTCAATTTGCATACCCGGCAAATCTGGCCAACGATAGTTTAATCCCCCTTCAGGCATCTTGAAATCATGAGGGGTTGCAAATTCCGGTAACGCTGGCAACTCAATCGATGCGCCCCCTTCTACGGTTTCCGAAATCGCTTTAAAGCCGGCCCAACATCCAGAATATCGCGACAGGCCATATCCATATAATCCGTATTCAACCATTTCCGCAATGTTGCCCGGATTAAGGGTTGGCATATACCATGACATAAAGGCCACGTCTGATTGATGGGACATAGAAGACGAAACGCAACCATGGTCATCACCAGCGACCACCAAAACGCCGCCGTGGGGGGACGACCCGTAAGCATTACCGTGTTTTAAGGCATCCCCCGCCCGATCAACCCCCGGGCCTTTGCCATACCACATTGAAAAAACACCATCGACATTTTTGCTGTCTTCAATTTCAACTTGCTGCGTACCAAGAACAGCGGTCGCCGCCAAATCTTCATTAATAGCTGGTAGAAATTTTATTTTATCCTTCTCGATATATTTTTTGGCACGCCAAAGGGCTTGATCAACCCCGCCCAAAGGGGACCCGCGATAGCCACTTACAAAACCGGATGTATTAAGCCCCGCGGCTTTGTCGGCTCTGGCTTGCATCAACATGATCAATACCAATGCTTGCGTCCCTGTAATAAAGACCCGACCTTGCTCCCGCACATAGCGGTCATTAAGTTGATAATCATCAAGTTGAACAGAAACTGTCTTATCCTTTACCGAAAGCTCGGTCGGGGTGGCGGCAGACAAGTCAGATACACTCATAAATGATCTCCAATGAGGTTTATGCTAAACGGGGTAATTATGCAGGGTTTTACACGGTTTTAGCGTAAAAAAAAGATCAGATATCAAAATAAAACACCTTAAATGAAATAATTGTATCATTATATAGATGATATGATACGGATATATTTATATACACTCATTTCAATATCAATAGGACATTATGGTAGACGAAACTGATCGAAAAATTTTACGCGCCCTACAAAAACAAGGGCGATTATCCATGCAGGAACTTGCGGCACATACAGGCATTGCCTCCGCCACTTGTTGGCGACGCTTGAGAATTTTAGAAAAAGAAGAAATTATCCAGTCTTATAAAGCGGTTTTGAACCGCGAAGCATTGGATTTTTCGGTCACCGCATTCGTGCACATTATGGTTGAACGCCAAAATGAAGAAATCGTCGCTGACATGCAAAGAAAGATAAGAGCCCGGCCAGAAGTCATGGAATGTTATGCAACCACGGGGGATGCGGACTTCACCCTCAGGGTTGTTTCCAAAGATATCAGTGATTATGACCGTTTTTTGCAACAATTCCTGTTTAAATTGCCCGGCATTGGCCAAGTGCGTTCCAGCATCGCCTTACGGGAAATCAAATACACGACCGACTTACCAATCTAGCAACACCACATTATCATTAGCGTAAATTATTCACCCATGTGCGCCATTTGGGCAGGGTTGAATTCTCTCTAGGAGAAGCGGCCTGTAACGATCTATCATGATCTTTACCAAGGTCCATTTTTGCTTCGGTGTCGAAAGAGGGAACACTGTTTGCAAATGCGGTTTCGAGGTTATGAAGACCTTTACTTTCATCCCTTAACACATCTTTGGCATCCCCTAACGCGTCTTTGGCCTCGACCTGCTTGGAAACTGGGCTTTCTTCGCTTCCATCTGCATACCGGGTTTTTGATGTATCAGCGTCTTGGGATAACAAAGATGATTTTCCGATATCATTAAAATCTTTAGCACCCTGATCAAAAGCAACCACTGCCTCTTTTTCTGGCGCTTTCCCTAAAGATGCAGCACTTAAAGCCGCCCCAACAAGCGCAGCCTTCTTTGCCGGAGCACCTAATGCATTAGTACCCAGCGTATCAAGTGACTTTACAGTTTCACCATTATTAGATGCATAATCAGCGGACTGACCGTCCTTACGCATGACCGGATCATTATTATTTGCCTCTTCCATAAAAGGAGAGGCCATTCTTTGTTCTATTGGTTCGTAATCTTTATCTTTTAAATGTCCGTGTGTTGAGTTTTCTATCCCATTTGTCTGTAAGCTGGGTAATAAAGCATCACCCACCCCATAAGCACATCCAAGCTCAGTCATTAATTTCAATTGTGTTGGGGTTTCAATACCCGCCGCAAATACGCGAATGCCTAAATCTCTTCCCAAGGCAACAAGGGTGCGCGACAATTGCCCCGCTTCATACTGATCATTAGCATTGGCGACAATCGAGCGATCAATCTTGATATACTCAAAATCATATCGATGCAGGTTTCCAAGAATACCGATATCACCGTCCATATCAGCAAACGCAAGACGAATACCCCCTTGACGCAACTCGTTGAAGAGAGATTTTGTGGCTCGTACATTACCAATAGCGGCAAGACCGGACATTTCCAAAACCATGGTGCCAAAAGGCAATCCGTTTTGTTTCACAGATTGTTGCAAGCTTTTGACAAAACCTTTTGCCATTAATTGTTCAACACCAATCCCGATGGCAATAAAAGCATCGGATGATAATTGCGTGTGGTTATCTCCGCTTCTTGCTTTTTTATGCTCACTCGCCAAGAACTGCGCAGATTTGCTGATGACTTCATCAATTGTAACATGAGCGGTTTCTGAGGAAGCAAAGGCTGGTTTAGCTTCAAACCCAACCACCTCACCAGAGCCAAAGCCAACCATAGGCTGGAAGGAAAGAGCAATTCCAGTAGTAGCTGATCCATTAGTATAGGGCCCATTAGTATCAATCTCGGAAGTGCTTGCCTCTAACGGTGTTGCCCCTTTATCTTCGGCAAGAGTCTGGCCATGTTTGTTATTTTCAGTATCAAGAGCAATATTTTTATTTTGAATGGGTTTTGTTTCAACAGGCATTAAAGAATTTACATCTTTGTCTGAAGCACCCTTATCATAGCTTGAAGATGTTAAATCTTGATCAGGATGTAACAACATGCCCGCCCCTATTGTCGCTGCGCCTCCTAATGCGGCTGCACCAACTCCTAATGCAGATCCGTTTAATGTTGAACTCTCGCCACCATTTGCGTTAACGGCCCCGGCGACATTCTTGTCAACCGTTTCAAAGAACGCAACCACACGCTCCAATCGACCATTGGCATCCACCGCGCGGGCGCCGCGAATGCGCATAGGCTCATTATTGTGCAGAACAACCACCACATCAAAGCCACCATCATCCGCGCCATGACCTAAAATATCTTTTTCAAACACAGAAAGGTGTGAAGGGTTGATAAAGGCCCGCATTGCTTCGGGTGTGAAATCCGCCTCACAATCCGATCCCATCATGGCGCATAAAGATTGGCTTTGATAAACACTATCAAGGCTCCAATCCCAAACGGCAATGCCAGAAAAATCCAACACTTCTATCAAACGATCTGTGGAAACTTGTGGCTTAGAGCCATTATTAACAGCACAGACACCATTACGGGTTAAATGCTCTTTGTCTGCTGACTGAGCATGGGCATTTTGAGCCCGGTTTATATTTTTTGCGTCTGACGCAGCATAGTTTCTTTCGATGCCACTATCTCCTGGATTATTCGCCATTAAAGTTGCTTGGGTTGCTTTTGAGGCCGCCTGCTTATTACTCTTAAGGCTTTGACGGTCATGATTATTCCTCACAACACTTCCCGTAACATTCCCCAATGCATTCAAAGGCTGTTTATTTTGTTTCTTACCCTTAACATCACCATAGGCCATGCCCAATCCGGTTTCCTGATGCGGATTATGCATCATACCAGAGATCAGTGATTTTGGAGCAAAAGCAATAAGACTCCCCGTCAATAAGCCCCCTGCTAAAAGAGCGTGACCCAACAATCCGCCAGCCCCCTGGGTCGCAAACACAAACAGCGCCGCCAAGGTTAAACAGGCACCGGGCAAAATCATCTGGGCGCCGGTATCGCCGCGCAAGGATTGTAAAATTGATAATAGAAATGCAAACGCACCCACACCAATCAAGCTGGGCATCATCAATGCCCCCACATCAGCCCGACCAAGGAAATTGATTAACCCAATGCCCAAAAAGACCAGAGAGCCGGCAAACATGACCCCGCCCAATAGGGCGTGATTACGGGCAATGCGAACACTCGCCGATAAAAAGATAATCGCACTGGCCCCAAGGACCCCTTGCAACAAGATTGTTAAACCAGCCCCCGGTGACGCCAAGAAACCCAGCCAGAAAAGTTCCAAAACAGCAGCAGATCCGACCATGAATGTAGAACTGATGAGCAAGGCACCCCGTTTAAGCACAGCCAATCCGGCTAAAATGGCTAACCCACCAATTAAGGCTGCAACAATAGCAATACGAAAAATACTAAAGTCAGCAGCTTGACCAGCAAAATATTGAATATCTAAATCAGCGGCCAAATAAGCCCCTAAATTAACGAATTGCCCATTAGCGATGCTTGACCCTAACGCTCCACTTGCTCCAGTTGCTAAAATCATTTCTATCATTATCGTCTCACCACACCCCATTAAACACTCAAATCAAATACTTGCCGTGATTGCTATCAATAATTGATCATGGTCTCAAAAGCCTCGGTGGGTGCACACTCACCAATTAAAACCTTTAACAACTATAATACCAGCCCGCCCCAAGGAGAATTCTAACAGTCAAAACAAAGTTCTGTTCTAGAGCTCATAATCGATATTTCGAGCCGAACTTATTATGTTTTATGAACCCTATAGATTTGAGTATTAAGCCGATT
Source organism: uncultured Parvularculaceae bacterium (assembly GCA_938015425.1). GTDB lineage: Bacteria > Pseudomonadota > Alphaproteobacteria > Caulobacterales > Parvularculaceae > CALLPQ01. Next base: position 28,812 of record CALLPQ010000013.1, on the reverse strand, counting down.
AGCCACAAACAACTTTGCTAATCATCACTCGCTAAAAGCCCGAGCGCAAGCCTTTGAGGGAAAAATTGTGATAATATTCGAAAAAAATTAACTTTTCATTCATCATTGTTCATTTTTCGACACGTCCAAAGCTCATGGTCACACCAATTACCGTTTATTTTGAGGTATTCGCGGGCCAGCCCCTCTCGCTCGAATCCCGATTTTTTTAACAGTTTCAGGGATTCTACATTCCCCGGCTGGCAGGCCGCCTCGATTCGGTGCAATCCTAATTGAAAAAACCCATAGCGTTTCACCGCCGCAACCCCAGCACTGCCATATCCCTGACGGACAAATTGATGACCAATCCAATACCCTAAACTGCCACTACACCGGTTACCCATTTTAATATCCGACAGGCTAATCCCCCCCACAAGAGTTTGTGGGCTATTTTCCAAAACAGGATCACTATTTCCGGCGATATCATCAGAATTATAAGTGTCTTCAGCTTTAAAGATCAAAAATGAAAACCGGCGGTTTGCACGCATTTGCAATGCATCCCCTTCAAGTCTCTTTTTGAACGCTTCAAGGGTAATATCATGATCTTGCCAATCGGGTTCCCACTTGGTGATGTGGGCTCGGCTTTGCGTGCGTAGATCACGCCATGCTTCATAATCGGATAATCGGGGTAGCCTTAACAAAACCCTGTCACTAACAAGTTCAAGCCCGTCATAATTTTGACCGCGCATAAACGTGGACATCATGAAGCCATTCGCAACTTCAATGGCGTTTTTCGCCCTCCCCGTTATCCAAGATGGCTTGGACCATGATAGCTTCATCTTAGACATTTGTTCTTACACTTATGTTGTTAGGCCACTTATGCTTTTAGATTTTAGTTTTGTTGTTTCTCGCATTTAAAATATTTTTATAATGATGCCTACCGCCCAATTAAAATTAAAGAAATTGATGCTTAAGAGAATAACATTCCTCTTTTAACTATGCAAAACACTGCTGCTCGTCTTCATTTTTTTGGAAGTGGCCATTAGCCAAACGGTAGATTCACAGGTTTTGAATTTTCAATACAAGAAGTGCCGGGGAGGATTTTTAACCGGATCATTGTCACTTTAGACAATCGTGCAAGGCCAAACTCTACCGCACGTTCATAGGAAATAAGCCCTTTTTCAAGTCGCTCTTCCGGGTCTGTAAAATTTCTAAAGTTCAAGGATTTCCCCGTACGAAAATAGGAAAACCACACCCAAGGACGCTGACACAAATCCCTCATAAAGGGCCATGTAAACCCCGCAAAAGCCTGCATTAGTTTATCCGACACCACACGTTCTTGCTCCCAAAGAAAATGCCGATGATATAAATCCCGCAACAATTCTTCGCGTTTATCATGACCATCGGATTGATCGTCATTGTCTATTTTTTTAGGAGAGGTTCCCTCTTCCCAATTTTTACTTTGTCGCATTGCACGGTCATAATCCCGGGCTAAAGCGGGAGGGATATTTTTGGAAATGGCGAAATCTACTCCTAGCCGCTGGATTGTATGGATCAAAACATAGGTTTCCACCATCACCAGCTTATTGATTTCTCTTAAGGTCAAAACGTAGTTTGAAAATTGGGTAAACTTCTCTTTGATGGATAAGCGCTTTGATAAAGTTATGGTGGGTAAGAAAACCGCAAAAATAGCCGCCGCCATTTGCGCACATATTAAATACCATGACGCCCAAAGAGCCCCATGGGCCGCAATCAATGAAAACCGGCATACTCCGTTAGAGGCTTGGTAAATTTGCAAATATCCTTTAGCCCGAAACCGCAACTGCCCCAATTCTCCGGCTGCCTCTTCCGCTTCATCTCTGATCTGTTGGTAAGCCGCCTCTAAATCCATATTGGTCATCATCCAGATATAATCATAGCATTATGATTTTTTCATTAAACGGAAAACGATACGCACGACAGGAATTCCACCCTATCATAGCTTACACCTCTTTACTTTGGATATAGTGTCGCGCAATTCCGCCTAGCCTAAACCATAAAACAGGCTGAACCCCTAGCCCTATTGAACACCCCTTAAACGTGTATTAGCTTGATGCAACACCGCTGTACTTACCTGAATATCTATGAAATATATAAGAAAATCAGGATAATTTAGACTTCAGGTAAAGCCGTTTTACTTCTGGTCAAAAAGTAATTGAGGGTTCCTCATGCATAAACCTAAAATAATCTCATTATTGGTTGTCATACTTATTTGCACAGCAACCGCGTGTTCAGCCCGCAAAAACAAAGACGGGTCATTTAATGACATTACACAAGGGTTGGAGAAAAAAGCCGGATTTTTTGATATCTATATTGATAAAAAGAAAGGCAAAGTTTTTGCCCGCCTCCCCAAACCGGATGAAGATGGCGTTTCCCTTAAAATGATCTATGCCAACAGTTTAAATGCGGGCCTTGGGTCTAATCCAATTGGTTTTGATCGTGGACAAACCACAAGCGGCGAAATTCTCGCGTTTAGAATTCAAGGCGGCAAAGTCGTTGCTGAAATCGAGAATTGGCGCTATCGCGCTACAAGGCAACCCTCACATCAGGAAACCCCGCAGGACGATAATCAATCAAGGCGATCGCGCAAGAAAGCCAAAAAAGATAATGATGAAAAGATTGATGAAAGCGTTTTTGAAAAACAATCAGTACGCAATTCATTTGCAAAGTCCTATATCTGGGCCGGAAAAATATCATCCCGCGCCAAAAACGGGGATCTATTGGTTGATATTTCCGAACTCTTAACCCTCGACCGGATGAACATTCAATCCCGCCTCAAAGCCGCTAATCAGGGACATTTTACGTTATCCAAAGATCGTACTTTTCCCCAACTGGAAGGTGCACTGGCATTTCCCGATAATGTGGAAATTGATGCGGCTCTCACTTTCACCTCGGATAACCCCGGTAACGAGGTAGCGGCAACGGCGGCTGATGGGCGTTCATTCACCTTATCCCTGCACCATTCTTTTGTGCGCCTGCCCGATGATGGGTTTAGACCGCGCCCATTCGATACGCGTACTGCCGCCATTGATGTTGGCTATTATGATTTTAGCGCAGAGTTAACCGACCCGATTTATAAACAATATGCCAGACGGTTCCGCCTTGAACGGGTTAATCGTGAATTGGCCACGGGCCCAGTTAAAAAGCCGATTATCTTTTATGTTGATCGCGGTGCGCCGGAGCCAATACGCTCCGCTTTAATCGAAGGGGCATCATGGTGGGCGGCTGCGTTTGCACAAGCCGGATTTGAAGATGCCTTTAAAGTAGAAGTTTTACCCGAAGATGCCCACCCCATGGATATCCGTTATAATGTTATTCAATGGACCCACCGGCAAACACGCGGATGGTCTTATGGCGGCGGAATTTTTGATCCGCGTACAGGCGAAATGTTAAAGGCCCATGTTATTTTGGGCAGCCAACGCGTTCGACAAGACAGGATGATTTTTGAAGGGTTAGCCGGCACTTCAAATTCCGGTACAGGCCGTAATAATGATCCGGTAGAAATTGCCTTATCACGCATCCGCCAACTTTCCGCCCACGAAGTGGGGCACACATTGGGTTTTGCTCACAATTTTGCCGCCTCCACCTTAAATCGGGCTTCGGTTATGGATTATCCGGCACCAGATATCAAAGTCGATGATGAAGGCGAGCTTGATTTTTCAACCGCATATGCCATCGGCATTGGGGAATGGGATAAATTTACGGTAAAATGGTTATACACCCAATTTGCACCTGATACTGATGAAACGAAAGCTTTGAACAATATTGTTGATCGGGCTTATGAACAAGGCATGAAATTTGTCAGTGATGCCCATTCGCGGTCTACAGATGCGGCCCATGCCGATGCAAGCCTTTGGGATAATGGTGCTGACCCCGTTGCCGCACTGGAAGAAGCAATGGATGTGCGCCGCATAGCCATGCGTAATTTTGATTTATCGGTCATTAAAGACGGCAATGCCCGCTCTCAATTGCGGGCCGTTTTCGTCCCCATCTATCTATATCATCGGTATCAAGTGGAAGCCGTTGCCAAACTGGTTGGGGGATACCGGTTTAATTACGCCATTGCGGGCGATGATTTACCTTTTTCCGCCCCCGTCACCCCTGATCGACAGCGTGAGGCCATAGCCGCTTTATTACAAACTCTGGACACGTCAGAACTCGATATTTCCAATCGCATTCTTGCGCGGCTTTCTCCTCCTGTGGGACGATTTGGTGGTAATGGCGGCGGCAATGAGGCCTTCACCAGCGGATTGCGGGAAATTTTTGATCCCCTCGCCGCTGCTGACAGTGCAGCTTCAATTACATTACAAACCCTGTTGCAACCAACGCGGCTGGCGCGGTTAATTGAAACCAATAGAATAAACGCCGAGTCGCCAAGTTATGAGGAATTATTGGCGGCACTGGATATCGCCATCTTTGCCGAAGAAACCAACCGCAAACGCTATCCCATTGCGCGGCGCATCCAAACACGGTTTGCCCTCACCCTTATGGCCTTGGCGCAAAACCCACGCACCAGCCCCGATGTAAGAGCGGAGACCGATAGCTATCTTTATACCCTACAAAATAAACTCTCTCGCGGTCTTGGTGATGATAATTTGAACCCGAACAATAATCATCGTGCGTGGTTATTATCCCTTATCAGCGCCCATACAAACCGCGACGATATCACCAAGCCCCTATTGTCACAGCCCGCAATTATACCTCCCGGCAGCCCAATAGGCAGTAGCGCTTTAGGAATTAGTCCATACGCAAACCAAACGAAAAGCACACCCGCACGCGGAGAGTTTTTAGAAGATTGCTGGCACTGTGATGATTACAATAAAATAAATAATTATAATAAAGCCAGCCCGATCAAATAAGATCACGGAGCTGGCTTTGAATTTTTTTAAGTAACTTAATGACTATCTTTTCAGGTCAATGCTAATCAATCTGATATATTGGCCCTGTATAAAAGATAGAATCAACCTTTAGCTAAAATCAAAAAAGCAAAGTTTGTTACCGTCCGGATCTTTGACATAAGCGCCAAAAAACTGATTTTCGATACGCGATCCTGGTGCCCCTTCGCATGTGGCACCAAGTTCAATGGCTTTATTATAGAGGGCTGTTGCGCCTTCTTTCGAGCCGCCGCGAAAGGCCACCATGACGCCATTGCCCGGATGTGGGTCTTCATCATTAAAAGGCTTACAAACCGCAATCATTGGCTCGCTTGTGGATTTGCCAATCATCGCCAATCTTCCAATATCCAGTAAAACTTCTGCGCCTAATAGTTCAGAATAAAATTTCTTTGCAGCGTCGACATTATTAACGCCAATTGTTGTATATCCAATCATTGTGTATCCTTCCAGGATGGTTGTTGCAGGTTGGGGGATTGATCTAAAGCAAGGTGACCTGTCTTAACATAGATCAGGCATCCTTCTTCAGAATACGGATGATGTTCGGAAAGGTGAGGACTGCGTATCCATGTCCCTTTGGGGTAGTGGCCGTTTTCATCGGAGAAAACACCGTCAAGCACCAAAATTTCTTCCCCGCCCCAATGTTTATGAGGATTAAAGACAGTGCCGGGTTCCCATTTAACTAAAGCACATGATTCTTGCCCAAAACTGTGTAATGGCAAAACGCTAAGCCCCTTAACAACACCGGGACCAAACGCGGCATTTGCAGTATCTACGGAAAACTGGGCTGTATCATCCGCATCAAATTGATGAAGCTTCACGAAAATAACACACCCATCCTCACTGTGGGGTTTATGGGTCGACCCGATCGGGTTTCGCACATAGGTGCCAGCGGGATAATCTCCATGCTCATCAGAAAATACTCCCTCAATAACAAAAAATTCTTCCCCGCCCCCATGGGTGTGCGGTGAGAAATAGGATTTTGGCGCATAGCGCACCAAAGATGTCGCGTGACCAACCTCATCACCAATGCGGTCAAGTTTCCGGCGGTCAACCCCGGCCATGGGCGACGCCTCCCAAGGCATTTCATTTGTATTGATTACAATCCGTTTGGAAAAATCAGCATTAAGGCGCATCATATTGTCCTTGATATAAGTTTATCTATCTAGTAGTAGATAGATAAACACTTTAACCAATATTGCAAGCAAGATATAATCATTATCTGAAAAAACACGCAAAGTTGATGAACAGCAAAATGGATAGCCAAACCCAAATTTTGGAAATTGCCGAACGCCGTATGCGCATCTCTGGTTATAATGCCGTAAGTTATCGCGATATTGCGGGTGATCTTGGTATTAAGAGCTCTAGCTTGCACTATCACTTCCCTAAAAAGGAAGACCTTGGTATGGCGCTTGTCCAGCGCTATTCACAACTCTTTCAGCAACGCCTTGAGACACAAACTAAATCACTTACCCACCCAAAAGATAAGCTGGCCGAATTTATCGATATTTATCGCCATGCCCTGATAAAGCAAAAACTTGTTTGTCTGTGCGCAATCTTAGGGGCCGAAGCCCCCGGCCTACCGCCTATGATCACGAAAGAAGTCAACACATTCTTTGAAGCCAATATCGCTTGGTTAAAAGATATCTACACTGATTTAAAATGCAAAAATGCGGCGACCCTTGCCACGTCAACCCTATCCCTTTTAGAAGGGGCAATGATTGTCAGCTCTGTTAACAAGAACAATGATATATTTGAGGCCGCCGCCGAGCTTATCGAACAGCAATTTATTATATCATCAAAATAATATCTATCGATCTTATCGTCTTTGCCTTTAATTCTATCTTTCTAACGGTTTATAATTCACCCGCTTTGGCACCACCGCTTCTGCGCCAAGTCTTCTGATTTTATCAGCAATATAATCTTCATAATTACCTTCAAACCATTCCACATGGCTATCCCCCTCGAATGCTAGAATATGGGTTGCGATCCGGTCCAGAAACCAACGATCGTGAGAGATAATCACCGCGCTACCGGGAAAGACTTCCAAAGCACGCTCAAGCTCCCGCAATGTATCCACATCCAGATCATTGGTAGGTTCATCGAGCATTAACAGGTTTGCACCCTCTGTCAGCATTTTTGCCAGTTGCACGCGGTTGCGCTCACCACCAGAAAGATTACCAACTTTCTTTTGCTGATCGCCGCCTTTAAAATTAAACCACGAAACATAAGCCCGGCTTGGTATTTCGCGCTTGCCAAGGCTAATCACATCTAACCCGCCAGAGATTTCTTCCCAAACATTTTTCTTGGGGTCCAAATCCTCACGGCTTTGATCCACATAACCTATTTTGACCGTCTCCCCCACCCGAAAAGTGCCGCTGTCCGGTTTATCTTGTCCGGTGATCATCCGGAATAAGGTGGTTTTACCGGCGCCATTGGGCCCAATCACCCCGACAATCGCACCCGGGGGAAGTTCAAAGCTTAGATCATCTATTAAATATTTATCCCCAAAAGCTTTATTAATATTTTTGGCTTCAATCACTACACCGCCAAGACGGGGACCAACAGGTATTTGGATTTGCGCCTGTCCAATTTCTTCCGTACCGGCACTATTCAACAAATCCTCATAGGCACTAACCCGCGCCTTTGACTTGGCTTGACGGGCTTTGGGACTTTGATTAATCCACTCCAACTCACGATTAAGAGATTTTTGTTTGTTTGCCTCTTCACGATTTTCTTGCTCAAGACGTTTTTGCTTTTGCTCCAACCATGAGGAATAATTCCCCTCATAGGGAATACCACGCCCACGATCCAGTTCTAAAATCCATCCGGTAACATTGTCGAGAAAATAACGGTCATGGGTCACTGTCACCACAGCGCCTTTAAATTCTTTCAGATAATTTTCCAGCCACGCCACAGATTCGGCATCCAAGTGGTTGGTTGGTTCATCAAGCAATAAAAGGTCGGGTTTTGAAAGCAGCAATTTAGCTAGCGCCACACGGCGCTTTTCCCCGCCCGATAATTTATCCACTGGCCAATCCCCCGGTGGACACCGTAAGGCCTCCATCGCCATTTCTACGCGGGCATCCAAATCCCACGCATCAAGGGCATCAATCTCTTCTTGCAGAGCTGACATTTTTTCCATTAATTCATCAGAATAATCTTCCGCCATCGCCATGGAGACAGCGTTAAACTCATCCAGCTTAGCTTTAATCTCGCCAACCCCTTCCATCACATTGCCGAACACATCCTTGCTCTCGTCAAGCTCGGGTTCCTGAGCCAAATACCCCACTTTAGCCCCCTCAGCCGCATACGCTTCACCAGAAAAATCCTGATCGACACCGGCCATTATTTTCAGCAAAGTAGACTTACCAGCCCCATTCACGCCGACAATGCCGATCTTTGCATCAGGAAAGAATTGAAGATGGACATCTTCAAGGATTTTCTTACCCCCCGAAAAGGCTTTCGTTAGGCCGGACATAAAATAGATATATTGGTATTTTGACATGAAAACTGCTCACTTTTACAACGGATGCGCGTATAAAGAGTGTCTATAGGGCAAAGCGGGAAAATTCAATCGGATTTCGCGCCCATAGTGTCTTTTAAACAGTTTCCATAAGCCCACTTTGCGACTATAAATAAACCAAGATAAAAACAGGAACACAGTTAGGCACGTAGTTAGGGTCATTATGGCAAGTTATGTTGAAAAAACCTTGGGCGATGATGAAGACGTTATTTATAACGCAAAATTCAACTGGACTTATAGTTTCTGGTCATTCTTCTTTTTAATCTTATCGATCATTCCTGCTATCGTTTTAGGGTTGTTTCACTTTAAAGGGGGTCTGATTTTTGAGGACTTAAAAATTGGCTGGGGCTTTGCCGGCTTTTCCGCACTTGTGGGATTTTTACAATATCTAGGGCACATGATCATTTTATGGACAACCGAAATTGCGATTACGTCTTTTCGCTTTGTCTATAAAAAAGGATTGATATCGCGCGTTACCAAAGAAGTTTCTTTGAACAAGATTGAAGAGATTACCCTTAATCAATCGGTCTGGGGAAGAATTTTCAATTTTGGCGCTTTGACATTGCGGGGCACTGGTGTTGGCGTGATCGAATTACCCAATCTTGATGATCCGATCAAGGTTCGCAAAATTATCGAGAATGCAAAATCTTCAATGCGGGAAGGACCAATCCATGAAAGCCATCCGGTTAATACATCACCGTCCTCCCAACTGGCCCCTCAATTATCATCTAAGCAAACCTCAACAGATCCCAAAAAAACCACTGATGTTTCTGTACTGATCGCTAATAATAAAAAGCTAAAAGCCGAGCGCCCAAAGCCTTTAAAACAACAAGCGGAAAAATCACCTGAAGATTTAAAGGCTAAACCAAAACGCGGGTTTATCTTTAAAGCCAAAGATAAACGACCCAAAGGCTAAAGCCCGGTAACGTTGATTGATTGGACTATTCAGACTGGACTATTTGTAAAAATGCCTTTCACAGGATTACCTAAAGATTTTTTTGATTTCTTCGAAGAATTAAAAGCCAATAATAACCGCCTATGGTTTGAAGATAATAAACCGCGCTTTCGCGCCAGCGTTCAAGAACCCATTGCCGACTTTATTGAAGACATGGCACCACGCCTAAAAAAAATCTCGAAACATTTTGTTGCCAATCCTAAGCTAAATGGCGGTTCCGTTTTCCGGATCTATCGCGATGTCCGGTTTTCCAAAGACAAAACCCCCTATAAAACCCACGGTGCGGTGCAGTTCCGTCACGCTTTGGGCAAGGATGCCCACGCGCCCGGGTTTTATGTTCATCTGTCTACCGAGGAAATAAGAGTTGGCGGCGGCCTATGGACCCCCCCTGCGCCATCATTGCTTCGCATTCGCGAGAGCATTCGCGATCACCCCAAACAATGGGAGAAACTGCTAACCAATCCTGACTTTATTCAAAAATTTGAAAAACTTGATGGTGACCGCCTAAAGCGACCACCGCGGGGTTTTGACCCTGATCATATATTTATTGAAGACCTGAAAAGAAAAAGCTTTTTTGTATCAGCCCCTATTAAACGGAGCATGGCTTACAAAAAAGCTTTCCTCGACGAAGCCGAGAACGCCATGATATGCGCCAAACCCATCATGCGGTTTTTGTGTAAGGCTGTTGATGTACCCTTTTAAGGCCAACTCCTTTTCTTATTTCAAGGCACTTATCCTTTTTAAATTCGCTTGACTTCATCTGAACGCAATAGGCCCCAAAAGAAAAGATAACAATAGAAAGGCACTAAAATGACCAAAGACAAACTCTTCCTTTTACCGCCCGGATTTTATGATAATAATAGACGCGAATATTGCCCCGAATGTGCAGAAATCTGGGGGGTACTGTCTTATTTTCCTGCGATTAAAGAATCTCTTGAAATTGAATATATGCCAATCGCGAAACCACGTGAGCCAATGGTTAAACTTTTAGGCGAAAAAAACCAAAATTGCCCCACATTAATATTGGCCCAAAGCTCGCCCGAGTTTGACGGCGTTAATATCTATTCCAAAAACAGCTATCGTTTTATGAACAATGCCCGTGACATCGGCAAATATTATGCGTCCCGTTTTGGCACACCAACGCCCCGAGGGTCGTGATGAAACAGGGTAGGTATATTTACAAATTGTAGGTGAACAAGGCCCTATCACTCAAGAATAACCAACTAAATTAGAATTTAATTCAATTTATATCCATATTGATAAAATTTTAAACGAATTTAAAAAGCTTGAGTAATAAACATGCGGTTATACTCAAATCACGCAATCGTTGACCTTTATTTTAACCCTCTGCGTCACGATTAAAGGAGAGTGAAATGGCATTTGGAACTGCATCAGACAAAAATGCGCAAAGTGAGCGTCAGGAAAATAGCGAGCAAACGCAAGGATTATCCGCTACTATCATTAATGAAAGACAGCGCATTAGCGAGAAGCCAACCATTCTTGTTGCGGAAGATAATGACGTGAATATTCAAGTGTTATGCAGTTTTCTAAAAAAACTCCATTGCGAGATTGTCATCGTTAAAGATGGACAAAAAGCCGTCGACCTTTTCACAAAGAATCAATTTGATTTAATCTTGATGGATATTGCCATGCCAACCCTAGACGGTTTAGGGGCAACAAAAGCAATCCGCACATTAGAACGTAAAAACAAACTAGAGCCAACGCCGATCGTTGCCGTAACCGCCCATGTGGCTCCAGCCGATCAACATATCTGTATAAATGCAGGCATGAATGATTATATCTCGAAACCTGTTAATATGAGCAAGTTGACTTCTACTTTCCAATTATGGTTGCCCGATATGATTAAAGCCAGCGCTGCATAAGAATTATTCTATATTAGATGGACACTGATCAATATAGAAGTAAAGTGCTTTTTGCGGTCAAATAGATATCGCTCGAACCGTATTAATTACGATAGAACAAAACTCTATAGCCCGCCGCTTGCCTCGATCAGAATGTGCTTGGCCCTATTGGGTAGAGGCATATCTATGCATTCTCAATATTAATGATTGTTCCTATCTAATCACTATTTATTGCAACCGATTTCACGTTGAATTTGCACCACTCTCTGCCTAGACTTACACACATTCACGCACGGAATACCATCTCCATCTCCATCAGCACGCGGATGCCTACCTTCACACCACGCAATGACAGCCTCGCGGCACGTTTTGTAATCTTTACACGTTGCAGCATATGCATTTATGGAAACAACACCATAAATAATGGCAAGAAATCCGCTCAACATTTTGTGGGAAAGACAGGTTAATTTCACTTTTCACTCTCGTTTAAATCACTCTCGTTTAAACTTGACCATTTGCCACCACAATAACAAACCCAGATGATAAAAGAGAAAACGAATTTGTTATAATTTTATCAACAAAGAATAACCTTGCGTTTAATCCTCAACCTTAATTCCAATCCCCTTATTCTATAGCCACTTGCGTAAAACCAGCAGTCAGCATAAATAGGCCCTAACACATTAACCTAATATGCGCTGAAGGATTGATATCATGACCAAGACCCGCACCGAAACTGATAGCTTTGGCCCATTAGAAGTGCCCGTTGATAAATATTATGGTGCCCAGTCGGCCCGATCACTCATCAATTTTGACATCGGCATTGAAACCATGCCGGCCCCTTTGATCAGGGCGTTGGGTATTGTTAAGCTTTCAGCCGTGCGGGCCAATATGGCTCTTGATAATATGGATAAGAAAGAGGGTGAAGCCATCGCCCAAGCCGCACAAGAAGTGGCAGAGGGTAAGCTGGATGATCATTTCCCCCTCTCGGTTTGGCAAACCGGTTCGGGCACCCAGTCAAATATGAACACAAACGAGGTTATCGCCAACCGCGCCATAGAAATCCTAGGCGGCGAGATTGGTTCAAAAGACCCTGTGCACCCCAATGATCATGTTAACCGCTCTCAATCATCAAATGATACATTCCCGACCGCCATGCATATTGCCGCCGTCGAGGAAATCCATCACCGCCTCCTCCCGGCTTTACAAACCCTTAGAAACGCTTTGAACGATAAGGCTGAAAAATTCGCGGACATTATCAAGATTGGCCGCACCCATTTACAAGATGCAACGCCCCTTACTTTAGGGCAGGAATTTTCCGGCTATGTGACGATGATGGATAATGCCATTGCCCGCGCCAACGATGCTATGCCCCGTCTCTACGCCCTAGCCCAAGGAGGTACAGCAGTTGGTACAGGAATTAATGCCAAGATTGGTTTTGCAGAAAAATTTGCTGAAGAGGCCGCAAATTTCACGCGCCTACCCTTCATCACAGCCCCTAACAAATTTGAAGCTTTAGGCACTCACGATGCCATGGTTGAAGCCCACGGCCATTTAAATACCATTGCCATGAGCTTATTTAAAATCGCAAATGACATTCGTCTCCTCGGCTCTGGCCCCCGCTCTGGCCTTGGGGAAATCGCTCTCCCTGAAAACGAGCCAGGCTCTTCAATTATGCCCGGCAAGGTTAACCCCACGCAATGCGAAGCCATGACCATGGTCGCCGCACAAATTATGGGGAATAACACCACTGTCAGCTTTTCAGGCTCTCAAGGCCATTTAGAATTAAATGTGTTTAAACCCGTCATCATCTTCAATGTGCTGCAATCCATCCGCCTCATCAGCGATGCCGCTGTTTCATTTACGGACAAATGTGTTAACGGCATTGAAGCCAATGAGGAGCGAATTGAAGACTTAATGGCAAAATCATTGATGCTGGTTACCGCACTTGCCCCCTCAATTGGATATGACAACGCCACCAAAATCGCCAAAACGGCCCATAAAAACGGCACAACCCTGCGCGAGGAAGCGGTAAAGCTTGGGTTCGTCAGTGAAGAAGATTATGATAAAGTCGTGGTTCCGGCGAATATGGTAAAACCCCAATAGGTTAACCTTTTAGCGTCCCAAAAATAAACATAATAAAAAGTTAAAACTGGTTCATCTCTTGCTATATCTGCTATAGCTTCCGCATTGTTATGGATTATCATAATCTATGTGGGTTTCATTGTATTTGTTTAAGACGGGGTTATTATGTCAAACCAAAAAAAATCACCAAGCCAAACACGCGTAATTTTAGCGCAATTTCTTTACGCACACGATGTGGATATTGAAACTCTTTATAATTCAATCGGTGCGGACTTGACCCAATGTGATGCGGATGCTGTATCTCATTTCGCAGGTATTATTGATGGTATTAATCTAGCCACCAATAAAATTCGTTCTCACGGTATTGATAATTGGGCAAAAAGCTAAATTTGGCTTTACAGTGAAATCTTTTGATTTAGCTGTCCAATAGATTTAAAGTAAGTGGCTCTAAATTAGCTTCGTGCCCCTATAAGTTTATATTTATTTCCACTTAATATGCCCCCTTTAACATGCCGTTTAACCGCGGCATGTTTTGGCGTTTACCCTTATTAACAGCAAAAACTATTTTTCATCTTTATAGATAGCAACCGATGTTTCGCCATTCTGTTGCTTAACGCCGCGAAACATACCCGCGCTAGAAAATGACAGAGTATAACTGCCATCCCTCGCCAGAACGATAGCGCCGCCATCGCCGCCAAGGCGTTGCAAGCGATTAAACATCACATCATTCGCCGCCTCTTTAACGGATTTACCGCCATATTCAACTTGGGCGCAAATATCACGCGCCACAGTCAGCCGCATGAAGAATTCACCACGCCCCGTGGTTGAAACAGCGCATGAGCGATTATCCGCATAAGTTCCTGCGCCAATGATAGGGGCATCGCCAACCCGCCCCCACCGCTTTAACGTCGTCCCCCCGGTGGAGGTACCAGCCGCAAGATTACCATTTCTATCAAGGGCCACCGCGCCAACAGTTCCGTATTTAAAATCAAAATCAAGTTTTGCTTTCTTCTTGGCTTTTCGCGCGCGCTTTTCCGCGGCTAATCCCTCCTTATACGAACGCCAACGCGCCTCGGTGAAGAAATATTTGGGTTTGACCGTTTCAACATCATAATCTTTTGCGAACTCTTCAGCGCCCTCACGGGCAAACATCACATGATCGGATTCTTCCAGCACTTTACGGGCCAGCCTGATGGGGTTTTTAACTTTTCTCACCCCGGCAATAGCACCCGCATCAAGAGTGGCACCATCCATTATCGCTGCATCTAATTCGTTTTTACCATCACGCGTAAACACAGCGCCCCGCCCCGCATTAAACAAAGGACTGTCTTCCATTGTCACAATCGCGATTTCAACAGCGTCCATGGCACTACCGCCATCTTCCAGAACAGAATAGGCAAGCTCTAACGCTTCCGTAAGTTTGGCTTTATAGGCAGCATCAATAGAAGCTGAATATCGCCCGCGCACCAACTCACCCGCACCCCCATGAATGAGGATGGTCAGCGGCGTTCTTTTCACCATAACGCTCTTTTTGATTGAAGCTGGAGGGGGAGATGAAGTTTGTTGGGCAAGGGTTTTTCCTCCCGTCATCATGGAGAGAATGAACACACTTAAAAGACACTTTGTACCAAATTTATATAACGAGAAACCAAATTTAAACGGCGAGCTTATTATCACAATCGAAACCCTTAAATTAACAAGTCTTTTATACAAGATAAAGGCATTCTGCCCACAAGCCAGCCCCATAAAACTGACTTTAAATAAACAAATACCGAATAAACCAAATTTAATTTTCTTGATAAGATGGTATAACAATAAAGGTTAAAAATAAACCTCTTTCCACCCAAAACCCATCTAGATAACACCTTGTTGAAGCCCAAACCCCCACCGCACCGTGACTTCTAAGCCAATTCTTATTTAAATTATCAGCATACGATACATATTTACAAAGCATCACCAAAAAAAATCAATCATTCGCTTTGGTTATTCTTTTGTCCAGCCCCTTGTTGTTGCCAACGCCCATTATCTCCTTGTTGCCAATAGGTCGGATCAAATGCTTCTCCCGCCTCTTTGATAGATTTCCAAAACTGTCTGGCATTGGTTAGTGCTTCTTCATCGCGGCCATCAAAAATGGTTACACACCGCTCAAACCCCTTCAGGTTCTCAACATCACTTACAGCTCCGTCAACAAAAAAGATCAAATTCGCTTTATTGGCTGGTGATTGATAATGCTCCGCATGCATTTCTTTTTCATGCTGCAATAATACAGGTTCTTCTTGTGGCGTCTGGCTTTTACCCATTACGTTATGAGGCAGAAAACTTTCATCACGGTAGGTCCATAAATGACTATCAAGCGCTTCCATTTTCTCAACACTTCCCGTCACCACCAAGGCCCGCCAACCGCGCGACAAGCTTTTCTCTAGCAAGCCCGGTAACACGGTTTCAAGGTTTGTGCGTTCCAAATGATAGAACAAGATTTCAGTCATAAATGAGGCGCCATCATCGCCTTTGCTCAGAGGGTTATTTTATTGATCAGGGTTTGCTTCAAAATGTTTACGCACATACTGATCTAGCAAGCGCACCCCGTAACCAGAACCCCCTTTAGGGATCAACGCGGTATCTTTATTATTCCACGCCATCCCCGCAATATCAAGGTGTGCCCAATCAACTCCATCTTTTATGAAATTACCTAAAAAGGAAGCCGCCGTTGAAGACCCCGCACCGCGCCCACCAATATTTTTAATATCGGCAATTGGGGATTTGATCATATTATAATGAGCCTTGGTCAACGGCATATGCCACAATAGATCTCCTGTGGCTTTACCCGCATCAATCAAATCCGTAGCCAGATCATCATTATTAGAAAACACACCGCCAAATTCATGCGCCAGTGAAATAATAATCGCCCCTGTTAAGGTCGCCAAATCAATCACGACTTTAGGGTTATAGGTTTCTTGCGCCCACCATAAAGCATCCGCCAACACAAGACGCCCTTCGGCATCGGTATTCAAAACTTCGATGGTTTTGCCAGACATGGAGGTTACAACATCTCCGGGGCGCTGGGCGTTGCCATCGGGCATGTTCTCAACCAGGCCAATAACCCCGATCACATTTGCTCTCGCTTTACGTCCCGCTATCGCCGCCATAGCCCCGGTTACAGCCCCCGCGCCGCCCATATCCCATTTCATATCTTCCATACCGCCAGCTGGCTTAATGGAAATTCCGCCCGTATCAAAAGTCACGCCCTTACCAACAAGGCAGACAACATCGTCATTTTTTGCGCCGCCACGCCACTCCATGGCCACGAGCTTACTTTCCCGCACGGAGCCTTGCCCGACACCCAAAAGCGAGCCCATGCCAAGTTTTTCCATTTCCTTTTCGCCAAGAATTTTAACCCTTATGCCAAGCTCTTCCAAAGCACGACATTTTTGGGCAAAACTCTCAGGATAGAGAATATTAGCAGGTTCGGAAACAAGATCGCGGGTCAGAAAAATACCCTCCGCCAAAGCATCTAGATCATGATAGGCTGCTTTCGCACCAGAATCGGCATTATAGATACCAATCTTTGTAATGATCATTTTCTCGTTCTTTTCCAAAGTCGTGCGATAATGATCAAAACGATATCCGCGAAGACGCGCACCAAACGCCATATGTGCAGCAATAGCGGCGGAGCAAACTCCCTCCACTTCAAAATGGTCCATCATAATCAAGAGCGCTTTTTCTCTAAGGCCAATGGTTTTAGCCAGAGCATTGCCCCCTACTTCCTCGGCAATATTTAAAGAAAAATCACTCGCCTTACCGGCGCCCACTAAAACGATATGACCGTTTGAAAATCCTGCGGGGCCAACCACCAGTTGCACTTGGCCTTTTTTTCCTTGAAAGTTACCCGCTTTTGCTGCCCGTACCAAAGCCCCTTTTGTTGTCTTATCAACAGCTTTGAACGCTTTCGTTTCATACGCCCCTTCCAAACAAGGGATGATGATGGCGCCTGTTTTTGGCATGGCAGCTTTGGAAAAGGTAACTTGCATAATATGCTCCGTCTTGTGTGGCTAAATTCTGGTTTGTTAATTTCGCATCGTTGAAAGGGTTAGGGTTTAGAAAAATTTTCAGTGATGTAACTATAATGATAAACTAAGCTGACTTGGGCCTAAACAGTTTAGATTTTAAATAATTAGGACCTTAAACTATCAAGCCGTTCACCAAGGTTCGACTCATTAATCTTGAAACATAAGGTACCCTATTAGGCCTCAAAGAAAAGCCTATTTTTAAAAACCCGATAAAAAGCCGTAAAGATATAAACGTTATTACATAAGCCTAAGAGCCTAAACGGAAAAGCGAGAGAAGATATAAAAAGCAGTGGATCAGACGTCAGTTTGCCCCAACGCGTTACACCTCAGGCTCTCACTTGAAAGAATTAGAGCCGAAACCGTGTGAAATTGTTGAAATGAATGTCTGATTTACAACCTGCTGAAGGCGTTTAACGATTTTTGTTTCAGGCTCTGAGAAACTTCAAACCTTACAGATGGCAGCAATATCATGGAAGAGTAGTTTAACTCTTATCCCCTTTTGTGGGCTTTCCTGAAGAAGCTTTACCAGAAGACGCGTTTTCAGGTTTTCTAATTTGATATTGCCTTAAATGAGCCGGCACCGATTGCATCTGGGCAGCCTGTTTTCGGTCTTCATTGCGCTTTTGATGCGCTAATGCTTCCGCATCTTGATCTTCGGGTTTGACAGCGCCTTCCCCGAAGCCAGCTTTATCGCCATTCCCTCCACGCGCTGCCCTTATGGAGCTATCACGGTGATCATTCTTACCTTTAACCGGTTTATCTCCACGGTTAAAAGTGGCACCCGCTACCGCTTCAAAGCCATCACGTTTTGCAATAAAGGCAAGCCGCCGAATAGAAACGCATAAACCTGCAAGCAACCAATAAAAAATTGGCACTTGCGCAATGGAACTGGTGGTAGCGATAACCAACAACACACCGATCATGGCCGCAAAGAAAGCACGCGCATATCCAGACATTTCAAGAGAAATCGGCGCTAAAATGCGCATCGCCCGCCATGCTGCAAAGATAGAAGTTAACAATATCCCAACGAATAAAAATAGCCCCACAAAGCCCTTTGCTAACCCCACCTGAATATAACTATTCACAAGATCAACAATCCCTTGCCCTTGAACAAGTTCTTGAATTTTCGGATTATCGTAAAAATTAGCAGAGCCAAATAAGGGGTTTTGCAACATGACTTCCAGGCCGTTTTCGAATAATTTCTGCCGATAGGAATATGTACCTCCGCCCGCGTCCAAGTCTCCAAAGAAGGGCAGTAACGATAACACCTGATCTCCCATCGGAGACAATGCCAATATTACCAATCCGAACATCCCGGCAACACCGGCAAGGAAGCCGCGGGTTAACCCTTTGGGTCCTGAAATAACAAACATTCCTATCATCAAAATAGCCCCAAACCATGGGCCACGTGAAAATGTCAATAATAACGCGCCTGCAATCCCCAAAATTCCTATGGTACTCAGTTTCTTCGAAACGCCGCTCCCTTTAACCGCAAATGCAAGGCTCATGGCGATCATCAACAAAAAGCCAAATTCAATCGGTCCCGTAATAGACGCATAAACCCGCAAGAAACCGGACCGATAGGAATATAGGGCTATCTTTAAATCATGCCAATTCGCAGCAGGCATTTCATAGAAATGCCACTTAAAGACCGTTTCAAGATAGGCCATGGCCGATAAAGCCAGTAAAGGCACCAAGATAGCCACACAGATAACCTTGATCTCCTCCATTGTCTTGGCCCAGCGGCTAAAGATAAAATAGGGTAAGAAGACTGACACAAAGACCAACCATACGGCACGCAAACCATCCGTAAAACTCGTATCCCGAAAAGCCAGAACAAAGCTAACCAACACAAACCCGTACATAAACAGGTCCGTAATGATAATTCCGTTTAACTTTGCGCCCATGCGCCTTGTATAAAACAGCCCCGCCAATAAAATGATAATGGACATCAAGAGCGGAGGGGAAATGGCAAAAAGTTGATTAATACCGCCAAAGCCGGGAATTGGCCTTTCTTGCGGTGGCAACGCACACACCAAAAGCGCAAACAAAGCCGGCAGATTAGGTTCGAGGCGAAAGATCACAAAGAACATCAATATAAGGGCTAAGCTCACCAGCATAAGCCAGAAATTAGGCAGTAAAAACCCTAATATCGTAACGCCCGCAAATAATGCGCCCCATTTATCCATTCGGCGCGGATTAACAATATCAGCAAACACAAACCGCGCTGCAAAAAACACGATAAAGATCACAGGGAGAATAACAGCAAGGGCTTTAACGAGATTTAACAAAACGCACTTCCAATATACTTAACGATGTTACCCCTAGCGCGATTTGACTTTACGGGCAAATTCATCTCTCTAAAGGCTGTTTTATGGCCAAAATCGCTTTATCTTCAAGTCTTTAAGGTATGTAAAGCAGATTGCCATAAAATGGCTTAAATATTTATCTAGCTAGCAAAAGAAAGCTTCAATAATGAAGCCTATTTGTAAGGCAACATTTTAAAAGCGCTCATGGTAGAAACAAACAACCCCATAGCAAGGCCCAGTCTGGTTAGCCGCGTTAAACTGGCTGGCAGCTGGTCTATTCTAGGGTTCGGTTTAAGCCAAGCCATTCGTCTGGTTTCCAATCTGACAATGACACGGTTATTAGTGCCCGAGGCATTCGGTTTGGTGGCCATTGCCATATCATTACAAATTCTGATTATTATGATGTCTGATCTGGGCATTAATACCAGCGTTATCAGATCCGCCTCCATTGATGATAAAAAGTTCCTTTCGACTGCTTTTGTTACGCAAATCCTCAGAGCCTGTTTAATCGCGACAATTATTTTTATGGTCGCTGGCGTCACTGCCCTGCTTCAACCAAGGGGGGTTTTTGACATTAAGGCAGTATATTCCGACCCGCGATTACCTTATTTCATTATCGCTGTCGGCGTGACGTCTTTTTTTGAGGGGTTCCGTTCCTTAAAAGTTATTTTATGTCAGCGTGATTTAAAAATGGAACGAGTGGTCATTCTGGAAATTGCCAGCCAAGTCATCGGATTTGTCACCATCCTTGCGGCTATTTATATCGGCTTTGGCCCTTTTTCCCTAATCGTCGGCATGTTGATGGCTAGCGGCTTTATGACTGTGGGCTCTCATCTATTTATTGCAGGGCCCAAAATCGGGTTCGAGTTCGACAAACATTATTTCAAAGAATTATTCGACTTTGGCAAATGGCTGATTATTGCTTCGTTTTTCGGCTTTCTCACACAACGTGGCGATCAACTGATCTTTGGTGCCCTAATGAACAGCACTAATTTTGGTCTCTACGCCGTTGCAACAATTTGGGTAATCATCGTTGTATCATTAATGGATATTGTTTTAACCCGTATTGCCCTTCCGGCCTTATCGGAAGTTATGCGTGAAAATCCGGAAAAATTAAAAAATTCCTATTCTACATTTCGATTGGCTTTGGATGTAGCCTGCGCCATTATTTTTTCCGGTATATTATTATTTTCGGATATTGTGTTCAGTATACTTTATCCAGAAAATTTTGCGCAAGTCGGTATTTATCTAAAATATCTCTCAATCATTATTTTGTTATTGCCGTATCGCCTTCTCAACATTCTTGTTATCGCTGAGGGTAAGAGCCTTAACATGGTCTATATCACACTTTTACCGCCAATTGTTATGATGATCGGTACACCTATTGTTTATAATTTAACCAACGAAAAAACCGCAATTGTATTTTCAACCCTATCCTATCTTTCTTCTGTTCCTATCTCTTGGTATTTTACTAAACATCTTTTAAAACATTCCAAGGTAAGAGAATCATTAATTGCCTGCCTTGCCATAATCGCAGCAATTATCATGATTACAGTAAAATAATATCCAGTAACAATAAGGTTAAATTCGGTTAACTCGCAACCAAAACTAAATACTATAGGTAATAAAAATGACAAATAAAATGAAGGTCACTTTTATAGTCTGCAATCCAGATTTATCTGGTGGCAGTCGCATTATCGCCAAGCAAGCGGGGTTTTTAAAAAGAGCAGGCCATCATGTTACAATTATCGGCGTGGATACCCTGCATCAAAAATTTCCCAAAAATATAAGACCCATCGCCCGTGCAATTATCAAAGAACGCTCGTTCCCTAAAAACTCGGTCATTACCGATCATTTCGATAATGAGGATACCCCTCCTATCATTATTAGACGCCCCAATGGACCCAAACCAGAAGATGTTCCTGACGCCGACTTTATTGTTGCAACTTTTTGGCTTACGGCCCAATGGATAAAGGATTTTCCTCTGGTAAAAGGGAAAAAAGTCTATTTTATTCAAGGGTACGAACCTTTATTTCCCTCTGTCACAGACCCTAAAATCGTTGAAGATACTTATCGTTATCCATTTATCCAGTTAGGGGTATGTCAATGGCTATGCGAAAAGGTAGATGCAGTTTCTAAGCGTCAAAAATTATCGCCGTCTTCTTTTCAAAAAGGAGCTCTATCACGATGCAATTTGATATCTAATGGTGTTGATACAAAAAAATTTAACGCACCAGAGCGACAAAAAAATGAAACCCCAACCGTCGGTATACTGTATTCATCTGTAAGGTTAAAAAATGTTGATTTAGGTTTTAAGTCTATTGAAATCTTGAAAAAAACAATACCTAACCTTAAAGTCATATGTTTCGGGGCCCACCCCCCCGATAGTGAACTCCCTTTACCCGAAGGGACAGAGTTTTATCTCAAACCACCGCAAGATAAAATTAGTGATATCTATAGTGCATGCGATGCATGGTTATTCACAAGTCACCATGAAGGGTTCGGCCTTCCTTTGCTGGAGGCCATGGCCTGCAGAACGCCGGTTATCGCCACCATTGCCGGCGCATCACCGGAAATAGTGACGGATCAAACCGGTTCTTTATGCGAGGAACGAACACCGGAAGCTTTTGCAAAACATATAGAAAAAATCATTACACAAACAGATGAAGAATGGTTATCCATGTCGCAAAATGCCCGGAAAATGGCGGAAGAGTATGATTGGTCTGGCCTGCAATCTGAATTTGAAAACACTTTGTTTAAATATTTCGATGCTTAAAAATCCAGCTGGTTGAAGCGCCATAAAGGGCTATCTTAGTGATCATGGAAATTATCTGTAAATAATCTGGGCACCCTCGCAGCCCAAGCCTACAAACGAAAGCGGTTCGATTTTCCATAAAAAAATCCGCTGCTGCGGATAAGCGCGCTGCGGATTTTTTCTTTGCGCTTCTTCCCAGAAACGATCAGCCCCCTACGCCTCTGCGTGCGTTTTACAATTCCAGTAAACAAAAACCCCTATCAAGGGTCAATAAGAATAATCGAATTCCCGTAATAGTGTGCCTCATTATTGCCACATGTGATGCTATTGCAACATAATTTGGTCTAAAATTGGCCTCATAAGACCCTAATCGAAAAAGCGAGAGAAGACCTAAAAGTTAGTGATTCAGACGTTCGCTGGCCCCAAGCCGATACGTATAAGGCTTTTAGCTTTAGGTATAGAGCCGTAAACGTATAAAACTGTTGAAATGAACGTCTGATTTACAGTCAGCTGAATATGTTTTGGGTTTTGATTCAGTTTCTAGAGCAAGGAACAACCAAAGCAATTGCCTCAAACCGACTGAACAACCAAATTAGGAACTCGATTGAGCAACAAATTGAACAGCCCCATCGGATGATGTTTTTGTTAGTAAACCCAAAGTGCCATTAATAGCCGTCCCCTGTTCGAGGCCCGCGTGGATAAAGACCAAAATGTCTTCAACGGAATCCCCATTGAAATCAGCTCTGGAAAGAGGTTGGATGGTAAGATGCTGCGTTCCTAACGCGGTCCGCATTGATAGTTTCCAGCTGCCGTCACCTGATTGGCGCAAAGTCTCCCCTTGACGTGATGAACCAACTTCCTGATCGACATTCTCATTTCCATTCGCAGTGGCGCCCGACTCGCTAACCGATAATTGCGGCAAACTTGCCCTATTGATAGCCCCTGCATCAATTTCATTCAGGGTTGAAGATGAGAAAAAACTTTGTTCGGCTTTCTCCCCTTTTTCCAAATACTCCAACATTCCGCAAGCACGATAAAAGAACTCCTCCCGGCGCTGGTCACGATTAGTCAATGCAAACCAACCAAGGCGGGTCATCCGCAAATAATCATTACAAGTACGGCAATTATCAGAGGCTTCACTAGAGGCTGGCGGGGATGACATGGTGACAATAACCGAGTTTCCCTGATTATCGATGATGTCCCGCTTATATAATTGGGGTAAAATTGCCCCCGAATAACACTGCCCTTTTTTTAATTCATTAAAGAAAGGGGCATCATTAATCATACAAAAATGTTGCTCGCTAAGTGAAGATGCCGATGATCGTTTCCCCGTCAGATCATTCCCGGAAATGAAGGCTGCACTGGTCGCACCAACCACGCCCACAAAGCCACCCAAAAGGCTACCCACTTTAATGTCCATTGCTCTGCCCTTATATAATTTCCTGAATTATACACAAAACACCCCCTTAAGCCAGCCCCATTAGCTTATACTAGCCCCTGTTTGACTGCACTTAAATTACCAAATGGATCATAAAAGCCCCAATTGCGCCAACTCCATATGCAGTTCAGGGGGGATGGCTTGGTTTTGCCCATCATTTATATCCAGTGGTGCATCTTCTTCTTTCAAATAACGCCACCCCTGGAAGGCACGGCGCATTTGCGGCTGTGTATGGATTAATTTGGGTTCCATCATCAAAGCACTGCGAGTGACACCATCCTCCCCAATCTGGCGGTCAATTCTAACCAGTTTTTGCCGGCACAACACAACACCCTTTATGACCCAATAGATTGACCCTCCCTCTAACAGCTCCGCCTCTCTTCGTGGATGCATACGCGTGACGTGACTATGCAATGCGCCAAAACCACTTTTTTTATTGGATGCAACGCGCAACTTCACCCAATCCGCAAGGGCTTCAACGCTCTGGCTACCAACACTCAATTTTATCAAATGCAAAGTCATACTGACTTGATAAAGCGCTTTGGGGAATACGAAATGAAAAACCCACATCCTGTGGAAACTTTGGCGCTCGGCAAAATAAAACAAGCTTAATGAATTTAAGACACAGGTTTAGTATGTATTATATGATTATAACGCAGGCTGATTATTTTAAAATGAAATTGAAAGGCTTATTTAGTTATTCTTATTTAGCCACTCTTATTTCGTTACGCTTATTTAGCTACGCTTATTTCGCTACTCTGAGCCGCGATACTTCGCGGTGACGTTGACGTTTTAAATCGTGACGCACAGAGCGTTTAACAAGAATATAGAAAATAAAATAACACATGGCCGCGCCAAGACCCGCCAACCACATGGGAAGGCTTTCGAACAACAAAGCCATACGGTCATAGCTCAATCCTAATTTCGCCGATATATCTGGGAATTGTTGCCCCATCAACAACACCGCGCCGATAACAGTCATCGCAAAAGCCATTAATCCCGCTAAAACCGCACCAATGGTTACTCCCATATCGGCATATTCTTCAGCTTTAGAAATAATCATCTTGGTAGGATCACCAGATAAAGACTGGGTCGCCGCATAAAGTGCCCGTGATCTGGCCGCACGTTCCTCAATCGATAAAGATTGGTTGTGTTGATCTTTTACCTCTTCCACATCCAACAGGGGAATGGAGACGACTTCGTCCTCACTGGCCAACATCAACTCACACTCTTTTGCCGGTAATACATCGCTGGTAGGCACCACCAATGAAGCATCGGTCGGCATAAGAAATAAAGATTTTTCCGCGGCACGTCGACGAATAAGTCCATCAAGAGCTACGAGCTCCCCATTGACTTTCGCCCGTGTCCACATTTCAAATGCTGCGGCCGCCCCAAGCTTATCACCCTCGTTAAGCTTGCGTAACACAGTTGAACGACGCCAATTATCTTCTCCAATATTAAAAATTAGAGACACAAGCGCGTCATGCTCATTCTGGTTAATGGGGGCTAGGACGGTTTCAGCCAATAGCGCTTCTAGTGGCTGGACATCGTCTTTTAAAAGGCGTTCAGCATCCGCTTCGGTAACACTCATCCCATGACGGGCAGTGGATGTATGTCCATATCCTACGGACCATTGCTCACATGGCGCGTAATGGGCCGCCATACGCAATCCTTCATACCCTTTTATAAGGTTCAGACCGGTATCACCAGTTTTCATACCTTACCCACTATTCTTGCAACGCCTTTATAATACTTAACAAAAGATTATCATGGTCCCCATCCATTTGGTAGCCTATTCTGTAGGATATGGATGCGCAATTCCTAAATTGTGTTAATTCAGCACATATTTCCCCTATTTACCCTAAAAACAGCCTAATTTTCGGAAAAAATAAAAATATCCCCAAAAAATAAGCGCCCCCAGCACAATAATTGTATCACGCCGATACAATATTCCTGAAAGATCCTAAAACCCAGTAGAAAACACCCCTATAGGTACGTTTATCAAACCTTGATTCGCCCCAGATTGCCCAATTATGATGTGAATCACACACACTGCTGCGTAATTACCCTTTATTCAAAGCCATTTCGTTGGCATGATAATTGGGACGACTTATAGCTAAGTCTAGTTATTAGTACGGGATTTCCCCAATGAGGGCCATTTTGGCCCGAGTGAAGCCCAAGTGAGGTATGAATATGGGTAATGGTGTTGCAAATATTATTGCATCCTTAATTATTGCTGGCGCTATTGTAGGGACAAGCGTTTTTGAAAAAAACAATGACGCAGGTTCCTCGAATGGTAAAGCAAACGATAAGGAATTTATAGATTGGTACGCCAGAGCAGTCGGTGACATCCGCAACGACATTGTCGTAAATTGTGGGTGCTGCGGCGAAGGCGAAGGCCAGAAATCAAGTAAATCGGCGGCAACAAGGAGACCCACCCGGTCTTTTTAGATGCCCGCCCCGTTCCCCGGCGTATCGCAGCTTACTCTCCTAGCGATATACCATTAACGCGGCGGGCGACCTCTCCCGGTTTAAATTCACTTCCTAGTCCTATCGATCCGTTAGAACCAGGAGAAGAGAATGATTTTAACTTTGGTCAGTTTCCCCCCACCAATCCGGTGTTCTTCAATACGCGGTTTTTCCCACCTGCCAACATTCCTGCGCCGCCAGGTACTCCGCCTACAGATACACCAAATAATCCAGAGAGTCCTGATGGCCCCCCACCTGAGGGACCACCGCCTGAAGGACCACCGCCTGAAGGACCGTCACCTGAAGGACCGCCACCAGAGGGGCCACCTCCTGATGCGCCACCTCCTGAGGGACCTCCGCCAGAGGGACCCCCTCCCGATGGGCCGCCGCCAACGGACGTGCCGGAACCATCAACATTTATGATTTTGTTGGCTGGTCTTCTAGCAATTTGGCTGGCTAGCATTAGATCAAAAATGAAAAAAACCTAAAACAAACCCGCCTCGCAAAATGACGAGGCGGGTTTTTTATTTTTAAAATTTACAAAGATAAATGTAAGCAAGACAAAGTAACCGAACAATAATAATCAAGACCTAATCAACCAGATTAAAAACTCTTACAGGTATTAATTTTAATCCGTCTAATGAGCAGATGGCAACGGGTTGACCATGCATAGTTGCAAAAACGGTTTCAACAAAACCTACATTATCTACTCTGATCCCTTTTGCCTGACTGGCTGATACAATGGCTTCTTGCCCCCGCTGGATGCGCATCGCTTGTGGCCCGTCAAGCGACGTGGCGGGAAGCCCTGTCAACGCCAGATCAAGCCCCGCAATCAAATCATCGCGCTCTTGCCCCTCAAGTTTTTCAATATCAGTAACCGTTAGCGCATTTTCTTGTGTAAACGGACCCACAGCGGTTCGCCGTAAATCTTTAATATGTCCCTTTGTTCCCAAATCTTCCGCAATATCGCGCACCAAAGCCCGCACATAAGTGCCCTTGCCGGTTTCAGCCTCAAAAATCGCATGGTCCTGATCGGGCATATCAATGAGTTTCAAGGAGTGAATGGTAATCCATCGCGGTTCAATTTTTACCTCGTCGCCAGCCCGCGCCAAATCATAAGCGCGCTGTCCTTTTATTTTAACGGCTGAAAATTGCGGCGGGGTTTGCTCTATCTCCCCTATATAATCTTCAAGTATATCTTCAATATCCGCACGTTCCGGGCGATGATCACTTGTGGCAATAATTTCCCCTTCCACATCATCCGTATTGGTGGCCTCACCCCATCTGGCGGTAAAACGATATGTCTTGCGCGCTTCCATCACATAAGGAACGGTCTTCGTAGCTTCCCCAAGGGCGATGGGTAATATGCCCGTTGCAAGGGGGTCTAGAGTACCGGCATGGCCGGCCTTTTGGGCCTGATAAAGCCACCGTATTTTTGAAACGGCCTCTGTCGAGCCAACATCATAGTCTTTATCAAGAATAATCCAGCCAGAGATTGGCCGGCCTTTTTTCCGTCTACCCATAATATGCCTTGATAAAATATGCCATGATAAAATTAGTTAAAAAATTTGCGAAACCATCGCCGCCAAACTTGAATAAAGACCTAAATATAAATTTCTGTTCAAAGTTTTTAATGACGCATTATGCCCCTCACCGTCAAGTCTGGTCTTTTTCGTCAAGACCATCGGGGGGGCTGTTTTTTTCCAGATCCCGCGCAACTTCGGGCCGCGCCAATAACGCATCTATTCGCCCCGCTTCGGAAAAAGAAACATCTTTGCGAAAAGTCAAAGCCGGTGTGTATTTCATTTCGATCATTTTCCCCAAAAGGGTGCGAATATGCGGAGAGGCCGAATTAAGCGCTTTAATGATTTCATCTTCATCTATGCCTGCATGAACACCGCCTAGGGGCATGCAATAGATTGTTGCCAACTTCAGATCGGGTGAGGTTTTAACCTCGCTGATTGTGACCGACACACCAGAAAGCGCTGGCTCACGCAGACCATCACGGCGTAAAATCTCCACCAATGAATGGCGGATCAATTCTCCTGCTCGTAACTGACGCTGGGATGGCCCTTTAGAGCGGCCTTTTGAAGAGTTGTTTTTTATCATGGCTGCAATCTATGCGCAGCGCTAACGGATTGAAAGAATTTTTTGATAATAAAAGCATCAATAATGCAAATCCGCTTACATACCTAAAGCCTGACTCCAGAATTATAAACGGAGATTAGAGTAGCAAACCTAGACACAAACCTGGACATAAACCTGGACATAATCTAACGGCTGAACTTATGCAGCAGCACCAGCACACAAACGGGCAATTTCAGCAAACATCGCCGGTAACTGGCTGTGTAGTGATTTTAACATGGCCACCCGTTTTTCACGTTTATCTTCCATGGAACGGATAAAGCTTTCAGCTTCTTCGCAAAGATCACCGATCTCCCA
>CALLPQ010000012.1 GCA_938015425.1 uncultured Parvularculaceae bacterium | reverse complement strand
TAAGAGTTCATCATGAAATTAACCACTAAGGGTCGATACGCCGTCACTGCAATGGTCGATATTGCGGCGAATGCGAAGGATGATGCTCCCGTGCCATTGTCGGATATTGCCTTGCGTCAGGGTATTTCGATTACCTATCTTGAACAGCTTTTCGGTAAATTACGGCGCGGCGGATTAGTGGTGAGTGAGCGCGGCGTTTCAGGGGGATATCGTTTATCTCAAGAAGCGGTGCAAATCCGGATTTCACAAATTGTGGCTGCGGTGGACGAGCAAATCGTCACCAAAGCCTGTACACCGGGTTCTGATCGCGGTTGTCAAGGCACCGGCGTGCGGTGCATGACCCATGATCTTTGGGATGAATTAGGCCGTCAGATCGAGATTTTTCTTAACACGGTAACGCTTGATGATGTGTTGCAAAAACGTGTTTTAGGCATGGCCAGCATTAATGTGCCTGATCGGCCTGTGACGCAGACAATAATGGCGGCCCCGTCGAAATCGGAGGTTATTGTTTAATGTCGCGATATTATCTGGATTATAATGCGAGCGCGCCCGTTCACCCTAAAGTTATTGAAACTGTTGCGGCCACCATGTCTATTAAAGGGAATGCATCTTCCGTTCACGCAGAAGGCCGCGGAGTAAAAGCGATTGTAGAAAATGCCCGCGAGCAATTACGTCAATTTATTAATGGACCGGTGAACGGTGTTATTTTCACCAGTGGCGGAACAGAATCCATTCATTACGCGCTTCATGGTAGTGTGTGCACTGATGATGTGGGTGAGGGTAATGTTAAACGCATTTTTGTGAGCGCGATTGAACATCCGGCGGTGTTTGAAAATGCGGCCACCACTGGCGTGCCTGTGGAAATTATTCCCGCCCTTAAAAGCGGACTGGTGGACCTTGATTGGCTTAAGGCCCGCCTTGAAGGGTATAACCTTGAAAATGAAGGCCGGTTCCTTGTTTGTTTAATGCTGGCGAACAATGAAACCGGTGTTATTCAGCCTGTGGCTGAAGCGGCGGCGATAATCCATGATGCGGGCGGATTAATTTTTGTGGATGCGGCACAAGCGGCGGGGAAAATTCCCGTTAATTTTGTCATGCTTGGCGCTGACATGATGGCGATGACCGGACATAAATTTGGCGGCCCTATCGGTGTTGGCGCGTTGATTATCCGTCCTAATTTGGCCTTGGAGCCGGTTATGCGCGGCGGTGGCCACGAGATGAACCGAAGGGCGGGGACCTCAAACGTGCCAGCGATTGCAGGGTTTGGTAAAGCGTGTGAACTGGCTGCCGGAAGCCTTGCCAAGGCCACTGAAATAAAAGACATGCGAGACCAAATGCAAAAAACTGTACAAGATCATGGGGCCCATGTTTGGGGCAATGGATGTGATCGTTTGCCCGGTACTTTATGTTTTTCGGCCCCCGGATTTTCTTCGGAAACCCAAGTGATGGCATTAGACCTTGAAGGGGTTGCTGTTTCTTCTGGATCGGCCTGTTCTTCGGGCAAGGCCTCCGCCAGTAAAGTATTATTGGCCATGGGCGTTGAGGGTGAGTTGGTAACCTCAATGATCCGTGTGTCCCTTGGAGCAACTTCCACCCAAGAGGACGTAGACGGGTTTATCCGCGCATGGACCAAGGCTTATGCGCGGGTGCAAGAAAGAGGGGCGGCATGATCTTCTTCAGCCTTATTGTGCTCAGCCTTATTTTAAAATGTAAAAACACTGTGATTATGATCTCGAATAATGGCTCATAATTTTATACCGAAAAGATTGCTCTAGAAATCGAAAGTTCAAAAATGTCAGAAGCAAAAGCAAGCATAGATCAGGCAACCGTTGACACGGCGAAATCGCTGGAAACCTATAAATATGGGTTCACTACGGATATTGAATCTGTAAAGGCCCCAAAGGGTTTGTCCGAAGATACGGTTCGTTTTATCAGCGCCAAGAAGGACGAACCGGCATGGATGCTGGAGTTACGTCTTGAGGCTTATCGTCGTTGGTTGAAAATGGAAGAACCAAAATGGGCGATGGTCGATTATCCTGAAATTGATTATCAAGATGCCTATTATTATGCCGAGCCTAAATCAGGCGCGAAATATGAGTCAATTGATGATGTGCCGCCGGAGATTTTGGCGGATTTTGAAAAACTGGGTATTCCCTTGCGCGAAGCCGAGGTTTTGCTGGGTGTTGAGGGGGCAGCCGGATCCGCCGCTGAAGCGCGAAGCGGCGCAGACAAGCCGAAAGTTGCTGTTGATGCGGTTTTTGACAGTGTGTCGGTGGCGACAACGTTTCAAAACGAGTTGAAAAAAGCGGGCGTGATATTCATGTCCATGTCCGAGGCGATTGTTGAGCACCCTGAATTGGTAAAAAAATATTTAGGCACTGTTGTGCCGGCCACGGATAATTTTTTTGCGACGTTAAATTCTGCGGTTTTTTCTGACGGTACTTTTGTTTATGTGCCCGAGGGTGTGCGTTGTCCAATGGAACTTTCAACATATTTCCGGATTAACGAAGCTAATACGGGACAGTTTGAACGCACTTTAATTGTTGCGGCCCCGGGGTCTTACGTTTCCTATCTGGAGGGGTGCACCGCGCCCATGCGCGATGAAAACCAGTTGCACGCGGCGGTGGTTGAGTTAGTGATTGAAGATAATGCAGAAATTAAATATTCCACGGTCCAAAACTGGTATCCCGGCGATAAAGACGGCAAAGGCGGTATTTATAATTTTGTAACCAAACGGGCTGATTGTCGGGGCGTAAATTCCAAAGTTTCATGGACCCAAGTTGAAACCGGATCGGCGGTAACGTGGAAATATCCATCTTGCGTTTTAAAAGGTGATAATTCCCAAGGGGAGTTTTATTCCATTGCTATAACCAATAATCATCAGCAGGCGGATACAGGCACCAAGATGATCCATTTGGGCAAAAATACGAAATCGCGCATTATCTCAAAGGGAATTTCAGCGGGATTATCCAATTCCACCTATCGCGGGCTTGTTTCGGTAAACCGCAAGGCAAGCGGGGTTCGTAATTTCACCCAATGCGATAGTTTGTTGATTGGCGGTGATTGCGGGGCCCATACGGTGCCATACGTTGAAAGTAAAAACCCCAGTGCAATATTGGAACATGAAGCCACGACCTCCCGCCTGTCGGAAGATCAGTTGTTCTATTGCATGCAACGCGGCCTAACGGAAGAAGAAGCGGTTGCTTTATTGGTAAATGGTTTTTGTAAGGAAGTTTTACAAGAGCTCCCTATGGAGTTTGCTGTAGAAGCACAAAAATTGGTTAGCGTAAGTCTGGAAGGCAGTGTGGGGTGATTGCTTTTCTCATCTCGTTTCTCTTTCAATTGTCATTCTCGCGCAGGCGGGAATCCATAATGAGGTGTTTCCAATGCGCGTATGTGTGTGTTGTTGATGGTTTAGCGTCAGTAATGTCTGTATTCGAAAATCAATTGCATTATCGAGTAATGGACCCCCGCTTTCGCGGGGGTGACAGATAGTGTTAATGCCAGATTTTGTCATTCCCGCGCAGGCGGGAATCCAGTATGCGGAGTAGATAGATCTGTAAGGAACGGTTTTAAGTGTGAATTTATGTTGAATAGAAATTGTTGTTGAGATGGAGGCATGGACCCCCGCCTTCGCGGGGGTGACAGATAGTGTATATTTCTGATTTTGTCATTCCCGCGTCGGCGGGAATCCAGTGTACGGAGCAGATAGATTTGTAAGTGTTAGATTGTGTGAGAATATGCAGTGAATAAATTTTTATTGATGGTTGCAATTTTGTTAATATCAGCTTGCGCAGGAATTGGTTATTATGATGAGGAACTTTGTGCTGATGGTTCAAAAAAACGACGTCATAAGCCGCGCCATGGTCCGTCTATTTTTACATGTCCGGAAGATGAGGAAGGCAAAAGAGGAATGAGCGAAGAGATTGCTATATCTCTTAATAAGAAATTTTCAAATGTGGACCCCCGCCTTCGCGGGGGTGACGGTTAGTGTTAATGCCAGATTTTGTCATTCCCGCGTAGGCGGGAATCCATTTTGCGGATTATGAGAGGTTTTGACAGTAGAATAAATGATATTGCGCTTTATAAAATTTGTTGGGCTAACGGTTTTGATATTGAGTGTTATTATCGTGACTTTTTTAGCTTTTGGGCTTTATCGCCCTGATCTGGAATTAAACCCGATTGTCAAATATGTGCGTCATGACGAAAATGCGCGATATTGGGGCGTGCGGACGAGTTTGATCCCCAGTGTATTTGCTGTTGGTGATGACTTGTCTTTGGTTGAGAAAAAACTTAAAAAATCGGGATTTAAACTAATCCCGTCTACCGAGTATACAAGATTTTATAGTGAAAGGGTGTTTGATAGTGAAATATTATACCAACGAGGGGCCAGTAATTTGGCTTGCTCGATAACGGTCTCTGTCTTTATTGTTTATGGGCAAGACCATCAACTCGTTTCCGCTTATGGATCGCAACAAGAACATGGATGTTTATAATGATACGTTTACCAATTTTTTCTAGCATAGTTTTCTCGCTAATTTTGTGGGCGGGTTTTTCACAAGCTCAAACCCAAACACAAGAACAAGTAAGACCTCAGGTCCAAACGCCTCCTTTTTCGTCTGTGGTGGAAATCGATGGGCGCATTTATTTGGCAGGTCATTTGGGCGATAATCCGCAAACGCGCGAATTACCAAAAGGTATTCAAGCGCAGACGAAGCAGACATTGGAAAATATAGGCGCAACTTTGGCAACCATTAATGCGGGTCATGAAGATATTGTGCGATGCCAAGTATTTTTAGCGGACATAAAAGATTTTGCGAAAATGAATGAGGTCTATCGGACATTCTTTCCCGAATATCCTCCGGCCCGAACCACTGTTGCGGTTTCAGGATTGGCCATCAACGCAAAGATTGAAATCGAATGTACGGCTATTCGTGGCTCTGGGGTGCGGCGTCGGGCGGGATAACGCGCTGGCTAGTAACTCTATAAAACACTGGATAACACGAAGTTTTGATCGGAAAAGCTTATTAAAAATTCGCAAATACGCCCATTGTGCTATCCATTGAGTAAACCAATATGTATCACAGTTTTACGAAAACAATCCATGAATTAAGATAATCCATGAATATAGGAGATTTTAACTATGCCTAAATTTGCAGCCGGTGTTGTGCGCTTCCAATCCGAAGTCTACCCCCAAAAAGCAGAACTGTTTGAAAAGCTAAGTACGGGTCAGGCACCGGAAGCCCTTTTTATCACCTGTTCTGATTCGCGTATTGAAACGGCGATGATCACCCAGACAGATCCGGGTGAGCTGTTTGTGTGCCGTAATGCCGGTAATATTGTTCCCCCTCATACTAATCACACAGGCGGGATGACAGCATCTATTGAATTTGCGGTGTCGGTGTTAAAAATACCTCATATTGTTGTTTGCGGCCATACGGAATGCGGCGCTATGAAAGGGGCATTAAATCCGGAAGGATTGGATAGCTTGCCCCACGTTAAAGAGTGGCTTGGCTATTCAAAAGCAGCGGTTCAAATTGTCGATAATATCGGGAAAGATATGAACGAGAGTGAACGCATGCAGGAATTACTGGAACAAAATGTTATCTTGCAATTACAACATTTGAAAACGCACCCCAGTGTGGCGGTGGCTTTGGCTGCGGGCAATTTAAAGCTTCACGGTTGGGTTTATAATATCAAAACAGGTGAGATTGGCGCTTATGACGAGGGCGAAAAAGACTTTGTGCCCGTAAGCGAGCGGTATGCTGATGATGTTGCAAAATTAATGAATCATGATGACTGCAAATCTTGAATTTTGCCATAGGCATTTGACCATAATTCAGTGAATTAAGAGCTATGAATTTAAAGACACGGGAATTGAATAATGACTGACCAGAATAGTACGATGGCTAGCAAGCCTAAATTTATTGATACCTCCAACCTGCGCGGGGATATATATGGCGGGTTAACCGCTGGTGTTGTGGCTTTGCCATTGGCGATTGCGTTTGGTGTCGCGTCTGAAGCGGGACCAAGTGCAGGGTTGTGGGGGGCTATCATTGTCGGGTTTTTGGCGTCCTTTTTCGGGGGAACGGGGTCGCAGGTTACGGGCCCCACAGGCCCCATGGTGGTTGTTTTTGCCGGGGTTTTTGTGGGTCTGTCAGGTAATTTACCGTTAATTTTTGCGGCCGTGGTTCTGGCCGGTATTATCCAGATATTGTTTGGTGTGCTAAGGCTCGGGCAATATATCCGCCTTGTGCCTTATCCGGTTATATCTGGATTTATGAGTGGTATAGGGATTATTATTATCAGTCTACAAACATCCAGCCTACTGGGTCATAAACCAGACGGGAATGGCACAATCGCAGCTTTAAAGGCCATACCGGGGGCAATCGCTGACCCCAACTGGGCTGCTTTGGCGATTGGTGTTGTGACATTGCTGACAATTTTTCTATGGCCTGCCAAGTTTGGGAAAATCATTCCGGGCGCGCTGGCGGCTTTGATTTTTGGCACACTCTTAAGTCTGATGCTTAAAGGGGCCCCTTTATTAGGGGATATTCCTAAAGGGCTTCCAGACTTTATCATTCCTAATATTAATCTTGAAACATTCTCGATTGTGGGAACAGCTGCCTTAACACTGGCTCTGCTTGGTGCGATTGATAGTTTGTTGACGTCACTGGTTGCCGATAATATGACCAAAACGCGCCATGATTCAAATAAAGAGCTGATTGGTCAAGGTATTGGTAATGCTGTGGCGGGGATGTTTGGTGCCATCCCAAGTGCTGGTGCGACGATGCGTACGGTGATTAATATCCGGACCGGCGGCCAAACCAAACTTTCCGGTATGATTCACTCGCTCTTCCTTTTGGCTGTGGTCCTAATTCTAGCTCCTGTTGCTTCAAAAATTCCGTTGGCGGCCCTTGCCGGTATTTTGATCAAGGTTGGTTATGATATTGTTGATGTGGACTATTTCAAAAAAGCCCATAAAGGCCCGCGCTGGGATCTGATTTTGATGGTCATCGTTGTTTTGTTGACGGTTTTTGTCGACCTTATTCAAGCGGTTGCTGTTGGGGTCGTGTTGGCATCTTTGGCCTTTTTGAAAAGAATGGCGGATGATCAACTCGGGGCGATTAAAGACTCTAAAGTGCGTTCCATCAGTGATGAAGAAAGCGAATTGATGGCCAATGCACAAGGCCGTGTGGCAATGTTTGATTTTGGGGGGCCGCTTAGTTTTAGTGCCTCTGCGGATTTAGGTTATCAAATTCGTCAAAGCATAACCGACAAAACGTCGGCGATTGTTCTGGATTTTGAGCATGTTCCATTTTTAGACGTAACGGCGGCAAAGGCCCTAGAGACTGTTGCTTGTGATGCAAAGGAAGCTGGCAGGACATTGTTTATCTCTAATATGCAACCTGATTTACGCAAAGTGCTCTCCGGCCTAGGGGTGGACCATTGCCTGCCGGATAATACTGAATTTGGGTCGCGTATAGAGGCATTAAAAGCGGCTATTGCTGGGCTTTCAAATACAAAAGAGGCGACAGCCTAACTCGATTATGTTTTAAGACTGGGCAATTTCATGAGGAATGGAATTGCCCGTATTTTGGATTAAACTAAATTTTAGTTTAATCCAGATTTAGTGAAAGAAGTGTATCTACCATGTTAAAAATCGAAAACCTTCATGCCCGCGTTGAAGAGAGTGAAATCTTGAAAGGCTTATCCCTAACCGTTCCTGCGGGGGAGGTACATGCGATTATGGGGCCTAACGGGTCGGGTAAATCGACATTGTCCCACACGATTGCGGGACGGGATGATTATGAAGTGACGTCTGGCGGGGTTTATTTAAATGATACTGATTTGCTGACCCTTGATCCCAATGAACGGGCTGCGGCCGGGGTGTTTTTATCCTTTCAACATCCTATGGAAATCCCCGGTGTTGCAACCATGAATTTTATCCGTACAGCGCTTAATTCCCAACGCAAAGAGCGCGGCGAAGAAGAGGTTTCCGCGGCTGATTTTCTGCGATTGATCCGTGAGAAAGCCAAATTGGTTGGCTTATCTGATGAAAAATTGAAGCGCCCGTTTAATGTGGGTTTTTCTGGCGGTGAAAAGAAGCGGATGGAAATGTTGCAAATGGCGATCTTTAAGCCCCAAGTTTGCATTATGGATGAAACAGATTCCGGACTTGATATTGATGCCCTTAAAATGGTGGGGGATGTTGTGAATGCCATACGCGATGAGAAACGCAGTTTTTTGGTGATTACCCATTATCAGCGTTTATTAGACTATATCAAACCTGATCGGGTGCATGTTCTAGCGGGCGGTAAGATTGTAAAATCTGGTGGGCCAGAATTGGCTGTAGAATTGGAAACATCAGGATATGATCAGTTTATCGAGGCCGCGTAATGAGCAACCCATTATTAGTCAATCCGACGGCGTTTGAGGCTAATTTATTATCTGCATTAGCAGCGCAAACGAGTGATGTTGATGATCGCAAATTAGCCTTTGAAAGTTTTGCAAGAACCGGTTTGCCCCATCGACGGATGGAAGCCTGGAAGTGGACGGATTTTCGAACGGCCTTAAATAAAGACGCTCCTAAAGCGGATAGTGCCCACTTGCTAACGCCATCTTTATTTTCAGGGATTGGCGCTTTTACCATAACTCTTGATGAACAAGGTCCCCATTGGGGCGATAATGTTCCCAACGGTATGACTTTGCGCCTAACCGATGATGTGCCAAAGCTAATGGATATTGTGGGCGATCACCCTATGGCTAATTTAGCGGCGGCGCTGTGTGGTCAAACTTTAATCATAACGGTAAGCGAAGATGCTATTATTCATGCGCCGATCCATTTGCGCCGCGCGGTTACGGGCGCACCATCCCATATGCGGGTATTGATTTCTGTGGATCGCGGGGGGTCGTTGAAACTAATTGAGTCCATAGAGTTTGATAAAGGAGGTGTGGATTTCGATAATCTGTTAACGGAACTTCGTTTGGGTGAAAACGCTTCTTTTAACCGTACGGTTTATTGCAATAGCGGGGATGACGGCGTTGATATGAGCCTGCTGGCTGCCGAGTTGCAGGCGGAGGCACAATTTGATCAATATGTGTTGTTGTCAGGGGGGCAAAAAGCCCGTTTTGAAACATGTCTTCATTTTAAAGGGGAAGAGGCCAGAGCAAAAATGATGAGTGCAGCCCTATTAGGCAATAAACGCCATGGGGATTTAACCAGTCATATTGTTCACGAAGCCGCTGGGTGTATAACCGAGCAACAGCATAAGACAGTTTTAAAAGATCAGGCTATGGGCGTTTTTCAAGGCAAGTTTCTGGTGGAGCGGGAAGGCCAAAAAACCGATGCCAATATGCAAGCCAATGCCATGCTATTGTCTGATCAAGCGACGATTAACCATAAACCCGAGCTTGAAATTTATGCAGATGATGTTTTGTGCGCACACGGTTCAACTTCTGGCGCTTTGGATGAAGAGGCTATTTTTTACCTGCGCCAACGCGGATTAACGCAAGTGGCAGCGCGTAGCTTGCTTGTAGAAGCTTTTGTGGGGGAAGTGTTTGATGAAATTGATGATGAAGATATAGCCGCATTATTTCGCCAGCAAACACTAACATGGTTGTTTTCTGAAAAGTCAGATAGTCTCGGAAAGCAAAGTGAGTAATATGGGGTATGATATTGAGGCAATCCGCGCGCAATTCCCGATCTTGAAACGGAAGATTCACGGTAAATCCCTTGTTTATCTTGATAATGCCGCCTCTGCGCAAAAGCCCAAAATAGTTATCGATAAAATCGCTACTGTGATGGAAGATGGATATGCAAATGTGCATCGCGGCTTACATACCTTATCGAATGAAGCTACGGCAGCTTTTGAAGAGACAAGGGCGACAATAGCTGATTTTATTAACGCAGCCTCGCCAGAAGAAATTATTTTTACCTCCGGCGGGACAGATGCGTTTAATCTGGTTTCTTACGCTTATGGCGCGTTGGAGGGTGAAAGCGGTTTACAAGAGGGTGATGAAATAATTCTATCCTTGATGGAGCATCACTCCAATATTGTGCCGTGGCATTTGTTGCGTGAGCGTAAAGGCGTGGTTTTAAAATGGCTTGATGTTAATGACGATGGGGAAATTGACGTACAAGCCTATGAAAATATGTTCACTAAACGGACTAAATTTGTAGCTCTCTCCCATATGTCGAATGTGCTTGGGGCTTTAACACCGGCAAAAGAGTTTACCCGTATTGCCCATCAACATGGCGCCAAAATTTTGTTTGATGGCTGTCAGGCGAGTGTTCATGCAAAAATTGATGTTCAAGAGATTGGATGTGATTTTTATGTGATGACAGGTCACAAACTATACGGTCCAACGGGTGTCGGGGTTCTATATGGCCGAAAAGATGTTTTGAATGATCTGCCCCCTTATCGCGGCG
The DNA here is from genome assembly GCA_938015425.1 of uncultured Parvularculaceae bacterium. Classification (GTDB taxonomy): domain Bacteria; phylum Pseudomonadota; class Alphaproteobacteria; order Caulobacterales; family Parvularculaceae; genus CALLPQ01. The sequence goes on along the minus strand of CALLPQ010000012.1, from coordinate 6,915 downwards.
GCGGGGAGATGATTGATATCGTAACGGTTGACGGCGTGACCTATAATGATGCGCCCCATCGGTTTGAAGCAGGTACGCCGGCGATCATTGAGGTGATTGGTTTTGGCGAGGCCATAAAATGGATGGAAAGTGTTGGCGTTGACAAGATTGCGGCTCATGAAAAATCATTGATGAACCACGCCATGGAAGAGTTGCGTAAACTCAATTTTGTGCAGCTTTTTGGCCAATCTCCCGAAAAAGCGCCGATTATCTGTTTTGGAATGGATAATGCCCACCCTCATGATATTTCGGCCATTTTAGACCGGACCGGGGTGGCCGTTAGGGCCGGACATCATTGTGCACAACCCTTAATGAAGCGTCTTGGGGTATCCGCGACGGCTCGGGCCTCGTTTGCGGCGTATAATACCCATGAAGACGTGGATGCGCTGGTTGCAGGACTGCATAAGACACACCAAATGTTAGGGTAGTGATGTATTAATTTCATCACGCTCTTTGAGGTGTTATTTTGAAATATCAGGTTACATTTAATGGTAAATCACAATGTCGAAACACTGGTTTTTAAGTTTATTGATATATGCTAGGGTATGGTATGACCGAACAACGTGACATTATTGATTTGAATGCGCAAGCAGAACCACCAGTTGATGGGGGGGCTCTTTCTGGTGCTTCAACAGATCAAGCCGGGGCAGATCAAGCCGAAATTAGACCAGCTGAAACCGCACAAGCCGAGACTTCTGGCGGATCAACAATCCCCGAAAAAGAGCTTCAACAAATGACCAAAGACATCGTGCGGATGTTGAAAACGGTTTATGACCCTGAAATTCCGGTGGATATTTATGAGTTGGGCTTGATTTATAAGGTGGACGTTTCTGACGAGCGCCATTTAACGGTGTTGATGACGTTGACGGCACCTGGCTGTCCGGTTGCCGGCGAAATGCCGGGCTGGGTCGAAGGTGCGGTTCGCGGTGTTGAGGGTGTTGAGAGTGTTAGCGTCGAGATGACTTTTGAACCCCCTTGGACGCCTGAACGGATGTCTGATGAGGCAAAACTTGAATTAGGTTGGATGTAGGAGTTAAAAATGGCAAGACGAGAACGTCCCAAGGTCGTGACCTTAACAGATGTTGCCGCAGCGCGCGTGAGCGAGATTATGGCCGGTGCACAAGAAAACTATATTGGCGTTAAAATTGGCGTTAAAAATGGTGGCTGTGCGGGTATGGAATATACCATGGATTATGCAACAACCATTGAACCCCTTGATGAGGTGGTGGAAGAAAACGGCATTAAGATACTTATTGATCCTAAAGCCATACTTTTCCTAATCGGTACACAGATTGATTTTGTTACTGAAAAACTGTCCCAACGGTTTGTGTTTAATAACCCCAATCAAACAGATGCTTGTGGATGTGGTGAGAGTGTGACGATTATTCCTGCAGAAACAAAAACCACCCCAACAAACACCACTTTAAGCTAGAACATGCGTAGGTTAGAGTATGATTATAGTGATTTAGGCAGTTAATAAGAATTGATGAGAGAGCTTTTTCTTCACATTGGACACGGAAAAACGGGCACAAGTTTCATGCAGTCGGTTTTGGCCAGTGCGCGTGAAGATTTGCTCTCTAGCGGAATTAATTACCCTAACCATAATAGTTTGAAAGATGCGGTTGCCGGAAAAATCACTTCCGGTAATGGTATTCATTTAATTGATGCACTTGAAGGAAGTCGCGATAATAGAGATTTTGATGATCTAAAATGGTTTGGTCATTCTCAAAAGATATGCTTTAGCAGTGAGTTTCTTTTTACATTTTTACTCCCCAATAAAACGCGCCATCGGTTTTTTGAGTTTTTAGAGAAAAACAAAATCGAGAAAACCCATATTCTATTGCTGATACGCAATCCTATTGATCAGGTTGCCTCTGGCTATCAACAATTTATTAAGCGGGGCGGGGGAAGCGATACTATTGCGCAATATTGCAAAGCATTCAAAATGCCGGTTCGCGTCAAGAAATTTATTGAAGATTATGGAAATCATGACAAAATTGTTTTGACCGTAAAAAACTATTCAACACATGCCCATGAGCTTGACCAGATTTTGTTTGATTTTTTGCAAACCGAAAACCTTTCTAAAGTGCCGCCAAGTTTAAAGGTCAATCGCTCATTAGGAATATCTGAATTGTTGATGCAAAAAGAGTTTAACAAGGTTTTGGGAAAGTCCGGTGAAATCTTCTCCGACCCTCTATGTGATCAACTGCCGGATTTGAAAGTTGAAAAAATCTATCCTGAAATTAATGTTGCCCGTAAATTGATTGAAAATAATAGAGCGGCAATGGAATTTGTTAATGACGCTATTGATGTTGATGAGGCATATGATATGGCTATTCCGCAAACCTGCCATAAGAACGAGCCACAAGATATATCGTTTACTGAACAACAATTACAAATTATCGGAAAGAATATAGGAACTTATATTCAAAGTTTGAAAGATAAAATTGCAAAACTGGAAAGTGATCTGTAACGAGCTTTGACAGAACAGTTTTATTTTATGTGCCTCTATTTAATAGAAATTTTGTTATCATCATATCTATTATCAATTTAATAAAATCAAATGATTAAACTTAATGTCATGGTTTTTCGTATTTATTGCGGTTTGGTTCACATGAATTTTAATACGAAAAATTAGCGATCCACGGACATTTATACGCTCTTATTAACGTGGCTTATTGTGAAAAATTAATCGAGTTTTTACTGGGATAAAAAGGCGAGAAATTCAATCTCTGAAGCCGGGTTATGGTTTAAAGATCTTTTTGAAAAATGATGATCTGGGTGTTGCTCAATGCAGCCGGGAATTTTAGCTTATAGGCTAAGCGATTGAAATATAGCAAAGCTGACCTGAACGGGCCTTTAATGCGCCATTGAAGTTCAGTATATTCTGCGGCATTGCGGGATATTTTTGTAAACCCGCGATTTTTCATTTCTGAAATCAACGAGTTTGCATTAAAGCGCAGTACCCAGAGTTTATCATCATTATATTCATACCAAACCCCGGTGCCCAAGGGTGTGTCTTCTCGGCCCTTAAGGGGTTTGTTCAATATTTTACGTATAAGTCGCTCAAATGAAAAGTCTAATGATTTTTCGTTGGTAATATGAAGAGCCAGTTTGCCGCCCGATTTGGTGATGCGGGTGAGGTTGTCTAAAGCGGCCATCGTGTCAGGGACGTGAATAATTACGCCCCAATTGAATACAAAGTCAAAACTGTTATCGGGGAGGGAAAGTTTTGTTAAATCATCTTGTTGAAATTTAATTTTTGATTCAACGCCCGCCTTAATCGAGCGCTCTTTTGCGTGTGCAAGCATCGTGTGGGATAGATCAATTGCAGTGACTGTGCAGCCATATTTTACAGCCCTGATTGAGTGCACCCCTGGGCCGCACCCTGCATCGATAACATGATTGCCTGGTTTTGCGCCCATCGCACGTAACATATCGGGCACAGCGACATCGTAATATTTTTCTGCAATGGGATGGTAATATTCTTGATCCCAATCACTTACAGTTTCTTCGCGCTCGAAAACATTTTCTGGTTGTGCTGGATTTACAGCAATGGTGGGTGCATCCGTCATAATGTGTGCATCAATCCGTAATCGTCGACCATAATCCTTTAAGCTTCGTGCAGAGTCGCACCATGTAAGCCCTAGAATTAAGATTTTAGCTTATATTTTATAGTTAGTACATATAAGCAATGCAATTATCAGATAATTTTAAGCCCGGAAGTCGGGATCCGTTGGCTTGTTATGCGGAGGCAGCTTCTTTTTTAATTTCATTGTCGGTGACGAGGCGTGGTCCCCCCGCGATATCAAGAATAGCCCGTAATGTTTCAACACTGGCCGAATTATCGCCTTGGCTTAATGATTTACCAAATTCGGTTGTGTAATTGCTGGCATCAACAATATAAGGTTCAGGGCTAACAAAAACCAAATGCCCGCCCCCCATAATATATTCCCGCCAGCATTCCAACATTTCCCGTTTTAGGCGAGTGGGCGCTAATAAATAATCCGGTTTTAAGTTACGAGATTGCGTTTCAGTCACAATAGAAACTTCCCGGGAACTAAACTTTCCACTCTCTTGTTGGGTGGTGCTGTTTTCTGATTTGTTAAAATCGATAGCATGCGTGATAATATCACTTTCGCTACCGGCCCATTCTAAAATTGTTTTTGCATGATTGTCCGTGCCCAGGAGATGAATAGTGCCAGCACGCTTTTTGATATCATTCAGTAAAATATGGAATGCTTCTCTGGCTTCGTAATTACGCCCGGCAAAAGTTTGGTAAGGCGCACGATCACGAAGCGCGAGAACGGTTTCTTCATCCCAAAGACGGGCTAACCGTTCCGTCCATGGATCAAAATCAAAATCTTCATTATCCGCATGGGTGATAAACATGCGGACTGAACCACCTTCTTTATCGGTTAGATTGCCGCGGCATATTTTTAACCCTTGTTCGCGAACAAGGCGTTCGAGTACGGTCAAAGAATAGATTGCCGAAGTTTGGTTGGAAAAATGCTCGATACCATTGCCGGTCAAAACGATCGGGGCATAGATGGTTTCAAGAACAAAAACACCATCGTCCGTTAACCTTGATTTAATATTTTGTATTAGTTTTATAGGGTCGTCAATTTCTTCAAGGGTGGAAATGCAGGTAATGATATCGAATTTTTTTGATCCGAACGCTGCCTCCAATTCAGTTGAAGGGAATTGATCGCGTGCGGACCAGGCCCATTCGCCTATCTCGTCTACAATTTCATTAGCATCGACGCCAAATCGGTCAACCCATCTTGGGTAATATGACAATAAAGTGCCATCGCTACATCCAATATCCAGTGCGGCACAATCACGCCCTGAAATCATTTCAAGGGCCTGTGTCGCAGCTGAGTTTAAATGTTCGCGGGTTGTACGAAAGGTTGCTGAATGGGCGGATGGTAGAATATCACTACGCTTGGTATGGATATTTTGGACAAGGCCGCAGGCATGGGCATCGATAGAAGGATCACAAAGTACAAATTCTTCCAACGGGGCAAACCGGTCAGGTGTGGTTAGGTTTTTTTTACTACCCGCATTGTTTTTAAAGGCCGACCATAAAATAGAAGTTGTTTCTGGTTCAACAGCAAACACAGGGGTGAGTGCGTTGGAACCGCAAACTCTACAATTTTTTATTTTTGCCACGAATTTTTCCTTTATTATGCAGTGCTGCTTTTCTTGTTAGCTGCATAATCACAGAAGGTAGTAAATTCTGCGTAAAGGATTGAATGAATTTTTAGGTTTATTCTGTAAACAGAGGTTAATGATAGGTTACTTATTTTGTTAAAATATCATAAGTTTTTGTTCGGGCTCCGGGAAGGGTCAAGCTCCTAAGAGCCTAAAGGGAAAAGCGAGATAAGATATAAAAAGCTGTGGATCAAACGTCAGTTTGCCCTAGCGCGTTACATCTCAGGCTCTTACTTTTAAGAATTAGAGCCGTAATCGTGTGAAAGTGTTGACATGAATGTCTGATTTACAATCTGCTGAAGGGGTTAATGATTTTTCATTCAGGCTCCTACGTTTGTTATGTAGATAAACGTTTGATTAATGCACGTTGAAAGTCGGTGCCTTTTCTGACTTGGCTAAGGGTGATAAACTCATTGGCTTGATGGGCTTGGTCGATGGAGCCAGGCCCGCAAATGACGGTGGAAAACCCCGCTTCTTGAAACTGTCCAGCTTCCGCCGCATAAGCGACAACTTCATTTACATTATGTCCGGTTATTGATTTTGCCAAGTCGGCTGCGGGATTGTCTTCTAGCGGTGATAGGGCCGGTGCGTTGGTCAAGCGCACGGTTTCAATATTACATTCATTTGAAATTTCTCGAACTTCGGTTTTAATATTTTCTGCATAACTTTCAAATTCCTTATACAGAACGTCAACATCATCGTCTGGAATAGAGCGCATGTCCCAATCGAAAATTGCTTTTGCCGCCATAATGTTTAATTGGGTGCCACCATTGATCACATTAACGCTCATGGTGGTATAAGGCGGGGTGAACGGGCTTTGCGGGGCAGCGTTGATTTTATTGTGGTTGCGCATATCGCTAATTTTGGCAATCAGCCTAGCAGCAATTTCAACGGCTGAAACGCCGCGATCGGTCTGGCTGGAATGGGTTGTAAACCCTGTGACTGTGGTCTGAAAAGCGGCAATACCCTTATGGCCGTTAACGACCTTCATACTGGTAGGTTCGCCAACAATCACCGCCATTGGTTTGGGTAAGTCGCGTTTAATGCGTTCAATCATCCGCGGTGCGCCAATACATCCGATTTCTTCGTCATAAGAAAGCGCAAGAATAATTGGCTTTTTAAGGTTTGCATCTATCATTTCGGGAATAAGGGAGAGTGATATCGCCGGAAAGCTTTTCATATCCGCCACGCCGCGCCCGAAAAACTTGTCCTCTTTCTGGATGACCTTAAACGGATCACTGTGCCAGTTTTGCCCCGCCACAGGCACCACATCTGTATGACCAGAGAGCACAACCCCGCCCTCAACCTTGGGGCCGATAACGGCGTAGAGATTAGTTTTTTGTCCATCATCATCGGGTGCGCGAAAACTTTCTATGCCAAAGCCAGCAAGATAGGTTTCCACATCTTCAATAAGTGAGAGGTTAGAGCGGTGTGACGTTGTGTCATGAGCAACAAGACGCTCAATCCACTCATATTGATTGGTGTAATCTGTCATTATCATCCATTGGGTTTAAAGGTTGATGCCTTTATGTTGGCCAACCACATATTAATCTTAGAGCCCGCATCAAAAATCGTTAAACACCTTCAGCATGCTATAAATCAGACATTCATTTCAACAATTTCACACGGTTTCGGCTCTAATTCTTTAAAGTGAGAGCCTGA
>CALLPQ010000011.1 GCA_938015425.1 uncultured Parvularculaceae bacterium | reverse complement strand
GTTTCCGGCGAGCCTTCTGGCTCTGGCTTTGACATCGCTTTGTAAAACCCGGCACGCGTTTAGATTAAACCGTAATTGCACCGCACTAGATGTTTTGTTCACACTTTGCCCACCGGGCCCTGATGCGCGAATAAAACTCTCTTCTAGTTCTTTATCATCAATAAAAATAGTGTCTGTGATGCGTAACATGATTTGCGGCTTTGGCTGGATATCTAATAGCCTGAATAAAACCCGTAAAACACTTTCAGCAGGTTGTAAATCTCACCTTCGTTTCAACAATTCCATACAATTACGACTCTATCGCTTATTTTCGAGATTCTCTGCGGATTACGGGGCCCATTTTGCTCGCTTTATATGGTGCGCTTACGGGTGACAAAGGGGTGGATCTGGTGCTAATAAGGGGAGATAAGCACGCTTTCCTGTGGAGATATTATCCCTTATATCTGACGAATTGGTATCTAATGAATTGGTGCCAGATGAACAGGGATATGATTTTTGTAGGAATGCCGTGTTATAAGTTGGCTGGGGAACGCTGTTTTGTGCCCTATTTGTTTTAAGTTTAAGGAAGTTATTCATGTCTATACGTCCATGGCGCGATATTGATCGCAGGAAATCACGGCAAATTATGGTTGGCGATGTCCCTGTTGGGGGCGATGCACCCATCGCTGTGCAAACCATGACCAATACGCTCACCTCTGATCCTAAAGCGACGTTGATGCAAATTGAGGAAGTGGCGGAAGCGGGTGCAGACATTGTTCGTGTCTCTTGCCCTGACATTGAGTCCACTGCGGCCATGAAAGAGATTTGCAAACACTCCCCCTTGCCGATTGTGGCGGATATCCATTTTCATTATAAGCGCGGTATTGAGGCGGCCTTGGCGGGGGCGGCGTGTTTGCGCATTAATCCGGGGAATATTGGATCTGAAGAGCGCGTTCGCGAAGTGATCAAGGCGGCCAAAGATAATGGATGTTCCATGCGGATTGGCGTGAATGGCGGATCCTTGGAAAAAGATTTGCTCGAAAAATATGGTGAGCCATGCCCCGAGGCCATGGTGGAGAGTGCGCTTGATCATGCCAGAATATTACAAGACAATGATTTTCACGAGTTTAAAATTTCGGTAAAGGCGTCCGACGTGTTTTTGACTGTCGCCGCATATCACGCTTTGGCCGAGGCTATTGATTGTCCTATCCATTTGGGTGTGACAGAAGCCGGGGGGCTTCGTATTGGTTCCGTAAAATCGGCGATCGGCATGGGCTCGCTTTTGTGGGCGGGTATTGGCGATACTATCCGTGTTTCTTTATCAGCTGATCCGGTTGAAGAAATTAAAGCCGGATTTGATATTTTGAAAAGCTTGAATTTACGCCATCGCGGGGTGAATGTGATTTCTTGCCCATCGTGTGCGCGGCAAGGGTTTAATGTGATCGATACAGTTGAGCAGCTAGAAGAACGTTTGGCCCATGTTACGACGCCAATGACCTTATCGGTTATCGGGTGTGTCGTGAACGGACCCGGGGAAGCGCGGGAAACCGATCTTGGTTTTACGGGCGGTGGTTCAGGCAAGGAGGGCGGTATGGTTTATGTTGCCGGTGCGCCAGACCATAAAATGTCAAATGAGAAAATGGTTGATCATTTAGTGGAACTTGTTGAGAAAAAAGCAGCAGAGATTGACGCGGAAAATGCGGCAGCGGTTGCCGCCGAGTAACATAGATTAATTAAAATAAGGCGTATGCGAATGATTCGCTGCGCCTTTATTTTTATAAAGGAACATGCGTTGATTGAGCAAGAAAAGTTAGATGCGCTAATCTCTAAATTTGAGGCGCTTGAAACTGAAATGTCCACAGTGAGTGAGGCTGAGGATATTGTGCGTCTTGCCAAAGAGCATGGTGAAATGCGGCCTATCGTCGAAAAAGCACGTGAATTGTTGGAAATGCGCGCGCAAATTGCTGATCTGGAAGAGCTGGCGGCGGGAGATGATGCGGAAATGGCCGAGATGGCAGCTGCAGAACTGGAAGATGAGAAAGACAAAGAACCGGTCTTGCTTGAAGAATTACAATTTATGCTATTGCCAAAAGACAAGGCCGATGATTCTTCGGTGATTTTGGAAGTGCGTGCGGGGACAGGGGGGGATGAAGCGGCGCTTTTTGCCGGCGATCTGTTCCGGATGTATCAACGCTTTTCACAGCTAAAAGGGTGGAAAGTCGAGGTCTTGTCAATGTCTGAAGCAGAGATTGGCGGATATAAAGAAATTCAGGCGAGCATCAACGGTAGCGGCGTTTTTGCCTTTATGAAATTTGAAGCGGGCGTGCATCGCGTGCAAAGGGTTCCCGAAACAGAAACCCAAGGGCGTGTCCATACTTCTGCCGCAACGGTTGCCGTTTTACCCGAACCTGAAGAGGTCGATATTGAACTGGCTGACAGTGATCTGCGAGTTGATGTCTTTCGCGCATCGGGCCCCGGCGGGCAATCGGTGAATACAACCGATTCGGCGGTGCGGATTACCCATATCCCCACTGGCACAATTGTTATCCAGCAAGACGAAAAATCGCAACATAAAAACCGGGCCAAAGCGATGAAGGTTTTGCGCGCACGATTATATGATCTGGAACGCGCCCGTGTTGATGCGGAACGGTCTGAGGCGCGCAAAGGCATGGTGGGTTCTGGAGACCGTTCCGAGCGTATACGGACTTATAATTACCCACAAAGCCGGGTGAGTGATCATCGCATCAACCTAACCTTATATAAATTGGATGAGATTGTTGCGGGTGATGGTCTTGATGAGGTTATAGAAGCCTTAATGACCCAAGACAGAACAGATCGTTTGGCTGAGCTGAATTAAGTGGTGTTAAACGAAACCGGTTTTCACTATCTTGATTTAAAAACCATTATGCAAAAATATTACCCTAAAAAAATAAATGACCAAACAGTACCCCGATAAAATAGGCGCTTTATTGCGCCGCGGGGCTGACCGGTTAGTCAATAGTCCGACACCTATGCTTGATGCGCGGTTATTATTGATGGCCGCAGCGAATATAGACGAGGCGCAATTAATAACTTCTATCCGGTCGGTTGCTGACCATGAAACATTATCAGCCTACGATGCAATGATTGAACGCCGCCTCGCCCATGAGCCAGTTGCTTATATTCTTGGATATAAAGAATTTTGGAAACAATGTTATCGGGTATCGCCTGATGTTTTGGTGCCCCGCGCTGATTCGGAATGCCTTATTGAAAGTGCTTTGGAACATCGTCCCATTGATTTAAACAAGTCACCTAAAAGAGATTTACCAAAAAAGATTTTAGACTTGGGAACGGGGTCTGGGTGTTTACTAGGCTCGTTGCTTGGTGAATATCCTCATGCGTTTGGGGTGGGTGTTGATGTAAGTCAGCAAGCAACCCTGATTGCCGCCCATAATATGCAAGCGCACGGATTAGAACGGCGGGCACAGATTATACAAGGTAAATGGTTTGATGCGGTGCAAGGCCAGTTTGATATTATTATATCCAACCCGCCTTATATTCCTGAATCGGATTGGGATCGTCTGTCTGCTGATATCCGTGATTATGAGCCTATAGGGGCCCTGATAAGTGATCGTGAGGGCCGGGCTGACTATCAACACATATTCAAGCAATGTAAAAACCATTTGCAACAAGATGGATTGTTGATTGTGGAAATAGGGGATGGCCAAGCGAATTATCTCTATGAATTGGCATTACAGCATTTTTCTAAGCCAGCTATAAGCTTGAAACGCGATTTAGCGGGGCAAAATCGCGCAATTGTTATTGATAATGGGAAAAATTAAAAAAAAACATTTGAATTTATAATAGATCAGGCTAAACTAGCTTTATTAAACAGATGCGTGTGAACCGCATCTTCAAAAATTCCCTAAAGCATTGGTATAATTAACGATATTCACTAAGAGATTGTTCTTTAAAGGCCGCGTTTTAGAACACTTATCATTAACCTGATTGAAATAGCACGTTTGGGCTAAGGTCGATTACCTAAAATAGATATTTGGGATTATATATTAATATTGAATTCTTCATCGAAGTAGAATTCATAAAAAAGGTTGGAAAAGCACCACTTAAAATTTTGACGGTGTATAAATCAAAACAACAGGATGTTTTATGAAAAGAGGGCGTAACCAACGTCGGCGCCAAGGCGTTAATGTGAACCGTGCATTAGATTCTAATGGACCGGACGTGCGGATCCGGGGGACGGCAAACCAGATTTATGATAAATATCAAAATCTGGCACGCGATGCGGCCTCAGCGGGGGACCGGATTAAAGCGGAAAGTTATTTGCAGCATGCCGAACATTATTTCAGGCTGATAAAATCGGCTCAAGCTCAAAGCGGTGGGCAAGCAGGCGCTAATGCGGGGCAGCAAAATAATCAGGGAAATCATAACGGAAATCAAAACGCATCTGAAAATGGTGAACAAGATAATGATGCTTCCCAATCACAAAATGCGCAAGGTGGTCAGGGGTCACACAAAGATACTAATAACAGGGATACAAATAAAAACTCCTCGCGGGATGAGGAAAAAGGGAATAGTCGCAACAGACGTTCCCGCCCCAGACAATCAAGTTCTAACCGTTCGAAAAAAGAGGCTTCAGCAGAGTCTGATATTTCTGATAATGCGGACGCACCTGTCAGTGACGAGGGGGAAGTGGTCTCATCAGTGGCGGGCGATAATAGCGTTAGTGATGAAGCGGCAGTGGAAACACAAGCGGTTAAGACCGAAAAACCAAAGCCAGCGCGCAAACCTCGCCGTAAAAAAGTGGTTGCTGAAGAAGCCGTTTAGACAATCGGATTGACTGGTTAATTGGTGTTAAGCAACATTTATAGCCTAGATCAAAAATCAGTAAACACCTTCAGCAGGTTGTAAATCAGACGTTCATTCCAACAAGTTCATACGTTTACGGTTCTATCTCCTTAAAAAGAGAGCCTAGATCAAAACCCGGTAAACACCTTCAGAATGTCGTAAATCAGACGTTCATTCCAACAAGTTCATGCGTTTACGGCTCTATCTCCTTAAAAAAGAGCCTGAGACGGTTCGTCTTGGGGCATACTGACCTCTGGTCCACAGTTTTTATACCCTAATTTGCTTTTTTGGTTAGGCTGTTACACTACACCGTTGCGTGTAATTTTTGCGTTCAATCATTTTTTCTTTATACTGTATTTGCGTGTTTATGAAGCGCAATAAATTGTAAACGTGCGCTTTGTCGTAATTTAGATTGTCGTAATTTTGTGTCGTAAATTTTGAGTAGGTGGTTAATTGTAAATATTCCAAACAACCCTTGATAGGAGGAAACAATGTCAGGACTTAGATTAATAGTAGGATTACCAATTGCGGCTATGGTTACATTCGGTATTTTTATGATGATGAATGGCCTCATTGCCTCTGATGTGGAGTTGCCAGAGCCAAGGCCCGTTCCTGATCTGGTTTTTACTGCAAATCCTAAACCTATTGATGATTTTAAGCCATTGAAAGATTTTCAACAAACAACGCCGACACCGCCGCCTGCACCAAAGAGACAAAATCAATATACTTCTAAAGGAAAACCAAGATATAAGACCCAGCCAGTGGCCATCACGCCCGATGATATTACGATTGATAGACAAGTCGCTGGTACTGCGTCTCTACCGATTGTTCGTATAGAGCCAGCTTACCCTCAACGGTGTGCTGACAAAGGGTTAGAGGGAAATGTTCTGGTTGAATTCGATTTGTCCCCGGATGGCAGTGTTGTAAACCCACGTATTTTATCATCCTCTAGCCGGTGTTTTGATCGTGAGGCTTTAAAGGCTGTTGCCAGATGGAAATACTCACCATCAGGTTCAAAAGTAAGAAATGTGAGAACATCTCTAACCTTTCAGCTGGCTGATTAATTTATTATTGGTAGACCTTAATTAAGGTTCAACCTATGTAAGGGTGAGAAACATAAAAGGTGAAAATATAAATAAGGGCGCATCATGGTGATGCGCCCTTATCTTTTTACTTTTTAGTAGAGGTTTGTTTATTGAGGGGGTATGCGCAGCACTTGGCCAGGATAAATTTTATCCGGATGGCTTAGCATAGGTTTATTAGCCTCAAAAATTTGTGGGTACTTCATTGCATCGCCATAATGGGCTTTGGCAATTTTTGATAAACTATCGCCTGAAACAACCGTGTAAAAAGCGGCTTGGGGGGCGGTTTCTTCCACCACAATATGGCTTTCCACTTCGCCAACACCGGCATTGTTTCCCGCCGCGATAATTGCCTTTTCTGCTTCTTCCTGGGTTTTGGCCGTCCCTTTCAAGATGACCTTTTCACCCTCTTGGGAAACATCAAGATCTTTCACATCGATTTTGTGACCCGTTACGCGTTCTTTGATGGCGCTTGCTGCGCCAGCGACAGAGCCGGAGATTTTCTCTCCGGCGTCTTTTACAAATTTAAATAAATTCATTTTAATCCCTCTCAAAAATGAAAAAGTTTATTTCTTACCAAACAGTCCGCCAAGGAACTTTTTGCCAATACCTTCCATAATGTCATCTTTGATGTCGCCATCGCCATCAGCATCAAGAAAACCAGCCAACATGCCCATTCCGCCGGGAATAGCCTGTTTTGCGGAGGCCGTTTCCTGACCGAGCATTCCGGCTAGGGCACCGGCATCAAAACCTTGTTCTTTCTTGGCTTTACCAAGAGCGCCCATTAACATTGGCCCCGCCATCGCAAGTAGGTTTTTAGCTTGGTCCGCTTGTACACCGCCAGCTTCGGCAAGGGCTTGCACCGCGCTTTCTTGCTTGTCACCTAATGCGTGGCCGACAATTTTTTGTCCTTCGCCTAATAAATCACCACCCCCGATATTTTGAAGATTGTCAAATAATCCACCATCATGTTTTTCCAGAGCGTTAGATAAAGCCTGAGCGCCGTCTGCGTTTTGGGCATTCTTCTTCATACCGCCCATTAACATGGCCGTTGCCATTGGTAGCAATTTTTGTATTTGCTCAGGGTTCATACCCGCGCCGCCTGATATCTGATCCATTGCTTTACTGGCAACTGCTTTTGTAACAAAATCCATCAATGACATAATATTTTCCTTAAAATTATAGCGCTGCCTCAGGGCGACGCGTAGTGAAGAGTGGTTGCATCTCTATAAATTCCATATAGGGCATAAAGCTTTTGCGGAAAATGATCCTACTGATGAGGCTCCGTCCCTGTACCTACCATAGCGATTCTTTTATCAAGAGCCACTAGTTTGTGGTAATCCTTTATATCCCGATGAAAGCTTGATTGTTCCCATGGTTGTTCATACGACCAAGCGACCATTGATCAAGCGACTATTGATCAAGCCATCCCTTTGATGAGCCTTATATTAAGATGGAATTTTGCTAAAACTATGGCAAACATCTAAAGCTTGTGATTTAAACTGCTATTTACCCCATGATGTAGGCCAGTAATTGACAAGAAATGCATAAATTAGGGCTTTTCGAGTGCAAACTATGCCGCTATAGAATGCCATGGCGCATCAACCTAGAAAATCTTTAAAGAAAACCCGCAAGCGACCCAAGGTCGATATTGCCAAAACCGCTTTGGGCGAAGAGCCAGAAAAGCGAACCCGCAAATCTGTGGCAGAAAAGTCAGGTAAAAAGCTGGCTGATAAAAAGGCCGGAGATGGGATGCGGGAATTGCGGGTGAATGTAAAAACCGCGAAATATCGCAAAACCTCATCGACCCAGTGGCTTATGCGTCAGCTAAATGACCCTTTTGTTGCGAAAGCCAAAGCTGAGGGATATCGCTCACGGGCGGCGTATAAACTTATCGAATTGGACGAGAAATTTAACCTCCTCAAAACCGGAACGCGGGTGGTGGATTTAGGGTGCGCGCCGGGGGGGTGGTGTCAGGTGGCCGTTAATAAAGTCGGCACAAAAGGTCGGGTTGTGGGGATTGATTATTTGAATATGGACACGGTTGCCGGCGCGGATGTGTTGGAGCTTGATTTCTTGGAACCGGGTTCACCGGAGAAATTAAAAAAATTGTTGAAAGGGAGTGCCGATCTGGTTTTATCGGATATGGCGGCCCCCACAACGGGGCACCGCGCAACGGACCATATTCGTATTATAGCTTTGGCAGAAACGGCCCTCGATTTTGCGATGGATGTTTTAAGCCCTGATGGTGCTTTTGTGAGTAAGGTTTTCCAAGGTGGCGCCGAGGGAGAGTTGCTAACGCGCTTAAAGAAAAATTTTACGTCGGTGCGCCACGCAAAACCAAAAGCCAGTCGTTCTGATTCGGCAGAAATGTATGTGGTGGCTTTAGGTTTTAAGGGAGAGAAAAAATGACGGTAATTTGCGCTCTCTATGATGAGCATGCTGATATTGTTTATCTGGGCTGTAATGACCGCGCCACGATTGGCGATACGCCGGCGCCGGCAAGTGAGAGTAAATGGCACAAATTTGGCGATTGGGCGATCGGTTTATCCGGCAATGAGAGCGTTCATGGGCATTTTTTGCAATTAAGCGTCGATAAATTTCCGAAAACTACAACATCGGTGTTGGATGTTTTCGAATTTCTGGTGGCGCGGTATAAAAAATACGATTTAGGACAGGTGAGGTCGGACGATGCAACCCGTTCTTATGGGGCAAGCGGATTAATTGCCCATAAAAACGGCAATATCTGGGATTTTGATAGCCATATTGCTTTATCACAAGTGCCTAAAGGGCAGTTATGGGCTCGTGGGTCTGGCGTGGATTATGCGCTGGGGGCTGATTATGTTGTGCAATCCCTATCACCAAACTTGTCCGCTCATGATCGTATGATGCAGGTATTAAATGCTGCGATTTCCCTTGATATTGATTGCCCCGGTGAGGCAATGGTAGAAAGGTTTTCTCCGTCATGAGAATATATGTAAGCTCGTTAGAAAAATCGGACGGGATTGTAAAAAAATACGAGCCGTCAAAAGTTGTCAGCGTGTTAGGGCCCGGTACACCTTTTCCTGCCTTTAATGATTACGGCCAAGAGCGTCATTTAAAAATTGAACTTGATGATATCCGTAAGCCTGTTGCCGGTCATGTGCCACCTTCAAAAATACATATACAAACCTTGATCGGATTTTTAGAAAAATGGGATCCTCAAACCCCGCTGCTGGCCCATTGCTGGGCGGGAATTAGTCGTTCTTCCGCGACTGCTTTTATTGCCGCGTGCATGCATAATAAAAACCATGATGAACAAGATATTGCGGATATGATTGCTGATAATTCCCCCACAGCGTTTCCCAATACGTTGATGGTTAGCCTTGCTGATGACATTCTAGGACGCGAGGGTCGCATGGCGAAGGCTGCCCAGAAAATTTGCGCAGATGAGACCCGCAAAATTAATATTTATACGATTGATCAAACCAACCCTTTTTCCATTCCGGCTGTTTTTTAAAGCGGTATTTTTAGGAGTAATGACAAAATGCAAGTTCGTGATGCTTTAACATTCGATGATGTTTTGCTAGAGCCTGGCCCATCGGAAGTGATGCCAGCGCAAGTGAATGTAACAACCCAGCTCACCAAAACTATTCAGTTGAACATTCCTATTCTGGCATCGGCTATGGACACGGTAACCGAAGCACCTATGGCGATTGCTATGGCGCAAAATGGCGGTGTCGGGGTTTTGCATCGCAATCTTGATATTGCCGACCAAGCGGAGCAAGTGCGCCGTGTGAAACGGTTTGAAAGTGGTATGGTGATTAATCCGCGTACCTTGCCACCTTCAGCGACTTTAGCCCAAGCTAAAGAGATTATGGAAAGTTTATCAATTTCCGGATTTCCGGTGGTTGAAAACCCCGATGCAAATGGCGTGGGAAAACTGGTTGGTATTTTAACCAACCGCGATATGCGATTTGCCCAAAACCCTGATCAAAAAGTCAGTGAGCTCATGACGAAAGAAAATCTTGTCACTGTCCGCCCGGGGGTTAGCCGTGATGAAGTGATGAGATTGTTACACCAACATCGTATAGAGCGATTAATAGTGGTGGATGATGATTATCATTGTATCGGATTGATTACAGTTAAGGATATAGATAAAGCGCAGGCCCACCCTGATGCGTGTAAGGATGAAGAAGGCCGTTTGCGCGTTGCAGCGGCGACGACTGTTGGCGATGCTGGTTATGAACGTGTAGAGGCGTTGATTGAAGCGGGATGCGATATTGTTGTGATTGATACGGCCCATGGACATAATTCCAAAGTCGTAGAGCAAGTCCAGCGTATTAAACGGGCATTCAATGCGACCCAGATTATTGCTGGAAATGTAGCAACTTATGATGCCACCAAAGCATTAATTGATGCGGGGGCGGATGCGGTAAAAGTGGGAATTGGGCCGGGATCTATTTGTACAACGCGGATTGTTGCGGGAGTGGGAGTTCCGCAATTAACCGCTATATCAGATGCGGCCCGTGCCACACAAGGAAGCGATGCAACCATTATTGCGGATGGAGGCATTAAATATTCTGGTGATATGGCCAAGGCTTTGGCCGCCGGTGCTAATTGTGCTATGGTTGGATCAATTCTGGCGGGTACGGATGAAGCTCCCGGAGAAGTTTTTCTCTATCAGGGGCGAGCCTATAAATCCTATCGGGGCATGGGCTCAATTACGGCGATGTCGCGCGGATCGGCGGATCGCTATTTTCAGGCAGATGTAAAAGAGCAAATGAAATTGGTGCCGGAAGGGATTGAGGGGCGTGTTCCCCATAAAGGACCCATAGCGCCGATCTTACATCAATTGGTTGGCGGGGTTCGCGCCTCGATGGGATATGTGGGTGCGCCGGATATTATCGGGTTTCAAGAGCGGGCTAGATTTGTGAAAATCACCAATGCAGGCTTAAAAGAAAGTCATGTGCATGATGTGGCAATTACGCGTGAGGCCCCCAATTATCCCAGCCCTAATTCGTGAGGACAACCTCAAAAGCGGAGTACACAGGTAAATCGAATTGTGTTATATAAGATTTATGATGAAAAACAGCATCTTTATTTCTAGCCTGTTGGCCATGTGTTTTGCTTTGAGTGCTTTTGCTGATAGTGCCCAAAGTAAACCAGATCAAGCGCCCCAACGGTTGAATGATGACCAGTTATATGCAGCTTTTGTGGGGAAGTCTCATACGGGATATTATCGTGATTACCTAAACCGGTATGGGGCGATCAGATTTTACGAAACCTATAATGAAGACGGCTTTCTTGTTTATAAGGGGGGCGGGATTGAAACAGGTGGCTTGTGGGATATTGAAGACGGCAAAATCTGTTTTGATTATGATCACCCTGACTTTTTATCTGGTTGTTATGTGGTGACCGCACAAAACGGATGCTATTATAGTTATGATGTGACTGCCGGTGTGCCTGAAGATTTGAATAAGGCCCAGTGGTGGATTTATTCCCATTGGACGGTCAAAGAAACGCATGGGACGGGCGGCACAAAACCCGTTTGTGTTGAGGAAGACAATATCTCTTGAATTCTGAAACTCTTGGATTCTGAAACTTTTTAATTCTGAAACTTTTTAATTCTGGCCTGACCAATAAGTGAATTGGTTACTATAAAAATGGTGTCTCTACCTAAAGAGACACCTGAATAATTTTTTGGAGTTTAGTGATTATTGGGAGCAAGTGCCAGAGATTGCCCGTGATAATGTTTTGTGACATTTGTTTTTAGAATCGCAAAATGTATCAGATGCAATGTCATGAAACATTATACCTTCGGTTTGCTTGGTGCACTGAACGATTAACTCGCGAACTAATCCTTTATCCGTAACCGCTAATACACGCTCATTATTATAGGAGAAGGGGTCCTTGTCACCGAAAGCCGGATAAGACGTATAGATATCTTGTCCCTGACCCATCATCATAAGTGTTGCTATTAGAAAACTCATTTAAAATACCTCTTGTTTCATATTGAGACAGATTTACACAAAAATTTATAGTGTGTGTTAATTAATTGTTAACTAGCAAAAGGAATGCCAGCACGCCTATAGATTTCAGTAAAACTCTTATTTGAGTATAGATTTTTAAGGCGTTAACCTTCTTTTTTGAGGTGTTCAATGATGAAAGCTTGTGTCATGACATGATAATGATTGAAGCCTGATGTGTGGCATGTGTCTTAATTTAAGACATTGATTAAAGGTGATGACACTAGCTTCATAAATCGAGATCATATAGTTGATTTATTGCATTTTATTAGAATAGGAATTTGGTGTGCGTCAGAGCGGGCGAATAACAGCGGCAATTGAAATTTTATCGGATTTTGAATCACGGCGCGTGCCCTTAAAAACGGCTATGGCCGATTGGGGTCGTCATAACCGATATGCCGGTGCGAAAGATAGGGCGTGGATGTCTGGGCTTTGCTTGGATGGGTTGCGCCGCCGCGCCTCATTGATGGGCATTATGGGTGAAGAGACACCGCGCGCTGTTATTTTGGCAAGCCTCGTTTTTATGTGGAAACTCCCCCTTGATGAATTGCAAGACGCATTGGTTGAGGAACCCCATGGGGCAGGGGGGTTAACCGATGCTGAACGGGAAGCACTGAGCAGACCCCATGATGATATTGTGTGGGGATATGATGTTCCTGACTGGGTTGTGCCCTTATTAGAGCGGACATTCCCGTCAGGGGCCCTAAAAGAAGCAAGCGGATTGGCGCGCCGTGCTGATGTTGATTTGCGTATCAATGGTTTGAAAGCGACACCGGAAAAAGCAATGCAGGCGCTAAAAAGCGTTAAAGCGATTAAAGGTGATATTTTAAATAACTCCGCGCGGATTGTCGCCCCCGATCCAAGTGTAAAAGCGCCGGCTGTGACCATTATTCCCGCCTTTAATAAGGGTTGGGTCGAAGTGCAAGATAGGGGAAGTCAGATTGCGGCGGCAGCGGCGGGAGATATAAAATCCTGTCAGGTTCTTGACTTTTGTGCTGGCGGCGGCGGTAAAACCTTGGCCCTTAGCGCAATGATGGAAAATACCGGACAACTTTACGCTTACGATATTAATGCCCATCGTTTAAAACCGCTTTATGCGCGGGCGAAACGCGCGGGTTT
>CALLPQ010000010.1 GCA_938015425.1 uncultured Parvularculaceae bacterium | reverse complement strand
ACGCTTGCGGATGAGTGTCGATTCGAAACCTGAAGCGCTTGATGAATTAGACCGCCGTGTCATTCAATTGAAAATTGAACGCGAAGCGTTGAAAAAAGAAAATGATGAAGGGTCCAAACAGCGCTTACAGGATTTAGAAAAAGAACTGTCAGCCCTTGAGGAACAGTCAAGCGAGCTCACCTTGAAATGGCGAGCCGAAAAAGACAGTTTGGCTGGTGTTACAAAAATAAAAGAGCAACTTGATGGAGCGCGGCAAAGTTTAGCCGAGGCAGAACGTAATGGTGATCTTGGACGGGCTTCGGAATTAAAATATGGAGAGATCCCGCAGCTTGAAGATTCCCTAAAAGCGCTTGAGGATAAAGGCGAAGAGAAGGAAAATGATGACGCGCTTGTGCATGAAGTGGTGGATGCGGAAGATATTGCGAGCATTATTTCGAGATGGACCGGTATTCCCATTGATAAAATGCTATCAGGGGAACGTGAGAAATTATTGCAAATGGAAGCCCATTTAGCAAAGCGGGTTATTGGCCAAGAAGAAGCCATAGGCGCGATTTCGGCGGCGGTTCGTCGCTCGCGTGCTGGATTGCAGGATCCTAACCGCCCAATCGGGTCATTTCTATTTTTGGGACCAACAGGGGTTGGCAAAACCGAGCTGACAAAAGCTTTAGCCTCGTTTTTGTTTGATGATCCCTCGGCAATCGCGCGAATTGATATGTCGGAATTTATGGAAAAACATTCTGTGGCAAGATTGATTGGTGCGCCTCCCGGTTATGTGGGATATGAAGAGGGGGGTGTGTTGACCGAGAAGGTCCGCCGTCGCCCTTATCAGGTTATTTTGTTTGACGAAGTCGAAAAAGCCCACCCGGATGTTTTTAACATTTTATTGCAGGTTCTAGATGATGGGCGTTTAACCGATGGTCAAGGGCGCACGGTGGATTTTAAAAACGCCTTAATTATTCTAACATCTAATCTTGGTGCGGAATTTATGGCGAACCAACAGGAAGGTGAAAGTGTTGATGATGTGCGTGACGTGGTGATGGATGCAGTGCGCGCGCATTTCCGGCCTGAATTTATCAACCGTCTTGATGAGATGGTGTTGTTTCACCGTTTATCACGGGCGCAAATGGACGGGATTATCGATATCCAGATTGCAAACCTACAATCTTTGCTTGATGAGCGTAAAATATCACTGGAACTGGACGATAAAGCCAAAGCCTGGCTCGGTAATGAGGGTTATAATCCGGTTTATGGGGCGCGCCCCTTAAAGCGGGTGATCCAGCGCCAATTACAAAATCCGTTAGCGGAGAAAATTTTATCTGGCGAGATTAAAGAGGGTGATTTAGTCCCTGTTTCCGCTGATGATGGTGGATTGCTTATAAAGGGTGAACTGGTTCTATCCGCTTTTGGTGCAGGCAAGACCAAGCCCAACTTTGATCAAGAACCTGATTTTGACCAAGAAGAAGTGTGTGATAATATTACCATCAACTAATATATTTATGACGGTGTATAAAAGCCAGCTGGCTGATTTTTCCCGCCATCAATTGACTTAAACCCGATTTGCCAAGCCTGATTTTAAAGGAGTAGGCCATGAAAGAACAATCAAATTGGACACCTGATCGCGATGCGGCGATCAAATCCTTAATCCGCCAAACTATTAAAGCTGCCGGCCCGATCGCCCCTGATAAATTGCCCCATCACATTAAAACCGTGTTACAGCAGCAAATTGGGGCCGATGGAATGTCAGCAAATAAAGCCATAGACTCGTATATAGCGGAGATTATGCGCGAAGAGGGGGGGCATTAGGGTTATTTCCGGTTCATTCTCTGTTTCTTTGTTGGCGTTTTATTCTGTTGGTCTTTATCGTGTATCGCTTTAGCGCAATCAAATTGTGTTCTGGTGGATTTTTGCTAAAGTAGCTTATATTCATAGTTAAAGTTTATAATTGTTTGATAGTAATGATTGTCTGATTAAGGGGGTTTGTAATGACGAGGGATATAAAAATGACCGATGCCAAAACAGAGCTAAGCGCGACACAACACAAAGCACCACAAATGCATAGAACAGCGTCGCAAGATTTCTCTGATTCGCCTTCAAGTGATTATGATGATCTTTCCGTTCAGCCTTCCTCGGGGGAAGAGGAATTAAGGTTTATACGGAACTTTCATGATATCTTCTTAAGTATTGGCCTTTCCCTTTTTGCGGCTGGATTAGGCATTTTTTCATTTTTAATGGCCACAAAACTGGTTGGTTTTGATTTCGATGGAGACCTTGAAGGGAATGCCCGGCAGGCAATCGCCATTGTTGGCGTTGTGTCGCTTGTGAATGCTGCCATTATGTGGGGGGTTGGTGAAATTTTTGCCCGCTCGCGCAGGCTTTTCTTACCGGCAATTGTTATTTTGCTTTCCTTTGTGTCTTTTGTCACAGCTGGCGTGGTTTTATTATATCTTTCGCAATTTGGAAATGATCTCGATAATTTTGACACTGCCCTTAATAGCTTAACCACCATTCCGTTGGTTGCCATGGTGACTTTGACATTTGCGACCCTTGCTTATTATGCGCGAATGAAATTGCCTTTTGCCATGGGCGCTGGCGGTGTTGGGCTGACGGGTGTTGTGGTTTCGACAGTGTTATTTTTAAATCCTGATTTGGTGACTAATCATTACTGGACGTGGCTGTTTCTTTCTGGGGTATTTCTATTTTTCCTAGGGATCTATTTTGACTCGCGCGATCCTGCGCGCCGCACACGCCTTTCGGATAATGGTTTCTGGCTACATTTCTTTGCCGCACCCATGATCTTTTATGCGATTTTGGGCGGCGTTATTGGCGGGTTTTCAAACACAGGCACATTACCGGCATTGATTACGCTTGTTACTGTGGTGATCTTTGCCATGATCTCATTGATTATAAACCGCCGTGCCTTGTTGGTTTCAGGCTTGTTATCCGCTGCCGGGGCGATTGGATATCTTGTGTCTAGCGTCGGTATGGACGGATTGTGGACCGCTGGACTTACCTTATTATTATTAGGTGCGGCCATGGTTCTTTTGGGGGGCGGCTGGAAAACCGTTAGACGTTTGTTGATCTCTCCCTTCCCGAAATCAGGTTGGATAGCGCGGATTGTTCCGCCGGAAACAATCATTGATTAGGAAAGGGCTAATTCCTGATATTTTGTTGATGACGATAACCCGAAGAATTGCATTCTTCGGGTTATTTTTGCGGGTTTTATGATAATCAATATACGCATCTTATCGTTTTTGGTTATTGATGATTTGACTTGGGTTTTAAAATTGTCGTCCTTAAAGCTGCAAAAGAGCCGTGCATCTTTCCGCAAAACCTCATACTGTTTCTCTTAAACGCGACTGAACGATAAGCCCGAGAGAATAACAAGATAGCGCCCTAAAAGAGAGCAGGAAAATAATGCCAACAACAACCGGATCCCCTACAAAAGCCAAAGCAATTTTTTTGAAAGACTATCCTGAGGGAATGCCAACCTCGTCATTGTTTGAAATGCGTGATGTTTCGGTGACGGCCCCGCAAGAAGATGCGCTTTTATTGCGCACGGTCTGGATGTCGGTTGATCCTTATATGCGCGGGCGCATGAACCCCCACATTAAAAGTTATATACCGCCTTTCTCTTTGGACCACCCGCTGGATGGCGGCGCTGTGAGCGAGGTTATGGTCTCCAACCATCAAGGGTTTAAAGCGGGCGATTATGTTGTCGGGTTTTCCGGTGGTTGGCAGGAATATCATGTCTCTAATGGGGAAGGCTTGCAAAAGGTTGATGGGGGCGTGGCCCCTTTATCTGCCTATTTAGGTGTTTTAGGCATGCCCGGTATAACGGCTTGGGCTGGCATGTCACAAATTTTAAATCCTGTTGAGGGCGAAACATTATTCGTTTCCGGCGCTGCGGGCGCAGTGGGCTCTCTGGTTTGTCAGCTTGGTAAATTAAAAGGGATGCGGGTGGTTGGCACGGCGGGCTCCAAAGAGAAATGCCAATGGCTGGAAGATGAAATTGGGTGTGATGTAGCCTTGAATTACAAAGACTATCCTGATAGCCGGGCCTTGACAAAAGCCTTATCCCAAGCGGCTCCGAAAGGGATAAATTGCTATTTCGAAAATGTTGGGGGCATGCATCTAGAAGCGGCCTTGAATTGCATTGCGTTTGGTGGACGCATCGCCCTGTGCGGCATGATTTCACAATATAACAATAAAGCGCCGGAAGCGGGGCCTAATAATCTTGTGAATATGATCGGGCGCGGGGTTTTGGCCCAAGGGTTTATTGTTTCTAATTATATGCATCTTGTTCCCCAATTTGTCGGGGAAGTCGCGCCGCTTTTGGCGCAAGGCAAGGTGCAATTTCGGGAAACAGTTTATGAAGGTTTAGCTAAAGCGCCAGAGGCATTTTTGGGCCTGTTTAAGGGTGATAATTTCGGTAAGGCCGTGATCCGTATTGGCCCTGATAGGATTGCATAACCAGATAGAATTTGATTTTTAGATTGGTCATCTGCCTATACTTTATTTAGATGGTTTTGAGCTAATCCGAACGCCTTTATCCGCAAACCGACGTTGGCACTGAAATTTGGTGCTAAGTCTCATATTTTAATAATGTAAACAATGCGTAGTAGAAAGCCGATGGCCGTTTGTTATTTTCTGTTTACTGGTAAAAAGAAAAATAGCCATCAGACGAATTTATCACTTTGAAAGTCTTGACGGGGCGGCTGTGCTGACGTAAAGCCTTCCTTCATTGTGGCAACACAATAAATGCGCGGGTGTAGCTCAGCTGGTTAGAGTGCCGGCCTGTCACGCCGGAGGTCGCGGGTTCGAGTCCCGTCACTCGCGCCATTTTCTCTTAAAACAAAACGATTTAACCCTTTGAAATATAAGAATAAAATCGGTTTTTTAGCTGAAGGTGCCGTGCTAAATTTCAAAAACTGTCTACCAAAATGTAGCCCAATTGTCTACCAAAGAGGGAAGCAATGAGGTGCGTCGTGGACAACTCTTATTTGGTCAAGCGTGGACGCGTGTGGTGGTACAATC
>CALLPQ010000009.1 GCA_938015425.1 uncultured Parvularculaceae bacterium | reverse complement strand
CGATGAAAGTGTTGGGGTTATCGGTGATCACAAATAGTGCGACTGGCGGACCAGAGCAGCAACCCGACACGATTGAAGAAGTCTTGGCTTATGCAAAATTAGGAGGAGAAAAAATTACAGACCTCCTCAAGACGGTTGTGGGTGAGCTGTGAAATATATAACTATTGATTTTATGTTTAATGGTTGTCAGAATTTAATTGATTATTATTTGATTGGAGCATCGCAAGGTGGATTTTTTTCTTAATTTTTTTACGAATACCGGTTTGCCAGAAACTTTATCGACTGTATTAACAATCTTGTTGGCAGTGGTTATCGTAATCGGTTGTGCGTATGCTGCTTATTTTTTGGCGAAAAAATTTGCCATGCCACTAATTGTAAAATTGGTATCTAAATCGGCCAGTCTCCGTGATGATGTTCTTATACAAAATAAAGTGTTTGAGCGATTGATACATTTTGTGCCTGTACTGGTTGTTTATCTTGTTGCTCCGACTGTCTTTGAACCTTTTGGCCCGGTTGGTCATTTGGTTGTGACCGTAAGTCAGGTTTTGATGGTCGTGACCGGCGCTCTCTTTCTTGATGCTTTGTTAAATGCCGGCTCCCAAATTTATAATTCTTATGAAGTCTCTAAAGAGTTTCCTGTTAAAAGTTTTGTTCAAATCGCAAAATTACTGATTTATTTTCTGGCTTTCGTGTTCATTGTTTCTCTTGTCTTGGGGCAATCGCCGGTTCGGTTTTTAACGGGTCTTGGCGCTTTAACCGCGGTTTTGATGTTTGTCTTTAAAGACCCGATTTTAGGTTTTGTTGCCGGTATTCAGTTAACGGCCAACAAGATGGTTGCGGTTGGAGACTGGATTGAAATGCCAAAATTCAATGCGGATGGAGACGTTATGGAAATTGCGTTAACGACCGTAAAGATACAAAATTTTGATAAAACGATCACGACAGTGCCAACCCATATGTTGATTAGTGATAGTTTTAAAAATTGGCGCGGCATGTCGGAAAGTGGAGGGCGGCGCATAAAACGCAGTGTACATATCGATATCGGGTCAATCAGGTTTTGTAATGAGGAAATGCTGGAACGGTTTTCGAAAATCCAGTATATTGCGGATTATATCAAACAAAAGCATGTGGAAGTTTCGGCCCATAACGAGGCTTCGGCTATTGATCTTACGGTTGATGTGAACGGCAGACGGATGACCAATGTGGGAACGTTTAGAGCTTATGTGGAAGCTTATTTGCGCAACCACCCTGATATTAGCGCCGACTTTACTTTATTGGTGCGTCAGTTGCGCCCCAGTGAATATGGTTTGCCAATCGAGATCTATGTTTTTACAAAAACAACAAACTGGCTGGAATATGAAGCTATTCAAGCGGATATTTTTGATCATATCCTTGCGGCGGTAAAAGAGTTTGATTTACGGCTGTTCCAAAACCCCACTGGGTCGGATTTTGCGCGGATGAATGTTCGCGATGTTTGAAGTTATTTGCCGATGATATTTTTGTACCTTAATCGTTCAAGCTTTAATCAGGGCATTTGCCTCATTTTAGGGGGGACTCTTTTTAGGGGTAATGAGTGAAGGGGCTTCCCTCGAACCCAAAAAAACCGTATATGGGCCATAAACATGCCCGCAGAGCGCCTTTGGTTTGCCTTCTACGTGGCATATTGTCGGGATTATGGGTATAATGCAGATAGCAAAAATTAGGAATGAATAATGGCGACAATTACACTTGTTGATGACGATCAAAACATTTTAACATCCGTCACAATGGCTCTTGAGTCCGAGGGGTATACGATAAATGCATTTGAAGAGGGGGCGAGCGCCTTGGCGCATATCAATGAGACCCCTCCGGATTTGATAATCTCGGATATTAAAATGCCGAATATGGACGGGATGGAGTTGTTGCGCCGTATTCGGGCAAGTTCTGCATTGCCACTGATTTTCCTAACCTCGAAAGATGAAGAGATTGACGAGGTTTTAGGCCTTACAATGGGGGCGGATGATTATGTTAAAAAACCATTTTCACAACGCTTGTTATTAGAACGGGTAAAATCGGTTTTACGGCGCTCGCAGGCCTCTGAATTACCGACACCGGAAGAAGAGAAAAAAATATTACGCCGAGGCAATCTGACTTTGGACCCTATGCGTCATGCGTGTAACTGGAATGATTTACCCGTTACTTTAACCGTGACCGAGTTCTTGATTTTGG
Source organism: uncultured Parvularculaceae bacterium (assembly GCA_938015425.1). Lineage (GTDB taxonomy): Bacteria > Pseudomonadota > Alphaproteobacteria > Caulobacterales > Parvularculaceae > CALLPQ01. The sequence goes on along the minus strand of CALLPQ010000009.1, from coordinate 4,313 downwards.
AAGCCTTGGCCCAACGCCCCGGATTCGTGAAAACGCGGGATTCGTTAATGGATGCAGCCTATGATGATCAAATCTATGTTGATGACCGCACCATAGACAGCCACATTAAACGGATTAGAAAGAAATTTCGGGTGGTTGACCGTGAGTTCGATGCGATTGAAACTTTATATGGTGTTGGGTATAAATACAAAGATTAAGCATAAACATATTATGGTCTAACTTTTGGTCACTTTATTTATGGTCAATATGTTAATTTGTTTTGCGTATTGGCCTGTTTGCGTGTTGATGTAACACTGAAATGAATAACTCCCCAGTAAGAGTTTGCCGGGGAGATATTTATAGTAAAAAGATTGAATAAATGGTTGGCTTCAAGACGCAATTTTAAACGGGTGATAGGCTAGCATGAGCGAATCGGCCAATGTCGATATTGAAACAAATAAAGCCCCATCTCCCCGAACGGATGGTAAAAAGAAGCCTATTTTCCGACACCGTCGCGAAGCGAACCGTTTTCCAATATCCCGTTTAACCCTAACAATCGTCATGACCAATATGGTGTCATTATCAGTATTGTTTTTGGGGGCCCTTTCATTAACGCAATATCGTGATGGTTTGGTCGCATCAAAACTTGAAGGGGGGCGGGCACAAGCGCAAATTATTGCCGATATTATGGCGCAAGTCGCGATTGATGAAAGTGCTTGCACTATTGATGAAATTGCCAACGCGCCTTTGCAACAATCAATTTCCTCAATTGTCAGTATAGTCCCTGTTGAAACGGTTGAGCTTCCACCAATAACAAATACAGTTATTGCGCCTGTTAATGATGTTGCACAATTAGACCTCTCCACCGATGGCGCTCTAGACACGCCTTCTTGTGATCTTTCCTTGGTTACAACGGATGTGAAAGAAGTTTTTAATCGTGTGTGGGGCAGTTTTGAAGGACGTGTACGTATATTCAACGTGCCGCCCAAGACCCAAAATTCAACAATTACAGATGCTGCTTCTTTATTACTAGAAGATGTGATGTTGCGTGAAGATCGTATTTTGCAAGAGGAATTACCTTCTATTGAAACACTTGATAGAAAACTGACCTTTAATAATTTATCATCAAAACTTGATCGAACAATTTATACTTTATTTTCTAAATCTTACCGCGCGGCGGCTTCGCAAAGAACGATTGAGCATGAGTTGAATGAGGCTTTATTAGCGTCACCTTTCGCAGATGAGCCAGGAGCCGGCAGTGTGCGGATTAACGAGAATGGCGAATTGGTTGCCTCTGTTTCTGTGCCCATTAGAAAGGTGCAAGCCATTTATGGTATTGTTACAGCCGAGATTGGCGGTATTGATGATTTGGTTCAAGAAGCGCGGATTGCGATTTTGCCATTATTCGGTTTTGCTTGTGCTGCAGCTATTTTATCGTCTCTTTTGCTAACGGCTTTTATTGCCCGACCCATACGCCAATTGGCCATGGCGGCGGATAAAGTGCGTGAGGGGATTTCAGTGGCGGGGCGGGTGAGGATTCCCGATTTTTCAACCAGAAGTGACGAGATTGGCGAATTGTCTATCTCGTTAAAATCCATGACCCAAACAATTTACGCCCGCCTTGAATCTATTGAAAGTTTTGCCGCTGATGTTTCTCATGAATTAAAAAACCCGCTAACGTCTATCCGGTCTGCCTCAGAAACTCTTGATTTGGTGAAAACCGATGACGCCCGTATTAAATTGATGGATGTTATCAAAAAAGACGTTGCGCGGATGGACCGCTTGATTACGGATATTGCTAATGCCTCCCGATTAGATGCGGAGCTTGCCCGCGAAGTCAGCGAGGTGGTTGATCTGCCTCAATTAATAGTCGAGATTTTGGCCCTTTATGAAAGCATTTCAAAAGAAGATGATGTGCCGTTGCAGTTTCTTGGCATAAGTTCGAGTGATGGTTCGTCTAATGACCATTTTATTTTGGGTAACCCTTCAGCTTTGGGGCAGGTTATTCGTAATTTAATTGATAATGCCCGCTCTTTCAGCCCGAAAGAGGGTAAGGTCAATGTTTCTTTGAAACAAGATAAGCAAAACGATGTCTATCATATTTTGGTGGAAGATGAAGGGCCGGGGATCCCCGAAAATAATCTCGAATCGATCTTTAAACGGTTTTATACACAGCGTCCAAAGGGGACGGCTTTTGGAAATAATTCCGGACTAGGTCTAGCCATTTCTAGGCAGATTGTTGATGCCCATGGGGGGCGTGTCTGGGCGGAAAATATCCCGTCCTTGAAAGCTGGAGAACCGGCCGGAGCACGGTTCATCGTTGAATTACCAATGGCATAAACCCGGTACCGCCCGCAACATCATCACGACCCCATGTCATTACGACTAAGCTGTCACCCCAGACTTGTTGGGGGACCCACGGGACATCCCCCAAACTGGACATCCCTCAAACTGTAAGTATATCTTGCATCCAGTTCCTACTTTTAAGGGATAATGCCAAAACGAATGTATTTCATTGAAAACACAAAAATTAAAGCCTGCTGAAGCTGTTTTACCATTTTTATTTTAAGCTCTAAGCAGTTATTATCTTTTTCATTATTTATCTTTTAATGGTTATATTTTTTCAATATTGATTTTATGGTTAAACCGTCTGCCCCTTCCGAAACTGATCCTCATACGCACAATGTACAAGGTGTTGCCCTTGGGGTTGCTGTTGATGCGGATGGTCCTTTGGCGGGGCTATTATTATTAGGGGAAAGCGGCATTGGAAAATCCTCCCTCGCCCTTTCGCTGATTGATCAATGTCAATGGCAACGGTCTGCGCTTGTGGCGGATGATGTGGTGATTTTAAAGGTCCATCAAGGTCAATTGCTTGGGCGCTCGCCAATTGCGATCAAGAATTTGATAGAGATAAGAGGGTTTGGCCCCACACCTGTGAAATCTATGGAGCAAATCCAAATAAAACTTGCGTTGACGTTGAGTCAGGAAGAAGGGGCCCGCATTGCGGATATAGGCCAATGGTCGCCCAGTGGATGTGGTCTTGATGACGATTTGGCGGTCGCCCATTTAGCCTATCAATATGGGGGGCATTCACCACAAAATACGCTTATTAATCATCATGGGCGTGTTCAAAGTATTTTACGCTCACTTTTATCTGGACATATACCCTAGGTTCGGTTTGATATGGAGAAGGATCGCAATGGTTCTTATGAAAATTGTATCCTGTGTAAGAAAGATGGATGTTAGGATAATATGATTGGATTAGTGGTTGTTACCCATGGACGGTTGGCCGATGAATTCTTGGCGGCCATGGAACATGTTGTCGGCCCGCAAGAGCAAGTGATTGCTGTTTGTATCGGGGCTGATGACGATATGGAAAAGCGGCGTGACGATATTTTAAAAGCGGCGAGGGACGTCGACACGGGGGATGGGGTTATCATCCTGACGGATATGTTTGGCGGCACGCCGTCAAATTTAGCCATCTCCGTTATGGAAAAAGCCAAGGCCGAGGTGATTGCGGGGATTAACTTGCCAATGTTGATCAAGCTGGCCTCCATTCGGGCTGAAAAAGACCTTACAGCATCGGTAAAAGCGGCTCACGAAGCGGGGCGCAAATATATCAATGTTGCGTCGTGGGTGCTTTCTGGTGAGGGTGAGGAAGATTAAACCTATTATTAGGTATAAGTTTTAGGCTTAAGATGTAGGGGTTTTTAGCAATGGGATTAGAATTTTGCTGAGTGATAATGTGACCTTGAAGAATCAGCGAGGCCTGCATGCGCGCGCATCAGCGAAATTTTGTGAATTGGCATCGAGATTTGATGCCGAGATATATGTTCATAAAGATGGTTACAAAGTCAGGGGATCGTCCATTATGGGCCTTATGACTTTGGTGGCAGGAATTGGATCCTCCATTGAAATAACGGCTTCCGGCCCGGATGCTGAAGAGGCCCTAACAGCCTTGATTGCATTGGTAGATAATCGTTTTGGAGAAAAAGAATAGTGATTCTTGGGTTCGTCTTAAGGGGATGCTTTATTTAAGGCGTTCTGAATGAAGCGGTTTATAGGATTTGCGAGGGAATTTTAAGGAAAAGCGGTTATAGACTATGTGAACAGTAGTTTTGACTAATTTTACTATTTAAGTTGACAAAACGTGGCTTGGCCCTTAATTCCCAGCATTCTGAATTTAATTATGATCAATATCGGACAAAGAAAATGAAAGTTAAAAGCTCTCTAAAATCCCTTAAAAATCGCCATAAAGATTGCCGTATTGTGCGTCGTAAAGGCAAGGTATTTGTAATTAATAAAACCCAAGGCCGTTTTAAAGCGCGTCAAGG
>CALLPQ010000008.1 GCA_938015425.1 uncultured Parvularculaceae bacterium | reverse complement strand
GGGCGTTTTTTTGATAAGCGGTTTTGTGTTGAGCGGGATTTATTTGATTTTCCAGACGACACACCATCACTACGCCCTTCAGCGAAAGCACGTTTTGGGGCCCGCAAAATAGACCCATCAGATTTGGAAACCCGATATGAGGAGGCATTTTTATCATCCATCCTATAGGATGTGCACCTCAATCGTAAAAAACCGGTTAATAAAACCTTAACTTCACCTTTGACCGCAAAACACTTTTCTATTCACCCGGGCAATTTTATGAGCTTTAAAATCTATCAGCCTTAAGGTCTATCAGCCTTAAATTCTATGCACCTAAAGTTCTAAGCACCTAGAATTCATGCCTCTTAACAGAGGACAATCACGCCACCCTCATGGTCAAAAAAGGGGAAAAAGGGATTAAATCCACAAATTAAGGGGGAATATCTAAATATTACCCCCATTTTCGCATTGTCTAGCATGGCCTCTAAAGTCTCGCTTTCTTGCCCTTAGCCCTTTTTAAGGCTACCATTGGCCAATCTAGATCATAGCTTGGGATAGTATTCATCAAGCATGGTTTCATTAAAAGGGTGTTGGATATGGGTCGTTTTTTTGCATTAATTTTCGCGATCGCAGCCGGGGTCGGTGGATCACAAGTTCCAGGGTTTACATTGCAATATATGCAAAACCTGACAGGCCGTGTGGACGTGCTTGAACCTATCGTTAAAAAATTCGATGAAGATGTAGCCAAATATGGATATACGCGTTCCCGCGCCCTTAGCGAATGCAATGGGTCAGACGGATTACTACAAGCTTTATGTTCAAGCTCAGCCAGCACGATTGAACAATTTACCCAATTATCAAAGCATCTTGCTGAATTAAGAGCCGCCAAACCCTTAATGAAGCCTATTGCCCTTGCCCGCAGTTTCCGCCGTGAAATTGTTGAAAGTGCCAAAAAAGAATTTAAACCTGTGGTGCCCACCACCTTGGACGGCGCAGTCTATGGCGGCGGGGCTTTCGCGTTTATCTGGTTGGTGTGCACATTATTATTTGGTCTATTGGGCAAACTCACAGGCCGCAGAAACCGCAATGACGGCTACGCTTACTAAACCTAAATTCTTTTAGCAATAAATTACACCAAAGCCATTCGGGCATTCACATAGAAGAAACGAATGGCTTTTTTCTATTTTCAACATTTGATCGAACTCTCCCCCCTCATAAACCCCTCTCCCATAGCCTTCATAAAACAGGACATACACATTGATGACAAATATTCATTTTAAAGACCGGGTCGCTATTATCACGGGCGCAGGCACCGGACTTGGCAAGAGCCACGCCATGGAGCTTGCCAAGCGCGGTGTTAAAATCATTGTTAATGATCTTGGCGGCGCAGTGGATGGCACTGTTGACGACATTGGTAGCTCTTTGAATGCAGCAGAAAAGGTTGTTGAAGAGATCAAAGCCGCAGGCGGTGAAGCCATCGCCAATGGGGCAAACGTTACCAAGCCGGATGAGGTCGAGGCCATGGTGGCAGAAGCCATCAACCATTTTGGCCATGTTGATATCCTCGTGAATAATGCGGGCATATTGCGCGATAAATCCTTTGCAAAGATGACCATAGATGATTTTCGCACCGTACTTGACGTGCACCTAATGGGGTCTGTGATTTGCACAAAGGCCGTATGGGAACATATGCGCGAGCGCGCTTATGGGCGTATTGTTATGACCACTTCTTCTTCCGGCCTATACGGAAATTTTGGCCAATCCAATTATGGGGCCGCCAAAATGGGCCTTGTGGGTTTAATGAACACGCTGCACCTTGAAGGGGCAAAATACAATATTCACGTTAACTCACTCGCGCCAACAGCAGCAACAAGAATGACGGAAGGGCTTATCCCGCAAGCCGGCCTTGATTTACTAAGCGTTGAAAGTGTCTCCCAAGGATTGCTTTATCTTGTTAGTGATGAAGCACCATCACGGCTTATTCTATGCGCAGGGGCCGGAGGATACGCAGCCGCACGCCTTTATGAAACCAAGGGGATCTACCTAAAACCCGAAGAGCAAAACCCAGAAAACATCGCCAAACAAATAGAGCAAATTAAAAACAGTGACCATCAACAAGAATTTGAACAAGGCGGCCAACAAACAATGAAATTTGTTTCCAAAGCCAACGCCTAACCCACAAAACAAAACCGCCCCAAAGCCGGGGCGGTTTCTTCTTAAACAGATGTTCTAGTTAATTTTTACTTTAGCACGGTAAGAACAATTTTTATCTGCTACTCTTTTTAATCGACGGTAAGGAACATATTCAGCTTCATATCCTTTCGCCTTCACGGTACAGATTAGTTTTTTACCATAATCACCATAAAACAACTCTTCTTTTAGAACGATCTTTGCGTCAAAACGTGTATGGAAGATATCCCGTTTAATCAGCTTAGATCCTGAAGCATGATGCTTACGTTTATGGTGGTTTGCTTTGTGATCCCGGTTTTTACTATACCGATTACGGTCATAACGGTTACCTTTATATCCGCGGTTATTATAATATCCGGTGCGTTTATAGCGTGTGTCTTTGCCATAATATTTACCGCCATTAAATGCTACCGCAAGGGTTCCCCGGAATGGACCGGCACGAAAGAAACGGTCTTTCTTATAATAGTCATAATAATTCGCTGCATGGGAACGGTGGTCATGGTCATATTTACAAAGACCTGGTTTATCCAATGCTGAGGCAGGAGCGACAGCCAATACAAAAAGGCTTGTAATACCAGCCGCTAGAGCTAATCCGGTGCGCTTTACTATTTTACCAACTGTATGTGTCATAATGATCTCCTTTGATCAATTCATAAACTGAAGTGCCTATGAACCTATATAAACATTCAAACAGGGCTGAAATAATGCAATAATATGCCAATATAAGGGTAAAATCAGGCGACCAGCCCCATTTATGCCAAAATGGGACAGAAATCAGGGTTTTAAGCTAGGTTTTGCCTTAATGTTAAGGGGGAGGAACCAAGATTGCTCAATGGATGCTTAAAAAACAATCTTTTTAAGTTTAAGAGCCTGTTAAGTTAATAGCCTGTTAAGTTAATAGCCTGAGGGGTAACGCGTTGAGGCCACCCTATAATATTTTTGCTAATAATCAGAGCTTTAAGGAACTCTTTCTAGGCACGCGCATGTTTGTTTTTATCGCCTCGTGCTGCGGTTTCTTCTTTACCAAAATGTGCTTGATTTTCTGCCTTTGGTAACATCCCTATTTGCATCAATTTATCTTCTAGCCGCATTTTATCAAATGGCTTTAAAATATGATGTTCCGCACCAGCTGCTTTTGCGAGAGAAAATTGTTTATGGTCGTTTTCCGTAGCACATAGCATAATCATAGGGCGCATTGAGGGTTCCAAATCTCCAACCCCTTGCAAGAAATCCAATGCCTTCATCGAGGGGAGATCCCAATCCAACATAACAAGATCAGGCTTCATTTTAACACAATGGGCGATAGCCACATCAGCACTATCTGTTTCTATTGTTTCAATACCAAGCTGGGTTAGTATATCAACCGTTATCCCTCGGACAATTGCATTATCTTCGATGATTAAGCATGTTTTCATAGTCACATTCCAAAACAAGATTAGAGGCTAGTATTAAGGCCCAAACAAAAAGCGAGTTTAATCATAAAAGATAGTGGATCAGACTTTAGCGCGTCCCATATGGATGCGTTTTAGAATCTTAACATTGTGTTACAGAGCCGAAAACGTATGGATATATTGAAACGAATGTCTGATATGCGACCTCTTAAAGATAGTTTACGATTTTTCATTCGGGCTCTCATGGCCCATCTGGTAAAATAATAAATTACCTAAATCCGGTTAGCCTTGGGTTAATAAGGACAATAAATGCGCTATATCTCTTGCTAAAAGCGGCGATTATGCCGTTTTTTAGGGATATATAAGCTCCAGCGTGATTTTTTCACCATCATTTTCAGCTTTAATCTGACCGTTTGCCTCTTTGGCCAACTGGCTGGCAATATATGCCGGAGTGGATTTTGGCTTCAACTCATCCAAATCTCCCGATAAGGCTTTGACGATATCATCATTTAGAAATAACCGTTGCCCCGTCACTTCTAACCGATACCCATCTCCTTGCGGGCTAACCGTTACATTCCCCCCGCGCGGTACTGATTCTGCCGCTGCATGAGCCAAAATTAGTAAAATCTTGGCTTTATTCTTCGGGACCATTGCGGGCTCTAATTGCCAATCCAACGTCGCTTTCGTGGTTGCATATAAAAGCTCTAAAACCTCAAAAGCATCTTCAATTTTTATTTCCGCCCCAAGCCCGCCAGCCGCGCCATAGGCCAAACGGGCATAGCTTAACAAAGCCAGTGCTTTTTTAGTGCCATCACGAACTAGATCATCCGCCATTTCGCGCATTTCTTCATCGCTATCTTCATCATCAATCATCGACAAACCAGAACTTATAGCCCCCACAGGGTTGATAAGGTCATGACAGACCCGAGACGACAAAAGTGCAGATAGGTCAACGGGATCAAGCTTTTGCGGATTATCTGACATTTAGAGCAATACCTTTTTATGGTGTTAGGGGGATATTTGACGGTAACTCTATTTTCTACGATTCGCGCATCAGATATACATAAGTTTTAAGCCTTACTATTGAAGCTCAAATGCATCACGTAAATCTAAAACCGGACTGGATAGGCCCGGACAGGAACTGGCATTAAATCGACGTTTCCCTCAATAGGCATGAAGGGGGTCAAACATTTCCCCATAATCGCGAAACAGCTTAACCATATAAAGAACAATTTGAATTGAGCCCTAAATTTTATTAGACTGATAATGACAGGAAACTGGCTATTGTTGAAAATTGGCTTATTTGTTGCTTAACCCTTTTATAGTTTTTGGTAAAAACCCATAGGCAAGGCACACAAAACACACAAATATCAGATTAAATAAGTATATCCCACAAAGACTGTTAATGACTATTCAAACGCCGAAACTCATAGAATCTATTCAGGTTGCGTACAAAATTTATGAAGCTCAATTTTCCCAAAGCATTTGAACATAACAACCAGACATCAAGGTCGGTAGATTCGCGCAAACCGTGGGCGATTGCGGTTTCAATTAGTGTTCTTTTGGCGGGGTTTGCCATCTTGATGATAAGTGCTAATTCTCCTATCGTCGCCAATGCCCCTATAGAGGAAGAAGGGGCATCCGCCCAAAAAATCGGTACACAGAATTTACATAAGCTTGGATCAGACAATAAAAATTCAGAGCAGCTTATCCCGGAAAAGATAATTCCGAAAAACATAACTCAAGAAAAAACTACCCCTAGCGGGCATGCAGCGACGCAACCTTCTTCTTCACACATTCTCGAAGACAAGAAGGTTTTATTAGGCGCAAAACAAAATTCAATTAAAAATGAACCCACAATAAATGATCCTCTAAACAATGCCCCCCCAAACAAAACAAATTCGCAAGACACCGCAACACGACTTACACTCGCTAACGGCATAAAAGTACCCCGCGTTAAACCGATAACCTCCACAGGGCAGGCTATACTAATCTCTACCCAGAAAAATGGTGTTGAGGGGAATGCACCTAAACAATCAAAAGCCGAAAAAGAAGACAAGTTTACGCCGTCACTAAAATTAGCGCGCAGGCAAAAACAGCCAACAAACCGGTTAGCCGCAGCCGATAATATCGCTTTACCTCAAACGCAAAGCGAAACAAAACCCACCGCAATATTAGATAACGCCGCAGCTTTTAAAGTCGGCTCCTCACCCTTTCACACCCATCCCTTAAATTTACATCCGGTTACTGCATTTAACCCTCATCAAAATTGGGTTCCCGTTTTTCCAGCTGTTGATCTTTCACACACCCCTAATTCAATTGAATTTGACCCCGCCGCTAAATCCGAGACTGTCGGACAACACAATACTCCGCTCATCAATTTTGATGGGGATTTACATATACCACCGCAAGAGCATGCGCTAACCTTAAAATCGGGCGAGAATTTTGTTGATTTGCTAGCCCGCGCCAATATTAACCGGACCGATCGCAATCAAGTGGCGCAAGTCTTTGGCCAGCACATGAAGTTACGCAGTTTACAAGCCGGATTAAAAATAAATCTTGTAACCGAACAACCAAACCAAACCTATTTTCAGGCGATCACCACAAAAGGCATCCCCAACTATTTACGGTCCTTAAGCGTGCGCACACCAGAAAATGAAATCTTATCATTGAAACGGACAAAATCAGGCGGGTTTTCCGCAGAAAAAAGGCCCGTTCAAATGAAGCGCCGCTTGCAAATTGTCTCTGGTGTGATTAACGGGAACCTATACACTTCCATGCGTAAGCAAAACACACCCGACAACATTATCCATGCCCTTGCAAATGTTTTTGCATTCGATGTGGATTTTCAACGGGATATTTTTTCAGGTGATCAATTCGAAGCAATTTACGAAGCGATCTACGATGAAGAAGGGAATTTGGTAACCGGCGGAGATATCGTTTTTGCGCGCTTAACATGGCGTGGCAATAAAAGGGAAAAAAATTACTATCTTTACACACCGCAAAATGGCGGGCAGCAACCGGATTATTTTGACGCAAACGGACAAAGTGCCCGCCGATTACTCATGAAAACCCCTGTTGACGGGGCGAGGTTATCTTCCAATTTTGGGCCAAGACGCCACCCCATACTAGGCTATCGAAAAACCCATAAAGGGGTAGATTTTGCGGCGCGCCGTGGCACCCCGATTAAAGCCACGGGCGACGGCGTTATCGAGCGCGCCAATCGCTTTGGCAGTTACGGCAACTATATCCGTATACGCCACAGCAATAATTATAAAACAGCCTACGCCCATTTAAAAGGGTTTGCCAGAGGCATTAAAAAAGGTAAACGCGTGCGCCAAGGCGATATTATCGGCTATATCGGCACCACGGGCCGTTCTACAGGTCCTCATCTACATTATGAGGTTCACCATAAAAACAAACCGGTTAATCCCCAAAAATTAAAAATTGCAACCGGCGTTAAACTAACAGGGAAAACCCTGAACGGTTTTAAACAAAACCGCTCTTTACTCGACGGATTACGCGTTCCCCGCGAAGAGCTGATGCAGCCCATAAGGTCAACCCGCAAAGAAAATGACTCCCGTTACGTAGTTGAGGGTGATGATAATAAGGCAAAATCATCATCCCTGATGCGTGCCCCTCAATAAGGGAACATTATGAGCAACAACAACAATGTCAATTTTACTTCAAGAGCCTAACCGAAAAAGTGAGATAAGATATAAAGATCTGGGGACCAGAGGGGCGTTCACCCCAAGCTGATACGTCTCAGGCTATATCCCTCCCCACCCTTGATTGATTAAGAAACTATTAATCTTTTTCCCTTGACGGGCCGTATTTCGCCTGTATTTTAAGAAAATTCTTGGCCCGCCCCTTGTGGGTTCTTTTTTTGACCCTATATATACTCTAATTGAGTATAATTAATATGCCACCAAATTCATTATCGGCCCCAACATTTAAACCGGAAATAAAGGAACGCATTATGCCCGCTTTTGGAAGTGAAACACCCGCCCC
>CALLPQ010000007.1 GCA_938015425.1 uncultured Parvularculaceae bacterium | reverse complement strand
ATAAATTTCAGAAAAGGTCAAAAGTGCTTTTGGTCAACTAACTCAGTTGTCAACGGTGTATACAGAGGTACTGCAAAATTCGCGGAGGAGATCGTTAGCAAAACATTATGACGCAATTTAATGATATTCTTTTGTTTTGATAAATATATTTTGTAGCATCGCTGCATATGCCAAATTATACAAAAACAAAAACCAAAGGTCTATTCACTTGTTTAAAAAACCGAAAAGACGTAAGGGACATGGGACATCAGGATTATCCAGGATTGTTTCCAAGAACAATAGAGATAAGAAATTTTTCAAACTTCTCACACATTTCCAAATGTCCAACCATTAGTGAAAACAAGGAAGTATAGACGGGTTTCAGATGACGTATTTTGTTTTCCGTGAGGCCCATTTTTTAGACCAGCTATCTTGGCGGTTTTGGCGCTGCCCGCCAATCATAGCCAAATTATCAGCGGCCTCACCGCGCATAAGAGCTTGATAGAGCCTAGGAATATCTGCGGGATCATTTTGCCCGTCACTATCAAGTGTGGCAATGATAGGGGCGCGCGCGGCGATAATACCCGAATGCAAACCTCGCGATTGCCCTGCATTAACGCGGTGAGATAGCGCTCTTAGAGTAGGATAATGCTGCTTTAAATCTTGTAGCTTTTGTACGCTATTATCGGTTGAGCCATCATCGACAAAAATCATTTCATAGGTAAAGTCTTTAAGCACGGCGTCAATTTCAGCCGCCAAAGGGCCAAGATTTTCCGCCTCATTAAAAGCAGGCACGACAACGCAGAGGTCTAATATTGGCGCGCTGGGCTGGGCCATAAATTTATGCATATCGCGCAGATTTATCATATGCCTTCTATACCCAAACCCTAATGCGGCCATCTTGATAAAATCATAAAGGCGGCTTTGTCATATCGTTGTGATAATTGCCATATTACCTATGTCTATATTTTTTTCCAAAAGTCCCATTAAGTTATCGACAGAATAGGTTGCGCGCCTTGCAGTTTTACCAAGCGCTCGTATAAAGCGGGCCAATTCATGAAATTCTCCGCGCTATGGCTCAATTCTCTTTACATAAATGGCAGCATATTGCCCTGTTATGTGTGTTGACCTTGGCCTTAATCTTGCCAGGCTTTTCAAGCCTGCCCATTATTGACCGCGATGAAGCCCGATATACCCAAGCCTCTATCCAAATGGTTGAAACGGGGGATTATCTTAATATTAAATTCCAAGACCAAGCCCGGCATAAAAAGCCTGCGGGTATTTATTGGTTGCAAAGTGGAGTGATACATCTTTTTGGCGGCGCTAATGCAAAACCTAATGTAAGACAGCTATGGATGCACAGGCTGCCCTCTTTACTCGGGGCTTTACTCGCTGTGATCATGAGTTATTGGGGTTGCGCGAAAATTATAGATCGGCAATTTGCCTTTATCAGTGCAGCCCTACTGGCCTCTAGCCTATTATTTATCTTTGAAGGCCATATTGCCAAAACTGATGCGGTTTTATGCGGATTATCCGCAACGCTTTTTGCTGCGCTTTTGGCCTTACAGGCCCAATTTGGAGACTATGACGATCAAAGCGCACCAAATAATCTACACCAAGACAATCAACATCAAGACGCGCCCCAAAATAACAAAACCCGCCAAAAACCCCATTTCCCTATCTGGTTATTTTGGATCGCTTTAGGCGTGTCAATCATGATAAAAGGCCCAATTTTAGCCGCTATCATAATATTATGCTTGACCTGTTATAGAATTTTTACTGGGCCTTTGGCATGGGCGCGGCCCTTGCTTTATGAACCCGCAATTATTGTATTTGTCCTACTCTGGCTACCTTGGACGATATATATTTATATCCATACGGATGGCGGGTTTTTACGCACGAGTCTGGGACACGATCTGGGAGGCAAACTCTTTAGCGTCCAAGAAAAACACGCTGGCCCGCCTGGCTACCATCTGGCTTTGCTCAGTGTGATGTTATGGCCCGCATCACTGTTTATATGGCCAGCCTTGCTCTATGCTGTGCGGGTAATTTGGCAAGACTGGCAAGCGCGCAAACCCAAAACCGCGCCGCAATCGCAATGCCGCTTAGAGGCAGAATCCAAAGATGCTCTGGTTCTACAGGCGGGAATCTATGGTTCGTTTTAGTGTGATTTGAGTTGGTGTCTCAATGTGGACCCCCGCCTTCGCGGGGGTGACAGGAGGGGGCGGGGGTGACGGGATTAGGGGTCAGAGTTATGGGATGAGCTTTGAGTATCTGTCATTCCCGCGCAGGCGGGAATCCATGGTTTGCGTTTAATGTGATTTGAGTCGGTTCCTTGATGTGGACCCCTGCCTGCGCGAGGGTGAGGGGAGGGGTGTGACAGAGATAGGGCGTAAGGTCCGCTTTTTTAGTGACAATTGGCATCAAACCCATATGATTATGGGTATGTCCTATTATGTTTATATTTTGGCCAGTCAAAAAAATGGTACATTATATATCGGCGTTACCAATGATCTTGGCAGGCGTGTTTATGAGCATAAACAAGGAGAAGGAGCGATCTTTACACGGAGATATAAGGTGCATAGGTTGGTTTATTACGAAATTTATGACCGTATTGATGAGGCGATATCGCGAGAAAAGCAAATGAAAAAATGGAATAGGCAATGGAAAATCGATCTGATTGAGGGAATGAACCCGAAATGGAATGATCTTTATTTAAGCCTCAATCATTAGTGCGATCAAAAACATCGTCGATATCAAAAGCCAAGGGTAATGAGGGGGCAAACCGCCCATTTTCGATTGAATTAATGGAATTGTGAGAAACCTTGACACGTGTCTCGATGTGGACCCCCGCTTTCGCGGGGGTGACGGGCGGGGGCGGGGGTGACGTATTGGGTGTGACAGAGATGGGGTGAGCTTTGGGTATCTGTCATTCCCGCGCAGGCGGGAATCCATAGGTTAGTTTTCATGTGATTTGAGTCGGTGTCTCGATATGGACCCCCGCTTTTGCGGGGGTGACGGGAGGGGGCGGGTGTGATAGGAGGGGGCGACGGTGACAAGATGGGGGTGATTATTTATCTTATCTTCTGGCCCCTAGCTTTAATCTTAAAGCGTTTAGTTTGATAAAGCCTTCTGCATCTTTTTGGTCGTAGACATTGTCTTCTTCAAATGTCACATGGGCCATTGAATAGAGCGATTTGGGCGAGGTGCGGGCGATCACGGCGGCGCTGCCTTTATAAAGTTTTACGGTGACGTCGCCTTCCACATGCTCTTGGCTTTTATCAATGGCGGCTTGTAGCATTTCGCGTTCCGGCGCGAACCAGAACCCGTTATAAATAAGCTCTGCATAGCGCGGCATCAGCTCGTCTTTTAAATGGGCAACATTGCGATCAAGAGCGATTTGTTCAATACCGCGATGGGCCGCCAGCAATATGGTGCCGCCCGGTGTTTCGTAAATGCCTCTGGATTTCATGCCCACAAACCGGTTCTCGACCAGATCAAGGCGACCAATACCGTGTTTACCGCCATATTCATTCAGTGTGGTGAGTAAAACTGCCGGACTCATTTGTTGGCCGTTAATGGCAATGGCATCGCCGCGCAAAAAACTGATGGTAATTTCTTCGGGCGTGTCTGGTGCGTCAACGGGGTTAACGGTGCGTTGATAAACATATTCGGGGGCGGGCTGGCCGGGGTCTTCTAAAACTTTGCCTTCTGATGAGGTGTGCAAAAGATTAGCGTCTACAGAAAACGGGGCCTCGCCGCGTTTATCTTTGGGAATTTCGATTTGATGGTGTTCGGCAAAAGCGATTAGTTTTTCACGGCTTGATAAATCCCAATCGCGCCATGGGGCGATGACTTTGATGTCTGGATTTAAGGCATAAGCGTTTAACTCGAACCTGACTTGGTCATTACCTTTCCCTGTGGCCCCGTGGGAGATGGCGTCGGCCCCTGTCTCGCGCGCGATTTCCACCAAACGTTTGGAAATAAGAGGGCGGGCAATGGATGTGCCTAATAAATATTGTCCTTCATAGACTGTATTGGCACGGAACATGGGAAAGACAAAATCACGGACAAATTCTTCGCGCAAATCTTCGATAAAAATATCTTTAATGCCGGCCCGTTCTGCCTTGCGGCGGGCGGGTTCAAGTTCTTCCCCTTGGCCAAGGTCGGCGGTGAAGGTGACCACTTCACAATTATATTCTACTTCCAGCCATTTCAGGATAACGGACGTATCAAGACCGCCGGAATATGCGAGAACAACTTTATTGATATTTTGTGTCATAGTTTGTGCTTCTTTAGTTTTTATAATAGGAGTGCATTTTGCTACACCGTTCACGGTTTTAACGATCTGCGATTTGAGGTGCGCCGGTTTTTAATTATTTTAGTCGGGCGCTGGCGCGTTCTTTGATGCTTTCGCTTTTTAACTGTCCGCAAGCCGCGGCAATGTCTCTGCCGCGCGGGGTCCGGATGGGGGACGCATATCCGGCGCGGTTGACCAAGTCTGCAAAACCTTCAATTCGTTCCCATGAGGAGCATTCATAAGGGGCGCCGGGCCACGGGTTAAACGGAATAAGATTTATTTTAGCGGGGATGCCTTTTAACAATCTTACAAGCTCCCGTGCCTCCACAAGACTATCATTGACCCCGTTTAGCATTACATACTCAAAGGTGATGCGCCGCGCATTAGAAAGACCGGGATAGTCACGGCAGGCTTGCAATAACTCTTTTAAAGGGTATTTTTTATTGATAGGCACCAAAACATCGCGCAATTCATCTTGCACAGCGTGAAGCGAAATGGCCAGCATGGCATTGGTTTCCAGGCCAAGGGGGTGCATTTGCGGTACCACACCCGAGGTTGAAACCGTGATGCGGCGGCGTGAGAGCGCAATGCCGTTTTCATCGCTGATCAAATCAATGGCAGTGCCCACATGGGGTAAATTATAAAGCGGTTCCCCCATGCCCATAAAGACGATATTGGAAAGTTTGCGGGTGTCGCTGTCAGATGGCCATTCCCCCAAATCATCTTTGACCACCATCACCTGTCCGACAATTTCCGCAGCGGTAAGATTGCGGACAAGCTTTTGCGTTCCTGTATGGCAAAAAGTACAATTTAAGGTGCACCCCACTTGTGAAGAAACACACAGTGCGCCAGAACGCCCCACATCGGGGATAAAAACGCATTCGGCTTCAACCCCGGGACCGAACTTTAATAAATATTTTCGAGTGCCGTCGGTGGAAACCTGTTTTTCAATAATCTCTGGCCTTGAAATGGAAAAATGATCTGGCAAAATGGCCCGCATCTCTTTGCCTAAATCGGTCATGGCGTCAAAATGGGTTGCACCAAAATGGTAGACCCATCGCCATATTTGACTGGCCCGCATCTTTGCTTTTTTCGGGTCTAGGTCGAAAGCTTCTACCAGAGCTTGGGCCAATTCGGGGCGGGTGAGGCCAATGACATCTTGTAAGCCTTTGTTTTTTACGCAGGCAGTGTCGGGTGTGGCGTCAGTATTGGGGTTAGCTGAGTGGCCATTGGAAATGTCAAGAATATGTTTGGTCATAAGCCAGCTTTACCCCCAAGAGCCTTTAAGGGCAAGCAACATGATAGGCGCTAGAAATGTAAGCCGAATTGACTGCCTATAAATTAATATCGATTTCCCCCAGAATTCGTGCATAAGGGAATATGATTGTGGTAAAATGCGTGCAAAATCGCATTGTAGCAAAATCACATTGCAGCGAAATTAAAGTGCAGAAATATCAAAGTGCGGCAATATTAAAAGCGCGTAATGCCGGACGGTTACTTAGCTATCATATTAAATCTTTCACGCTCACCAAGGTCTATTTATGTCTCCTAAACTCACCCCCGGCAAGATGGTTATTGCAAGTCACAATCAAGGTAAGATAAGCGAGATTGCGGACTTGCTAATGCCTTATGGGATGGAAGTCGTCTCGGCCTATGATTTGGGCCTTGAAGATGTTGAGGAAACAGGGACAAGTTTTGCCGCCAATGCCAGTTTGAAAGCCCAAGCGGCGGCTAAAGCCACAGGATTGCCAGCCCTTTCCGATGATAGTGGTTTGTGTGTGGTGGCGCTTGAAGGAGCGCCGGGAATTTATTCAGCGCGCTGGGCCGAACGTGAGGATGGCAAGCGTGATTTTGAATTCGGGATGGAGAAAGTGCGCAAGGCACTTTACGACCAATTGGATGATGGCGACGGGCGTAATGATAGTCGCGCCTATTTTGTTTGTATGCTGTGTTTAACCTTTCCCGACGGTGAGGAATATTTGTTTGAAGGACGGGTTGATGGAAAATTGCAATTTCCGCCGCGAGGCACAAAAGGGTTTGGATATGATCCGATTTTTGTTGCCGATGGACAAACAATCACTTTCGCCGAGATGGAACCTGCTAAAAAACACGCTATGTCACACCGTGCGGATGCGTTTTCAAAACTGGTTGGGGTCTGTTTTGGTGAGTAATATTCAGGTTTATCCACATGGTTGATCACCAAAAAACTATGGATGCTAATGCTATGGGGGTTTATGTGCATTGGCCTTACTGTGCCCGCATTTGCCCCTATTGTGATTTTAATGTGTATAAAGATCGTAATGTAGATGATGAGGTATGGATTACAGCTTTTACAACAGAGCTGGATTATTGGGCTAAACTGACACAAGGAAAAAACCGGAAGCAAAACCAGAAGCAAAACCAGAAGCAAAATCGGGGGCGAAAATTAACAAGCTTGTATTTTGGTGGGGGTACGCCTTCATTAGCGCCTTTGTCTGTGCTTGGTGCGGTGATTGAGGCATGCGAAAGATTATGGGGGTTTGAGGATGAAGCGGAAATTACCCTTGAGGTTAATCCGGCTGATATTGAACTTTCTGCCTATCATGAATTTTCGGCTATCGGGATCAATCGTTTTTCATTGGGGGTGCAATCATTTGATGATGGCCAATTGAAATTTTTAGGGCGTGACCATAATGGCGTGCAGGCGAAAAAGGCCATCGAGGCCGCGCAAAACCAAATCGGCCTTGTAACTTTTGATTTGATTTATGGTTTGCCTTCCCAATCTCTAGAAAAGTTTGAACAAGAGTTGAAGCAAGCTTTTGCACTATCGACGGACCATCTTTCTTTATACCAATTAACGATTGAGCAAGGAACGGCCTTTGGATTGGCGCAACAGCGCGGCGCGTTAAAAATGCCTGATGAAGACAAGCTGGCAGAGTTTTACGAGCTGGCCGTGGCGCAATGTCAGCAAGCGGGGTATGCGCATTATGAAATTTCAAATTTCGCCAAACCTCACGGCGAAGCGGTGCATAATTTATTATATTGGCAGCATCAAGATTATATTGGTATCGGGCCGGGCGCGCATGGGCGAGTGACTTTGATGCCAGAGAATTTAATACCAGAGACTTTAATACCAGAGACTTTAATACCAGAGACTTTAATACCAGAGACTTTAATACCAGAGACTTTAATAAAAGGAAATTGGGACCACAAAGAAAAACAGCGTATTGCTACGAAAACATTTTTAAAACCCGCTGATTATCTCAAGGCTTGTGCAAAATCAGGCCATGGTTTGGCGGAGCACGAAATTTTGTCGTTAGAGCAGCAAATGCAAGAGCGTTTTTCTATGGGGCTTCGATTGCAAAAAGGTATACCTCTACGCCAGAACGACTATCTTTTTAATGATGGCGTTCGGCGAAAAAATTTGAATATGCTTATTGATCAAGGATATTTAGAGTATAAGGATCAATATTTGAAAGCCAGCGAGGATGGCCGCCGTTTGTTAGACGGGATTGTGCAAAAATTACTTTTTTAATTTTGATATGAAGGTAATAGAGATGTGGAACATGAATCAGGAGTGATCCTATGGCGAAAATAAGTGAAGCGGATTTTTTTCAACAAGCATTAATGGCGCGGAAAAATGCCCATGCGCCATATTCAGGGTTTTTTGTGGGGGCAGCTATAGAGGCCGATAATGGTGAGGTTTATGTTGGCTGTAATGTTGAAAATGCGGCTTATCCCTTGGGCAATTGCGCAGAAAGTAGCGCCATTGCAGCTATGGTTATGGGGGGCGGCGATAAGATTAAACGGATCGCGATTGTAGGTGGCCCAAAAGAGGCGGATGAATTGGGACGTTGTCCCCCTTGTGGCGGTTGTCGGCAGCGGATTGCGGAATTTGCTGAAAAAGATACGCAAATCCTGTTACGGGATAAAGATGGGCAAACCCAAATATTTTCCATGGCTGATTTATTGCCGGAAAGTTTTATTCTTTAGGGTTTGGTTACTCTCATTGTTTATTATTCGTGGTTCTTTCTGGGGCCTGTTGAAAGTGATTTATGAATTTTGATAAAAACGCCTTGAAATAAATAATTTAACTATGCGGTTTGCGAGTGAATGAACGGATGAATAATAAAACATTAACGACAATTGGTATTGATGCGGATGATACGCTTTGGCAAAATGAACATTTTTTTCGTCTTGCCGAAGAAGAAATTGCGCAAATTTTATCTCCTTACGCAACACCCGAAGATATAGAGCGCGAATATAATATTGCCCACTATAAAAATATCCATATTTATGGATATGGCGTTAAATGTTTTACATTGTGTATGTTGGATGCAGCCCTCGTTTTATCAAACAATAATCTTCCTGCCTCTATTACCAAAGCGATTATTGATGTGGGTAAAGAGATGTTGGCCCATCCTGTCATTTTGTTGCCGGGGGTAAAACAAACCATTGAACAGCTTCAAGGCGATTACCGGATTATCCTGATCACCAAAGGCGATTTATTGCATCAGGAACAAAAATTGGCAGCTTCGCTTTTGGGGGATTTATTTAATGCGGTGGAGATCGTGAGCGAAAAAACAACCCAAACCTATCAAACGCTTTTTACCCATCATGATGGCAACCCCGAGCGGTGCATGATGGTGGGGAATTCTTTAAAATCGGACATAATCCCGGCGTTGGATGCAGGGTGTTGGGGGGTGCATATTCCCCATGAGCAAACATGGGTGCTGGAACAGGCCCCGCGCCCTGTGGGCCAACCAAAATTTCATGAGCTTGATGAAATTTCAAAGTTACCTGATTTAGTTCGTGCACTTTACTAATGTTTAATTTTAAGCCATCTTTAGGGGGAGTGATTACGGCCAACTTTGTGAGTTTTATAATCAATGAAAATCATTGAAGAGCGTCTTGCGAAATTAGACCCTTTAAAAGATCTGGATGCCACTACTCGCAGTCAACTTGCGCGGATTGGTAAATGGTTTTCGCTGCCGGGCGGGGCTATCTTGTATGAACAAAAAAGCCCGTCTGATTATGTCTATTTTGTATTGTCGGGGCGATTGGTGGTTTCTGGTGCTTATCTGGGCACCGGGATTGATAAAGGGGTTGCCACTCAAGCTACCAGTCAAGCTGCCAATCAAGTTGATCAACAAAGTGAGAACATACTTGGCTATATAGGGGCAGGAGAACCCGTGGGGGAGATGTCCTTATTGCTCGATGAGCGCCATAGCGCCACGGTTTATGCTTTGCGCGATACCCAGGTTCTTGCCATCCGCCATGAAGATTTTGATCGACTTTATGAGGATCATGGGGATTTAGCCTCCATGATGTCACGTTATATTTTAAGGCGGTTTCGTCGTTCATCCGAAACTTTTCAAAAGGCGTCACCCAAGGTTTTTGCCTTTATCGGATCATCCCCATCAATTGATGTTGATCATTATGCGAATTTATTATGTAAAGAGGTTCGAAAATTAAACCTTAAGGCCAATTGGTTTGAAGATCGTGATGAGGCGCCTGATCCTTTTGCATTTGAAAAAGAAGAAGCCAGTCAAGATGTCATAATTTTGAGTGCCAGAGTCGATGGATCACCTTGGTATAGGTTTGTGTTGCGCCATGCCGATAGATTTTTTGTGTATGCCCGCCGTGATGCAAAACCGCCAAAACCATTCCCCTTAGCGTCGGATAATAGTTCGCCAGCGCGTAAATTCAGGATGGTGGACTTAGTGATGTTGCAGGAGGGAAAAACCTCAAGCTCGGTTTTGGAATGGCGTGATGCTTTACAAGCCCAACGGATTTTTTGTTGGCGTGATGGAGAAACCCCGCAACGAATAGCGCGTGTGATCACGGGGCGGTCAGTGGGCATTGTGCTTTCTGGCGGCGGGGCGCGGGCCTATGCCCATGTTGGTGCTGTGCGGGCCATGCGCGAAAAAGGTATCCCTATTGATTTTGCCTGTGGTTCCAGCATGGGGGCAATCATTGCTGCATCGGTGGCGCTTGGGTGGAGCGACGATGAGGTTGATCGGCGAATGAAGGCGGCCTTTGTCGATACTAATCCGCTCTCTGACTTTCAATTGCCGGTGGTTTCTTTAGCAAAAGGCAGAGTGGTCGAGGCACGGTTAAAAGAACATTTCACGGATGTTTTGATTGAAGATATGGTGTTGCCATTCTTTTGTGTATCGTCAGATTTAACCGACGGCAGTGCTTATGTGCATCGCACCGGCTCGTTAGTGCAAGCCTTGAGGGCGACCATCTCCCTACCGGGGATTTTACCGCCTATTGTGAAGCCTAATCATTTATTGGTAGACGGGGCTTTGATCAATAATTTCCCTACTGACCTTATGTCCTTAACCCATCGCGGGGTGAATATCGGGATTGATGTGGCGCGCCGAGGCACCATTGATCCGGAAGATTATCGCCATGATATAGGGTTTTGGGGTTGGGTTCGACATCACGGGTTTCGCACCCCGCCGCCTATTGTCGGGTTGTTGATGCGGTCTGCAACCACCAGACGCGAGAGCACCATGCTTTATCACCCAGCGGACATCATGATTTCGCCAGCGGTGCAAGGCGTTGATTTAAGAGCATGGAAATCTTACGATTTAGCTGTTGAAGAAGGGTATAAGGCGACCATGGAGGCCCTTGAGGCTAATCAAGGGACCTTAAAATTGATCACATAAGCGCAATTGAGCAATAATGTGCTGGTTAGGGCGTTATCATGGGGGCCTGAAAACTATAGATTTGCGGCAACACTGCCCCGACCAAAAGGGTGAATGACAGCTTTATATTGGACTTATCGCCCATAATATGTCCAATATAGTGGATAATATTCAACAATTGGGGCACTCGGGCCGAGCTCACAGGGTGATTATGATATGACTGTCATAGTTTTGATGGTTGGGGCCGACTGATTAAAGTGTCGATAGATGAGGGGTTTTCAATTATGATTGAAGATAGGTCAAAAACGGTTTTAGGTGCGAATGATCCGGATAATGGTGTTCACACTCAACAAAATGCACTTGATCAAAATAAATTGGGGATCGTCGACCCCAATGGGCATTCTGCTGATCCACAAACGGTTATGAGCGGGGCGGAAGGCGAGGGGGATAAATTTTACATCACCTTGACCAAAGAAGATCAAAATAAAGTTTTAGAATGTTTGGCGTCTGGTCGTTTTGCGACCCCCAGCGATTTTATTAGCCGTTCGATTGGTCAATCCCATCAGGGCCTGGAGGCAGCACGGCAAGTTAATCAAAAATTCCGTACAGGGATTACATCTTTATGTGCGCGTCTTGAGCGTTACCAACAAAATTAGAGACTTGCGGGATATAAGCCCCGTTATTCGGGCGCTCTTTTATCCATAGTTTTACTAAATTTTTTACTGAATATCTATTGCTGAGCCTACTTTGAAGGCGAATGAGGTTATTATGATTGATTTTATCCAAGAAAACCTGACATTGATTTTATCTGGCGGCGGTATTGGCGCCGTTGTTGGCGCGGCGGTTGTGGCCTTAATGAACGGAGCAAAAAACTCTGGCGTTTTAAACCCGGCTATGGCCGGCCAATTGGCAACAATGGTCGGGGTTGTTAAAAAATTTCGGGACGGTATGGGAGAAACCCAAGGGGGTTTTGATAATATTATCTCTATGCTTGACGGTGATGGGGCGCCATCCGATGCGCGCTCTGACAATAATTCTGTTACGGATAAAGCTTCGGGATTAATGACGACTGCCGGGGCAAGCGCGCTTATATCTGCGGTGATGGCTTTGCCCGGTTTACCAAAAATGCCTGACCTGTTCGGGGAGTTTGAGGCGCTGAAAGATCACGCGCTTATTGGACCGTTGATGGGACAGTTGCAAAAAGTAGATACAGATGGTGTTAATGTGATGTTGGAAGAGTTTAAATCTCTGGTTGAGACTACATTAAAGCCGGCAATTGATAAAGCTGTTGAAGGCGGTATGGATTTTAGTCTGGAACCTGAAACCATTAAAACCTTATCGCAAGGGGCAGGTGAATTTGTTAAAGTGATTGGCGGAATGACAGGCGGCCTTGATGAAGTGCTCGACAAATTAACGTCGATGCTTGATTAGGGCTTCGTTGAGTTAGAGTTCCGTGAGTTAGAGTTTCGTTGAGTAAGGGGTTTCGGTTTGCGCTTGCCGATGATACGGGGCGTGATCAATTTATGATCAATCCATTCTATTTGAATACGGATGATTTTACTCAACGATATTGCCTTCTAAACCCGATTGAGATTCAGATTGGATGTTTCGCGGTGGTAAGCGTTGCGTTAGAGCATTTATTCTGGATGTGGCGGCATCAATAATTTGGGATGTATCTTCTTCTGTCGTATTGCTTTTTGCATCGGAATCAATCTGAGCGCCTTGGCCGTTTTGGGTCGCAAGGCGGTCTTTAAGTTCAAACAGTTCGTCGCTTACCATTAATAATGTGAGTAACATGAGGCGCGTATCGCCGATTTGACCCAATTCGTCTGCAATCATTTTAACCCGTTCGTCGGCCCATTTTGATAAGCTCATTAAACGCTGTTCCTGACCGGCGTCGCAACTGACTTTATACATTCTGTTATTGATGGTGATGTCGATGTTGGGCATCAGAGTTCCTATTTGTTAGTGAATTGCCGATTTTAAAATGATTCTGCCTATTATGAAGAGTAATGGGTATTAAGAGTAATGTGTATTACGGGTAATTGGAAAATAAGGCCGGTTAAAATCAGGTTGGGCTAAAACAAATCTAGATCAAAAATTAAGAGCGACCTTCAAAATCGATTCCCATGACATCAATGTTAAGATCAACAATTGCTCCGTTTATTTATTCTGGGGGAGCAATGCTTTCATATCCGTAATAAGGGACGCCAAATTGGTTGAGGCCCGCCGCGCATGGGTTGAGGCTGCATGGGCTTGACGACGGATCGTTTCAAAATGTTCGTGATTATTGGTTTCATCCTCGAGGCGCTCGTCAATTCGTAATTCGAGGTCTTCTAGGGCTTTAGCGAGATCGTAAACCGAGTTTTCAAGAGATGACATGTGATCTCCTCCATTTCTGTGAAATTATTATAGAAGAGATAGTGATGATTAGCAAAATGAAATCCCTCCTTAAAGCTCTTATCATTGGCAAAAGCAGATTGTTTATCCAAATTTCCCCCTGCCTCTTGACCAGAGAGTTTTGTCAATGCAAGACAGGGCTGAATTGAATTGCGCTTTATTATTGGGCGCAGAACTTATAGTGCCAGCCGCAAAACTTTAGTGCCAGCCTTTAGGCTGTGTTAGCCCCAAGGTGTTACTTCAAAAGGCGTTTCAATGACCTCATCACCCGATTCCCAGTCGACAGCCCAAAGCACCATTCCCTCTTTCCAAATAGCGCCCAAGCAAATGGCGAATGCGATTCGCGCTTTAGCCATGGATGCGGTGGAGCAGGCAAAATCGGGCCATCCGGGCATGCCGATGGGCATGGCCGATGTGGCAACCGTGTTGTTTGGCCAGTTTTTGAAATATGACGCAAAATTCCCCCAATGGCCGGACCGCGATCGGTTTGTTCTATCTGCCGGCCATGGCTCTATGTTGATCTATGCCCTTAATTATTTAATCGGCATAGACGGGATGGATATTGAAGATATCAAAAATTTTCGCCAATTAGGCGCAAAAACCGCTGGCCATCCCGAATATGGCCATGCACCGGGGGTCGAGACAACCACAGGCCCGTTAGGGCAAGGCATAACCAATGCTGTGGGTATGGCGATGGCGGAAGCCCACCAAGCCAGCCGGTTTGGTCATGATCTGGTGGATCATTATACTTATACGATTGCGGGTGATGGCTGTTTGATGGAAGGCATATCCCAAGAAGCTGTTGCCATGGCCGGTCATTTAAAATTGCGCAAACTCATCGTGCTATGGGACGATAACGGAATTTCGATTGATGGCCCTATTGATTTGTCAGATAGCACGGATCAGCTCATGCGGTTTGAAGCGTCGGGATGGGACTGTGTCCGGATTGATGGACATGACCCCGAGGCTATTGCCGCAGCGATACAAGCGGCGCAGCAATCGGATAAGCCGAGCTTGATTGCTTGCCGCACCACTATCGGGTTGGGCGCCCCGACAAAAGCGGGCAAATCCTCTTCACATGGGGCCCCGTTGGGGGAAGAAGAAATTGCGGGTGCGCGCAAAGCGTTAAATTGGCCCCACGCCCCTTTCCATATTCCTGATGATATATTGTCGGCATGGCGAACAATTGGTGGACGCTGCGCGGGCGTGCGTGAAGATTGGGAAAAGCGCTTGCAAAGTCATGATCATAAAGCCGCCTTTGAAAAGGCTTTGCGCGGAGATTATGCGGACGATGTCAATAAAGCCATCAATGGCTTTAAGCGCGGCCTTGCAGAAAGCCAGCCAAAAGTTGCCACGCGAAAAGCCTCTGAAATGGTGCTAGAGGTGATCAATGAAGCCGTGCCAGAAACCATTGGCGGATCCGCGGATCTGACGGGATCGAATAACACCAAGACGAAGAGTTTGGGCATTTACTCCAGCGAAAATTATGCGGGCCGTTATGTTTATTATGGTATTCGCGAACATGCCATGGCCTCCGCGATGAACGGGATGGCCTTGCATGGGGGCATTGTGCCCTATGGCGGAACATTTATGGTGTTTACAGACTATTGCCGTCCGGCAATTCGCCTCTCGGCCTTGATGGGGTTGCGGGTGGTTTATGTGATGACCCACGATTCGATTGGCTTGGGTGAGGATGGGCCAACCCACCAACCGGTAGAACATTTGGCGGCGTTGCGCGCTATCCCTAATTTACATGTGTTCCGTCCGGCAGATGTTATTGAAACAGCTGAATGTTGGGCTTTGTCGATTAATAATCAACAAACGCCATCAATCTTGTCTCTAACCCGTCAGGGGCTGGAACCAGCACGGCTAACCCATACTGATGAAAATCTGTGTGCACGCGGGGCATATATTCTTGCAGATGCACCAGATTATCATACTACTTTATTGGCGAGTGGTTCCGAAGTTGAATTGGCCATTAAAGCGCAGGCAAAATTAGCGTGTGATGGTGTGCGTGCCCGCGTTGTTTCGGTGCCTTGTATGGAATTGTTTGAAGAACAAGATGCGGCTTACCGTATGGAAGTATTGGGTGATAAACCACGTATCGCCATCGAGGCAGGCGTTCAGCAAGGATGGGACCGGTTGATTGGTGATCGGGGCGCATTCATTGGTATGAAGAGTTTTGGAGCCTCGGCACCGGCACCGGCGCTTTATGAACATTTTGGTATAACCGTTGATGCAATTATCAACAAAGTAAATGAGTTAACGCAGTAGGAGATCTATTATGACACTAAAAATTGGTATTAACGGATTTGGTCGCATTGGCCGTTTGGCATTACGATCCATTCTGGAAAATAACCGCTCGGATATTGAAGTGGTAGCGATTAATGATCTAGGTCCAGTTGAGACAAATGCGCATTTAGTACAATATGATTCCGTACACGGTAGATTTCCAAATGATGTGAAAGTAACCAAGGATAGTATTGATGTGGGGCGCGGCCCTATAAAAGTATTGGCCGAGCGCGATCCAGCCAAATTACCTTGGGGTGATCTGGGTGTGGATATTGTTTTTGAATGTACGGGTATTTTCGCGGATAAAGAAAAAGCCTCGGCCCATTTGGCGGGCGGTGCAAAGCGCGTGTTGATTTCAGCGCCGGCAAAAAATGCCGATAAAACCATCGTATATGGCGTGAATGATGGCACATTGGGGGCAGATGATATTGTTGTTTCTAATGCGTCATGCACCACCAATTGTCTTGCGCCCCTTGCTAAAGTGTTGCACCACACAGTGGGGATTGAGCGTGGGTATATGACGACAATCCATTCCTATACGGGTGATCAACCCACATTAGATACGATGCATAAAGACTTGTATCGTGGACGGGCGGCTGCTGTCTCGATGATACCCACATCAACCGGGGCTGCAAAAGCGGTGGGATTGGTGATGCCTGAATTAAACGGCAAACTTGACGGATCTTCTATTCGTGTACCAACCCCCAATGTTTCGGCGGTTGATTTGGTATTTACGCCGTCGCGTGACACCAGTGTTGAAGAGATTAATAATGCGATGATCGCGGCTGCGGCATCGGGCCCATTAAAAGGTATATTAGGGGTTACCGATAAGCCTTTGGTCTCCATTGATTTCAATCACGATCCTCACTCGTCCACTTTGGCGCTATCACAAACGCAAATCCTTGAAGGAAAATTGGTTCGTGTGCTGTCCTGGTATGATAATGAATGGGGTTTTTCTACGCGTATGAGTGACACCGCCTTGGTGATGGCAAAATTCCTGTAGGGTTCAGTTTTATAGAGTAATGAGATGGCAAACTATCATAGCGTAAACGATTTTGATGTTTCGGGTAAACGTGTCTTTGTGCGCGTTGATTTTAATGTGCCATTTGGCGAGGATGGCCGTGTGAGCGATGCCACCCGTATTGAGCGGGCAATACCCACGATAAAAAATTTGAGTGAACGCGGTGCGAAAGTTATTTTACTTTCGCATTTTGCCCGCCCAAAAGGGCAAGTGCGGTTGGAGATGTCGTTAAAACCGGTTGCCCTTGCGGCGGGTCAGCACTTTCACACGAAACCTATTCGCTTTGCTGCAGACTGTATTGGTGATGCGGCACAAGATTCCATCAATACACTGAGTAACGGAGATGTGTTACTCTTGGAAAATACCCGCTTTCATGCGGGCGAAGAACAAAACGATCCTGATTTTGCCAAAGCATTGGCGGCAAATGGCGATTTATATGTGAATGATGCATTTTCTGCGGCTCATCGCGCCCATGCCTCGACCGAAGGGTTGGCCCACTTGTTACCTGCAATGGCGGGATTGGCCATGGAGCGGGAACTTGACTATCTGGGGGCGGCTTTGTCTAATCCAGTGCGACCCATGATGGCGGTTGTGGGCGGGGCGAAGGTTTCCACGAAAATTCCGCTTTTGTTAAACTTGATTAAAAATGCCGACAAACTGGTTGTTGGCGGTGGGATGGCAAATACATTTTTGTTGGCCCAAAATATCGGGGTTGGTAAATCTTTGTGTGAACCCGGATTACTGGATACAGCGCAGGAAATTATGACGCAGGCAGAGCAACAAGATTGCGAGATTATCTTGCCAACTGACGCGGTTGTGACAAAAGAATTTAAAGCGGGGGCCGCTAACCGGACAGTGCCGATTGAGGATATCGGAGCCGATGAAATGATGCTGGATTTAGGGCCCGATAGTGTCAACTTGATTGCTGAAAAGATGGAGAGCGTTAAAACATTGGTCTGGAATGGGCCTTTGGGTGCTTTTGAAATTTCCCCCTTTGATACAGCAACGGTTGAAGCTGCAAAATTTGCGGCTAAACGCGTTAAAAATAATGGGTTGGTCGCTGTTGCGGGGGGCGGTGATACGGTTGCGGCCCTTAACCATGCGCAAGTTAGAGATGATTTCACCTATGTTTCAACAGCAGGTGGCGCGTTTTTGGAATGGCTTGAAGGTAAAACCCTCCCCGGTGTTAAAGCATTAGAAAAATAGCCTTGTGAGGCCAGGCACTATTGATGGCCAGTGTAACGGTGTAATCCATTGTTATAACCCATGCCTATACCCATTTAGGGGGCTGATTATCTGAGTGTGATTGCGCTGCTATTGTGATGCGGCTTATTTCTGCATCTTCAGGGTTGATTGCAAGGCCATAAAGCAATATCAAAACAGCAATTTTATTAATCTGTTCAATGTCTGGGAGGATAGTATGAACGTAACTGAATTGAATAAAATTGCTGTTGCCATGGTGGCACCTGCAAAAGGTATTCTGGCGGCGGATGAGTCGACAGGCACCATTAAAAAGCGCTTTGATACCATCAACACACAATCGGTTGAAACCTCGCGGCGTGATTATCGTGAGATGTTGTTTCGTACCAAAGCGGCGATGGAAGAGAATATTTCCGGCGTTATTTTATACGATGAGACCATCCGCCAAAATGCGGCTGATGGCACGCCTTTGGTGAAGCTGATTAAGGATGCGGGCTCTATCCCCGGTATTAAAGTGGATGCCGGTGCCAAAGCCATTCATGGTTTCCCAGGGGAAACCGTGACCGAAGGGCTTGATGGTTTGCGCGAGCGCTTGGCGGAATATCATAAGCTTGGTGCACGGTTCGCAAAATGGCGCGCGGTGATTGATGTAGGTGCACAGCAAGGAATTAATGGCTCTTATGCCATACCAACCCGTTATAGTTTAAAGGCGAATGCAGAAGCATTGGCGCGTTATGCCAGCCTTTGCCAAGAAGCGGGCATCGTACCTATTGTTGAGCCTGAGGTGTTGATGGATGGTGATCATGATATTAATCGCTGTTGCGAGGTGACCCATGCTTCGTTGTACGCATTGTTTGGCGCGTTGGGCGAAGCACGCGTTGCCTTGGAAGGTGTTATCTTGAAACCCAATATGGTGATTGCGGGTAAAAAATCTCCCAAGCAAGCCAGCAGTGAAGAGATTGCAGAAAAGACAGTTGATTGTTTTCGTGCTTGTGTGCCGGCTGCGGTTCCGGGCATTGTGTTTCTATCAGGCGGGCAGTCAGAAATCGAAGCCACTGAAAATCTCAATACAATGAATGCAGCGTATAAAGATAAAATGCCGTGGGCGTTATCTTTTTCATATGGTCGGGCGTTACAAACGGCGGCCCTTCAAGCGTGGCAAGGTAAACCTGAAAATGTAGCGGCAGGCAGCGCCGCATTTGCCCATCGGGCCAAAATGAACGGACTTGCCCAATTGGGTACATGGTCAAAAGAGCTGGAAGGGTAAGGGCCAGACCGAACCTGATTATATTCTAATTAAAAAAGAGCGTCATTCCAAATCCGGAATTACGCTCTTTTTATCTGGGTCAGATTTTTAAATGTTACAGCTTATGGTCATGGTTAAGCGGCGCGATTGTTGTGGTTCAAGCATCATCTTTTTTAATGTGGGCGGGGATGAAAACGCGCCGGGTAATTGAGTGACTGGCTCAAGGCAAAAGAAATTCTGCCCCTGAGGAGCATAGAGATGAAGGTAAGCGGCATTGCTTTCTATCATGATTGTCGGCTTATCAGGCGTCGTTATAATGGTGCGACCACCCCAACCGATAAAACTATGGTCAATCGTGAAATCGGGGAGTGCCGATTTTTTCGGGAATGGATATTGATCAAGGGTGATGGGCGCAAATGCCGGCGGTGTGTGCAGGGTTTCATAGTCGAATTGCAATTGCGTGTCTGGTAATCGCTGAAAAAACGGGTGCAGCCCCAAGCCAAAGGGGGCGGTAATGGCATTGGTATTTTTTATCGTAAGATCAATAGAAAGAGATTGCTGGTTAAGGGTAATAGTTTTTGTCGCTTGCCACCCGAAGGGGTATTTCCCATTTGTGTTTGCGGGGGCATGGTGGCTTAGGATTGTTTGATGATGGTTTTGCTCTTCCACCTGCGCCAACTGCCAAGGCGAAACCCATGCCTCCCCATGAATGGGCGTATCAATATCCTTATGGGTTAGGGATAAAGGCCAATGGGAAAGGGTTGAATGTTCGGTTTGATGTTTAAAACCATCACCACTTAACGGGACGCCATTTGGAATACGTCCAAAATAAGGGGCACACGGAAAACAGGCAGCCTTTAACGGGTTTTGAATGAACGGCTCGTTTGGGCGCAAAATATCATGGCCGTTATGTCTAAAATGGGTGAGGCAGGCCCCAAATGTTGTAAGGCCTGCCTCGTTTTTATCTGTCTTTAGGTGTATCAATTGGGGTCTACGCTTAATTGGGTTCTACTGTGCGGCCCGCTTCTAATATGGGGATACCGGCTTCTGTCGGGATATAGATAACATCCTGCCCGTTTTCGCCCAGCTTATTAATCCATAAATAGCGTAAATATCCTTCTGCACCGCCAAGCCCTTCGGCAACGATGCGGTTGGCTTCGGCTACGCCTTTGGCGCGTTCGATTTCGGCGTCAGCATAATATTTGGATGATTCAAGGCGCGCCTTTGCTTCTTCGATTTGTACCTTGCGTTCGTTTTCGGCTTGCGCCAATGCCGCCCGCCCTTGCATTTCAGCCCGCCATACATTCCATTGCGGTAATACAAACATTGCAGCGGCCAAGATGACTCCGGCCATCAAAAGTGTTGTGATGATACTCAGTGTGCTTCTCATAATAATCTCCTTCCATATCCACATTACCCCCTAAATAGTTATGCTTTTACGCCGTATCAAAACCTTTATTCCGACTGGTTTTGATCGATTGCCTTTACGTAAAGTTTTGCCCCTTCTACGCGGGTGATCTCCAGTTTTGTCTCTGCTGGATAATCCTCGCCTGTTTCACTTTCCGCCAACCATAGCGTATCGTCAAGGCGCACATGCCCATTACCGTTGGAAAAATCACTATTAACGCTGACTTTACGGCCAATTTTGCGGGTGCCGCGTTCATTTAACAATTCATGATCGTGACGAGCACTTGCCAGCCATGGTTTAAGGCGCGGGGCAGCAATCATCATTAATATTCCCGTGGTGATTGTAAATAGTAAGATTTGCAATTGCCAAGAGTTGGAAAACGGGAAGAGCGCACTAAAACCGGTAATAACCGCCGCCGCTGCTGGCCATAATAAATAGGTTGTGCCCGTCATGACTTCTAAGGCTAATAGGCCTAATGTCAGTATCCACCAATACCAGAAAGGTATTGTTTCAAAAAAATGAACGATCTGTTCCATTGCATTTCCTTTCTCTGCATTTTAATGAGATCATCACCCTGAATAGTCAGGGTCTGATCTTTGGTGTGATAAAACCTTTTTTACGGGTTTTATTTCTCTCCTGTTGCCGCTTTTGTCAGGGCCGATATGCCACCAATTGTGCTGGAAAGCGCGGTTAGTTCTGCCGGCACGATGACCGTTTTTTGTTGCGGAGAGATCGCCAGTTTTTCAAACGCTTTGACATAATCTTGCGCAACGAAATAATTGATCGCTTGCACATCTCCTTTTGCGATGGCCTCGCTCACCATTTCTGTGGCTTTTGCTTCTGCTTGTGCCTCGCGCTCGCGGGCTTCAGCGTCTTTATAAGCGGCCTCGCGGCGTCCTTCCGCCTCGAGAATGGCAGATTGTTTCTCGCCTTCTGCGCGCAAGATAGCCGATTGTTTTTCACCTTCTGCGGTTAAAATTTCCGCGCGCTTTAAACGTTCGGCTTTCATCTGGCGGGCCATGGCTTCGGTGATGTCGTTTGGCGGATTTAAGTCTTTAATCTCTACACGTGTTACTTTGATGCCCCATGGCTGGGTTGCCGCGTCGATCACCCGTAATAAGCGCTCGTTAATATCGTCGCGATTTGATAGAACTTCATCCAAATCAAGAGAACCAATCACAGTACGGATGTTTGTCATGGCAAGGTTACCGATGGCGCGGTCTAGTTGGGAGACCTCATAAGAAGCGGCGGCGGCGTCCATAATCTGGATAAAGGCCACCGCGTCGGCTTGGACCATGGCGTTATCGCGGGTGATCACTTCTTGTGCAGGAATATCAAGAACTTGTTCCATGACATTCAGTTTACGGCCAATTCGGTCAAAAAACGGTACCAGAATATGCAATCCTGGTTTTAGGGTTTTGGTGTAACGTCCAAACCGTTCAACCGTAAATTCAAACCCTTGTGGGACGACTTTAAAAACCGATACCCCAACGATAACCGCAACAACCAGTGCCCCAATAACAAATATTCCAAATGCTTCCATAATATTTCCTTCTCATTATCTGATCTATTATAAATTGTGACGAAAAAGTGGTTTTTCCAGTCTTGAAAATACCTTTTTTTAAACTATGTGACTTCTCAGAATGCTTGTTTTGAGCGTTAAAATGTGGATAAACGAATTTCTGTTCCCTAATCAGTGATGCTGAAAAAGGAGTGCAGTTGGGAAATCTATTATATTTCTGACTGTTTTGGTTAATCTTGGGTTAAGATCGCTCATTAAGCGCTTATGGCTTGATTAAAGACAAGCACCCTTGCTGACCCCCTTAAAAAAATGAATTTCAGGGCAAAGATCGTTGCATATGCTGATCGGGCACGATGATGGACCTATAATGGTAGCAAATTACATCGTGAAGGGTTCAAGGCCGGATAACCGCATGGCTGTAGCAATTTCGGGCTTTTTGCGTGGGACTAATCCGTGAACGGCTTTTGCGTAAGCCCCGATATGGGCGGGAGTGGTGCCGCAACATCCACCGAGCACATTGATCAAGCCTGATTTTACCCATTCTTCGAGGTGCACCGTCATGGAGTCCGGTGTTTCATCATATCCGCCAAATGCGTTGGGTAATCCTGCATTGGGATAGGCGGAAATATAAGTATCGGCGATTCGCGAAATCTCATCCACATAAGGACGCATTAAATCCGGCCCCAAAGCGCAATTAACCCCCACCAATAAGGGGTTTGAATGGCGCACCGCGTTCCAGAAACTTTCAGTGGTTTGGCCAGATAGGGTGCGTCCTGATTGATCGGTGATGGTGACCGATAACATCAAAGGTACTTTATACCCTAATTCATCAAAGAGATCTTGCACCCCATGGATTGCCGCTTTTGCATTAAGGGTGTCAAAAATGGTTTCGATAAGAATGATATCGACCCCGCCCTCTAATAATCCCTTGGCGGCGTGACGATAGGCTTCGACCAGTTCGTCATAATCAACATTACGCATTCCCGGATCATTCACATCGGGGGAGATTGAAGCGGTGCGATTGGTTGGTCCCATGGCACCGGCTACAAACCGCGGTTTTTCCGGTGTGGAGGCGGCGTCTGCCGCTTCACGGGCTAGCCTCGCCCCTTCATAGTTTAATTCGGTGACAAGCTCTTTCATCCCGTAATCGGCTTGGGCGATGGTGGTGGCGGAGAATGTGTTGGTTTCGATAATGTCGGCGCCCACGTCAAGATAGGCGTTATGCATGTCGGTGATGATATCAGGGCGCGAGAGGATCAACAGATCATTATTCCCCTTTACGTCTTGTCCCCATGCGCTAAAGCGTTCCCCACGATAGCCTTGCTCATCAAGATCATATTGCTGGATAAACGTTCCCGCAGCCCCGTCCAGCACCAAAACTCTTTCCTCTAATGCAAGGTGAAGTGCTTTTATCCGCTCTTGACGATTGGGGAAATTATCCTGCATATCTGTAACTCCGATGAGAGGGTTTTATCATATAAGGAAATCTTTATATGATAAAATATAACGTGATGACAAGGATAATTATTGAAATGTTGAGTGTTTATCTCATAGAGCCTGATCGAAAAAGCGAGACAAGACGTAAAAAGCATTGGATCAGACGTTCGTTTGCCGCAAACCAATACTTCCAAGGCTCTATATTTTAAAAAGTGAGCCTGATCGAATCCCGTTATGTGGAGATATATTTTAACCTAGGCTCTTATGACCCAACCCTATTTGATCATTTTTACGCAATTAGAAAATAACCCTGACGCGTTCACACGCCTAGAGCGCCGGTGGACGCAATTGGAGCGTCAAAGTGAGCGTCCTTTCTTTTTATCATGGCGATGGATCGGCACATGGCTTGCGGGTCTGGAAGAAATGCCGTTCCTTGCCGAGATAAAAACAGAGGATGGGCGCGATATCGCTCTTGGATTATTTTGTTTAAATGTTGAGGTTCGTCATCATGTTTTAAAACTGCGCCAGCTGGTTTTGCAAAGCACGGGGCAGGTTGACCGTGATAGTATGACAATCGAGTATAATAATTTACTCTGTGTACGGGATCATGAAAAAGCAGTCTGGCAAAGTTTGCTTGATTTTCTTAATGGTCAACAGTCCCCCCATTGGGATGAGATTATCATTCCAGGGGCCACCCATCTCCAAGAGGAAATGACCACACAGATTATGCCGAACACTTATCGGCGGGCGGAGGCCGGTTCGGCCTATGTTGATTTGGCGGCTTTGCGCCGCGACGGGGTTGAGGATTGTGATTCATATTTGGGTACATTAAGCAAAAACACCCGCACGCAAATCCGTCGTTCATTAAAACTTTATAAAAATATCGGCCCCTTACATATTGAACGGGCAAGGGATGGGGATGAAGGATGTGCGTTTTTCTCGCAATTGGGGGTATTGCATCAAGAGAAATGGCGTGCCCGCGGCAAAACATCTGCAATGGGAAACCCTATCTACACTGATTTTCATCATCGTTTAATCAGATCGGGCATAAAAGACCATAGTGTCGAACTTGTAAAAATTAGTGCCGGAACGCAGTTGATAGGGTGGCTTTATAATTTTATCGATAGAGGGCAAGTTTTATTTTATTGTAGTGGGTTTGTAACGGAAAAGAATAACAAATTAAAGCCGGGTTTAACGGCCCACAGTTTGATGATTGAAGACCATTTACAGAAGGGGCAATTGATTTATGATTTTATGGGCGGTGATGATCGGTATAAATTAAGTCTTGGTCAAGCGGGGCCCCAGATTGTCAGCTATGCATTGCAGCGCCCTAAAATGTCCCTGCGTCTTGAGCATTTTGCCAGAACAACACGCGAAAAATTACGCGAAAAATCAGTAAAGGGATGATTGCGGGTGAAGAAAGTTTTATTTGTCTGTCTTGGTAATATTTGCCGCTCCCCCGCGGCTGAAGGTGTTTTGCGGGCGCAGGCACAAAAGCGCGGAATGGATTTGCTGATTGAATCAGCGGGCACAGGTGGCTGGCATGTTGGTGACCCGCCTGATGAAAGAATGATTAAAGCAGCGGCAGAGCGCGGTATTGATATTAGCAAGCAACGGGCCCGCCAAGTCGATTTTTCCGACTTTTATGAATTTGATTTTATTTTGCCAATGGATCGTTCAAATTATGCAGATTTAATGGAAATGGCACCGCCAAATCGTGACAGTGTGGTTAAACTGTTTCTTGATTACGGTGATACGAAAACCAAAGAAACCCCTGACCCTTATTATGGCGGGGCAGAAGGGTTTGAAACGGTGCTTGACCTATTGGAGCGCGGCGCGGAGGGCTTTCTTGATTTTCTTGAAAAACACGAATGAAACCAGTTCTATTTTATCCAATCGGGAATAATATCTCGCTTTAATATATCTTCATAATCTGGACGCGGACGGATGATGCAATATTGATCACCATTTACGAGAACTTCGGGTATTAAAGGTCTTGTGTTATATTCCGATGCTTGCACAGCGCCATAAGCCCCGGCAGACATAAAGGCCACCAAGTCATCTTGCTTTAAAACGGGCATATCCCGATCTCTGGCAAAGCGATCACCGGTTTCACAAATGGGTCCGACAATATCATAATCTTGACGCTCATTCGTGGTTGGTTCTTTAACGGGAATTAAGTTATGATAAGCATCATAAAGGGCAGGGCGGATTAAATCATTCATCGCGCTGTCAATAATCAGGAATTGGCGCTCGGCTCCTTCTTTCACGTATACGACTTTGGAAACAAGAATGCCGGCATTACCAACGATCATGCGGCCCGGTTCAAAAATCAATTGAACATTAAGCGGATCGGCGATTTGCCTAATCATTTTGGCATATTCGTCAGGGTGCGGCGGGTTTACGGGGCTATCCCCGTAGGGAATGCCAAGACCGCCCCCAAGGTCAATGCGATCTATCGTGCACCCGTCTTCGCGTAACTGTGTAACCAGAACGGCAACCTTTTTAAAGGCGGTTTCAAACGGCGCAAGATCGGAAATTTGTGACCCGATATGGACATCCACCCCTTTAACCTCGATCCCTGCCATGGCATTTGCTTTTGCATAAAATTCTCTGGCGCGGGCCCACGGAATACCAAATTTGACTTCAGCGACACCCGTGGCAATTTTTTCGTGCCCCCCCGCGCTCACATCGGGGTTTACACGGAATGCTATGGGCGCTTTGGTGCCAAGAGAAATGGCAATCTCGTTTAATAGATTTAATTCGGGTTCGGATTCAACGTTGAATTGATGAATGTTTTCTTGCAGGGCAAGCGTTAACTCTTGAGCGGTTTTGCCAACACCCGAGAAAACAATTTTGTCCGAGGCAATACCGGCCGCTCTTGCGCGCTTTAATTCACCGCCAGAAACCACATCAGCGCCCGCGCCTTCGCTGGCCAGTATTTTTAAAACGGCAATATTCGAGTTTGCCTTTACGGAAAAGGCTGTCAACATATTTGCGCCGCCAAAAGCCCGCTGGAACACTTGCACATGCCGGCGCAATGTGGCCTCGCTATAACAATAAAAGGGTGTACCAACTTTTTTGCTTAATTGGTCTAAGTCAATACCTTCCGCAAAGAGGGTGCCGTTTTTATAATTAAAGTGATGCACGGGGCTTTATACCTTGAAGAAGAGTTTTGATAAACTGACGGTTTAATTCGTAATTTCAATATGAGTATCACTATGCGTATCGGGGGGGCGTACAGGAACCTTTTTTCCGCAGGCAGTTAAAATTGATGTGATAAACAGTATAAGCATTATATTTTTTAACATATTAATTCACCTTCAGTTTGGTTAGCCAGTTTTGAGCAGCTTTTTGAACATTATCAGGGGCCGTGCCTCCATAGGAAGTGCGTGATCGCACCGAAGCTTCGACGCTTAATACTGAAAAAATATCATCGGTCATTGCCGGTTCTATTTGCTGCATATCATTTAATGAAAGCTCGGCAAGGGTGCAATTGTTTTTATCGGCAAGGGCCACCAATGTTCCCGTGACATGGTGGGCATCACGAAAGGGCATGTTAAGCGTGCGCACCAGCCAGTCAGCCAGATCTGTGGCTGTGGCGTGTGATCCAGCGGCGGCTTGTCTCATCGTGGTTTTGTTCACCTTTAAATCAGCCATCATGCCTGACATAGCGGCAAGACACATGGCAAAATCATCAATGGCTCTAAAGGTGGTGGCTTTGTCTTCTTGCATATCTTTGGCATAGGCAAGAGGCAGGCCTTTCATCATAATCACTAAATTGGTGAAAGCACCGGCCATATGGCCGACCTTGGCGCGGATCAGTTCTGCCGCATCCGGATTTCTTTTTTGTGGCATGATGGAAGACCCCGTTGAAAAGGAATCCGATAAAGTGATGAAATTAAAAGGCGCACTGGCCCAGATAATGATCTCTTCTGACAAGCGCGATAGATGCATAGCGGATATAGTCGCGGCTGATAAAACCTCTATGGCGAAATCGCGCGCGGAAACCGCATCCAGTGAGTTGGCTAAAGGATGGTTGAACCCTAAACTTTGCGCTGTGTGATGTCGGTCAATGGGAAAAGAGGTACCCGCAAGGGCCGCCGCCCCAAGGGGACATTCGTTCATGCGGGTTCTGGCATCTTGAAACCGTGTTCTATCGCGTGATAACATTTCCACATAGGCAAGACAGTGATGACCAAAGGTTATGGGTTGTGCTGTTTGTAAATGGGTGAAGCCGGGCATTAATGTGTCGTGATGGTCTAAGGCTTTTCGGGCCAATATTTCCATCAACTGCGTGATGGCAATGTCGATTGAATCACAGGCTGTTCGCACCCATAGGCGGAAATCTGTTGCCACCTGATCGTTGCGTGAACGCGCCGTGTGTAACCGTGACGCTGGTGCGCCAACAATTTCTTTTAAACGGGCCTCGATATTCATATGAATATCTTCCAGCGCCGCAGAAAAGAGAAATTGTTCTGCTTCAATTTCAGAAGCAATTTTATCAAGGCCGGCGTGAATCTTATCCGCATCTTGGGGCGATATAATATTGGTGGCGGCTAACATGCTGGCATGGGCTTTTGATCCGGCTATATCTTCGCGCCATAATCGTTTATCGATATCGATGGAGGCATTGATCTCCTGCATAATGGCGGCAGGCCCTGCAGCAAAACGCCCTCCCCACATGCTATTGCTATTTTTTGCTGGATTGTGTGTATCAGTTGAAGGGGCTACCCTATCATGTGGCGGGCTGTTACGGTTTGTCATAAACAGATTTCTGAAGGTTATAATAATGCAGCTGCGTGATTATCTGAAAATGCCCCGATTTTGGTTGATGATATGGGGCGGGTTAGGGGCTGTTATTATGGTTTATGTCATAATATCGGCCTTGATAAAACCTAATATAGATAATAGCCCCGCATTTTTAACCGGAGAAATGGCAGATTTTACCTTGGCCTTTCCCCCGCGCAATGCACCCGCCATTCCGTTCGAGCATAAGGGGGAAATGATATCTCTTGAGGACTTTAAAGGGAAAACGGTTCTCGTGAACTTCTGGGCGACTTGGTGCCCGCCTTGTTTGAAAGAATTGCCCTCCCTGAACCGTTTGCAAAACCAGTTTGACAAGACCCGGTTCGAGGTTGTGGCCATAGCGGCTGATCCTAGAGGGCCGGAGGCGGCAGGGGCTTATCTGGATAAGTTGGAGATTGATCAATTAGACCTTTATGCGGACCCTAGATTATTGTTTGCTAGCGCTATAGGCGGGGCAAATATTCTGCCGGTTTCAATCCTCTATTCTGCTAATGGTCGCGAGATTGGCCGACTAACAGGAGAAGCAGTTTGGGATAGCCCTGAGGCAATAAGGCTGATAAATGCTGCAATTAAAGGCCAAAAAATTAAAAGATAAATGGTTTTGCGCGTTTTATGTCTCGTTTTGCCGATTTGTTTGTTCGTTTTATCGTCTTTTTTTGATCTTTAGTGGATATTTAACCAAAGAATCACTATCTGTTTTATCATAAGAACACACAATGCAACCCTATCGGTAACGTGAAGCCGGTAATTAATCATAATATTGAAGGGGATATTTTATGACACTCAAATCATTCTTACTTGCCGGCGCAGCTTCACTGATCCTGTTTGGGTGCGGTGATAATTCTTCAAAGTCAGTAGGCTCATCAGAGTCTTCGGTCAGCAGCTCGGCTTCGGCTTCCCGGGTTTCCCAGGCTGCCGCATCAGCGACGTCACCCTTTGGAGCGAAATATACTCTTAAAAATGCATCCGCTTTTGATCTGGATGGCTTTATTGAGTCTTTTGGATATGACGGCGAAAAACCCTATGGCTCAGTTCAGTTTGACGAAAGTCTAGGCGCGACAATTGTATCAAATATAAAATTTGATAGTGGCGATGGCGGGATAATTACGATCGCCAAGGCTGAACTTTTTGGTGTGGACGAAAAAGCAATCGATCTCGTTAAAAACGGAACGGCTGCGTTTGATGCGTCATTTGAGACCATATTCCAAAAGGTCCGGTTATATGACATTAATGTCGCTCAAAGCGAAGCAAGCGTTGAGGGTGACGAATATGAAAACTTTACCATTGGCGGAGTAGAGTTCGATAAATTGAAACTTCGTCAAGGGGGAATTGATAACACTAAGGGCGATGCAACACTACCAGCGCAATTCTTTAATATGTTTGATCTTGGCGGTGTGTTTTTTAAAGATATGAACCTGGATATCAAAAATAAAGAGTTTGGCGAATTGAAGATGAACGCCCCCGATATGCGTCTTGTTGGGATAGGCGGGGGAAAATTAAATTCCATCATTGCTAAAAATCTTGATTATAGTTTTGTTCAGTCCAGAGAAGCTTTGAGCGAGGCTCTTCAGGGCATTCCTCCCCAACTTGAAGGATTGATTGATGGTCCTCTTGGCGCGGCGCTTGGATTAAGTGGTCAGCAGGTCAAAGTCGCATCCATGGAATGGAATGGAATTGATGCATCAGGGTTGCTTGAATATGGTCTTAAAGGGGAAATTCCCCCAACATCGGCACGTAATTTAATAAGCTTGGGCCGCGGCGATTATAAAGATATGGAAAGCTATATTGGCGGTAAGCTTCTTTCCACAACCAAATCCACTACATTTTCAATGGATCAGTTTACGTGGCTTGTGCCTAATGTGATTAAAACGAACTCCAAAGATACGGTCATGGATTTTACGGCTTATATTCCTGATGGAGAAGAGTTTGACCAGTTTAGATCTGTGCTGACGAAAAACGGTCTTAATTCTGTTAAAGGTGATTCCAATATGGTGTGGGATTGGGATGACGAAAAAGGCAGCGCAGATGTGAGTTTTGCGTTTAACACGGATAATTTTGCTGACCTCTCTTTTGACATGAATATGGGTAATTTAAAATTTAATGAAATTGCCACCATGGTTGAAGAAGAAAATCAAGCGGGCCTTATAGGGGTTGGTAATTTTCAAAACTTCAGCTTAAAGATTAAAGATAAATCTCTACTGGATGCAGTGTTTGATATTGCGGCCATTCAAATGGGCGCGGGGACCGGTGCCGATCTGCGTGGTTCTGCGCCGGCTATGGTGCGGTTAGGGGGCTCGCAAATCACTGCGA
Source organism: uncultured Parvularculaceae bacterium (assembly GCA_938015425.1). Taxonomy (GTDB): domain Bacteria; phylum Pseudomonadota; class Alphaproteobacteria; order Caulobacterales; family Parvularculaceae; genus CALLPQ01. The sequence goes on along the minus strand of CALLPQ010000007.1, from coordinate 19,022 downwards.
TCAATCCTCTGTTTAGTGATTATGTGGATGCGGTGGCAAGCTTTTTAGGAGAGGGCGGAACAATAGAAATAAGTGCAAAGCCTGATGAAGCTGTTTCTTTCTTTGAACTTGGGGGCGTGGCGCAAGCAACGCCGCAGACTCTGCCTAATCTCTTAAATATGAAAGTCACCCATTCAAAGTAAGTATTTAAAGGAAGAGCCGTTCGCGTTAAACATTGTGTGTTCTTCCTTAAAAAACTAAATAAAAAGGCCGCCTTTCGGGGCGGCCTTTTTGAATTTGGTTCACATTTTAATCGTGAATTGTATTAGTCTTTCAAAATGAAAGTGACTTTCATCACGACGCGATATTCTTTAATTTTTCCATTATCAAGAATAACGCTCTGGTCTTTAATCCATGCACCCTCAACGTTTTTTAATGTTTTATTTGCGCGACTAATACCGTCCTCAACGGCTTCTTGAAAGCCTTTGGTTGACCCTGCGATAATTTCTGTAATTCTTGCTACTGCCATTATAATTCTCCTTTAAGGTTTGGAGAGTTAATAATGCATGATTTGTTGAAAAACTCAATTGCAGATTACTATCTTGTCGGGGCTGGGACATCACCGGAATAGTCATAGAAGCCGCGTCCGGTTTTGCGGCCAAGCCATCCGGCTTCTACATATTTTACCAATAATGGACACGGACGATATTTACTATCCGCAAGCCCTTCATAAAGAACCTGCATAATTGATAGGCATGTGTCGAGGCCGATAAAATCTGCGAGCTCCAACGGCCCCATGGGATGGTTAGTGCCAAGTTTCATGCCTTTATCAATGGCTTCAACCGTACCCACACCTTCATATAATGTGTAGATGGCTTCGTTCAGCATAGGCATTAAAATGCGATTAACGATAAAGGCCGGAAAATCCTCGGATACGGCCATGGTTTTGCCAATGCGTTTGACCATGTCTTTAATGGTTTCAAAAGTTTCGCGGCTGGTCGCGATCCCCCTGATGACTTCGACCAATTGCATAATCGGTACGGGGTTCATAAAATGTAGGCCGATAAATTGTTCTGGTCTGTCAGTGTTGGCGGCAAGGCCGGTAATCGATATGGAGGATGTATTACTCGCCATGATCGCTTCAGGTTTTAAAATAGTCGAAAGTGTACTGAAGATTTTATTTTTAACGTTCTGATTTTCTGTTGCGGCTTCAATGACCATGTCACAGTCGGCAAGATCGGCAATGTTGGTGGTTTGGCTGATCCGGGCGAGGGCCGTTTCCATATCGCTTGGCTCGATAAGTGATTTGGCCACTTGGCGGGTCAGGTTTTTTTCGATTAATTCACGAGCGAGGGTCAGCTGGTTTGGGTCTATATCGTTTATAATCACGTTATACCCTGACACCGCGAGTACGTGGGCAATTCCGTTTCCCATTTGTCCGGCGCCAATAACACCAACTTTTTTAACCTCAATCATGATCACTATTCCTATTTATGAATGATGAGCTAACCCTAGCGGGTTTTGTGTAAATATAAAGGCTCTATTGCACCGCAATATATTAAAAAAAGCGGGCATTTCTGCCCGCTTTAAATTAACACCTGCTTTAAATGAATAAAGGGATAGGGAAAAACCGTTACCCTAAAGTGCGGCTTCCAGTTCCGGTAAGACCGTAAATAAATCGGCCACAAGACCATAGTCAGCCACTTGGAAGATCGGCGCATCTTCATCCTTATTAATGGCGACGATCACTTTGGAATCTTTCATACCGGCGAGATGTTGGATAGCGCCGGAGATGCCAACAGCAATATAAAGTTCCGGGGCGACCACTTTACCGGTTTGGCCCACTTGATAGTCATTGGGCACATAGCCCGCGTCCACCGCTGCGCGGGAGGCACCAACGGCGGCCCCTATTTTATCAGCGATTGGGTAAATCAGCTTTTCAAAATTTTCTGTGGACGCCAAGGCGCGGCCACCGGAGATGATGATTTTGGCCGCCGTTAGTTCTGGACGATCCGATTTTGATAATTCCTCTCCCACAAAGGATGATAAATCGGAAGGGCCCGCCGCATCAACAGTTTCAATTGTGGCCGAACCGCCATCGCCCGCATCTTTAAAAGCTGTGGCGCGCACAGTGATGACTTTTTTCGCGTCCGATGATTTAACCGTCTGGATAGCATTACCGGCATAGATTGGCCGGATAAATGTATCGTCACCTTCGACACCAATAATATCTGAAAGTTGCATCACATCTAATAATGCGGCAAGGCGCGGCATAATATTTTTGCCGTTTGCGGTGGCAGGGGCCAAAAATGCGTCATATCCATCTGCGATAGAGACAAGCAGATTGGTTACAGGTTCGGCCATCATGTTTGCATAGGCTGTATCGTCCGCATGCAACACTTTGCGGACGCCATTAATGGTTGCCGCTTCATTGGCGATTTGGGCACTATCGTGACCAGCAACCAGAATGTCTACATCACCGCCAAGGGCAGCCGCAGCGGCCACGGTTTTTGCAACAGAGTCGCCAAGATTTTGACCATTATGGTCAGCAAGAACTAGAGCTGTCATTTTAAAGAACTCCCGCTTCATTTTTAAGTTTGTCAATAAGGTCCGCAACGGTTTCGACTTTAATGCCAGCCTCCCGTTTTGGTGGTTCTGTGACTTTTAAAGTGGTAAGGCGCGGGGTTATATCCGCACTAAAATCACTTGGCTCTTTCACATCAAGAGGTTTTTTCTTTGCCTTCATAATGTTGGGGAGCGAGGCATAACGGGGTTCATTCAAGCGCAAATCTGTGGTGACGATGGCTGGTAATGAAATCGCGATAGTTTGTAAGCCACTATCGACTTCGCGGGTCACATGTAATTGCTCCCCTTCTTTTTTGACTTGCGAGGCGAAGGTTCCTTGTGCCCACCCTAAAAGAGCGGCCAGCATTTGACCCGTCTGGTTAGAGTCATCATCAATGGCTTGCTTCCCCATAATGACCAATTCTGGGTTTTCTGCTTCGCATACGGATTTTAATAATTTGGCAACCCCTAAAGGTTCGACAGTTTCATCAGTTTTGATTAAAATGCCTCGATCCGCGCCCATGGCCAAGGCTTGGCGGATTTGATCCTGGGCCTTTTCCGGGCCGATAGAGATAGCAATAATCTCGGTGGCGGTGCCTGCTTCTTTTAATCGAACGGCTTCCTCGACGGCAATTTCATCGAAAGGGTTCATGGACATTTTAACATTGGCAAGATCAACGCCTGACTGGTCAGACTTAACCCGTACTTTGACATTATAATCAATGACGCGTTTGATCGGTACGAGAACTTTCATAAGAGGCTCCTGAAATAGGAATGGGGAAATTAAAGGTGGAGTGGACAATAGCCTTACATCTATTGGCTATCAATCTATGAGCGCAGTTTCAAGTTATATCGTGCAGATGCAATTTGGGGCTAAAATTATCGACCGGATAAAAACAGAAATAGCATGATGATCGCGATGGCAATTGCTTGGGCGGTGACCCTTAGGCGCATCAACTTATTGCCGTTTTCACGCGCGAAAGCCCCGCCCTTCGCCATGGAATAAATACCGATACCAAGAATAATGGCAGTGGCGGCAAGGGCAATGGGAATTAGGAAAAAAACGAATGTGCTCATAAAATGCTCGTAAAGTGAAAAATGAGATGGTGCAAATTGTCGGTGTGATTGAACTTATATAAGGACGGTTTTGAAAATACCAATCACGTTTGGGCCTATATCCGGGGCAAACAGGCGATAAATCAGCGCAGCCTGCTTTACCTATAAGGATCAATATGATGATAAACACTAGGCCTTAAAAAGCCCGCACGGAAAGTCTCGTGCGGGCTCTTAAAGTGTTTGGTGGCTAGACTATTTGTCCAGATGTAAACCCAACAGGGTGGCTTATGATTTATGACTCATGCGGCTCTAATTCCTTAAAGTGAGAGCCTGAGGTGTAACGCGTTGGGGCAAACTGACGTCTGATCCACAGCTTTTTATATCTTATCTCGCTTTTTTGTTTAGGCTCTAAGTAACCTCTGTTGGTTATGACCCTAATAGTTTAATTATCGTTTTAATCAGGGGATAGATGAAACTGTACGCAATCACAGCGCCAATACCCACGGGGCAAACCCAGCGGATCAGGAAGCGCCAGCGTTGGTACCAGGCTTCGGATTTGAAGCCCAATTCTTCTCGTGATGTCGCCGTAGAAACAATCCAGCCTGCAAAAATAGCTGTGATAAAGCCCGCAATCGGCAGAATCAAATCAGTGGTTTTACTGAGGAAATCGAGCAGCGTTAACCCCTCGAATAAAGGGAAACTGCCAAGGGGTTGCCACGTATTCCAGAAAATATCGTTGGGTGTTCCATCAGCCAGTGTTGTTGGCACTTGAGATAAAGCATTTGCAATACCAATTATAAAGACGATGATGCCTAAAATCAGCGCAGCCATAAAGCGATTATTGCCACTGCTTTGCTCATCAACCCATTTGGTGGAGGACTCCAGTAAAGCGATTGAAGAGGTGATGGCCGCAAAGAAGGCAAGAATAAAGAAGATAATCCCGAAAACCGCGCCAAAAGGCATAGTCTGGAAAGCAAGCGGCAAGGTCAGGAACATTAGGGTTGGTCCATCGCCTGGTGCTAGTCCGGCAGAAAAAACAATCGGAAATAATGCAAGCCCGGCGACAATACCAACACCCGTATCGGCAAGACCGATAAGACGTGTCGAACTTGGAATATCAGTGGTTTTGCTCATATACGCGCCATATGTTGACATTAGCGCGGATCCCAAGCCGATAGAAAAGAAGGCTTGACCAAGAGCGGCATTGACAACCGAACCGTCTTTAACCCCCTCAAGGAGGGCATCGACCCGAACCCCTAGCAAAAAGTTAAACCCTTGTGCGCGGTCACCTTGTACTAAAGAAAAGCCGAGCAACACGATTAACATCACGAAAAAGGCCGGCATGAGTATAGTAACGGTTTTTTCGATACCGCCTTTCAGGCCTTGGGCCACAATGCCGACGGTGACAATCATAAATATAGCGTGGAAGATAATCATTCGGGTCGGGTTTGCTAATAAATCCGTAAAGTGGGCGTTAACCTGATCTTTAGTTTCTCCGGCAAATGCACCCCCTGTTAGGGCCCCCATCCCGTTTTCCCCGATTGAGCTGAATAAACTGCCTGTCATCGTCACAGCGAATGAAAGCACCCAACCCGCGATTACGGAATAAAAGGTAAGTATAACGAAAGAGCCAAACATCCCGATCCATGATTGAGCCGCCCAAATGCTGGAGCGTCCTTCGGCTTTGGCGATGGTGACAACACTGCCAACTGCGGATTTCCCGCCGCGGCGACCGATAAATAGTTCGGCTGCAAGCACCGGTAGACCGATTAAAATCACGCATATCAGATAGAAAATAACGAACGCGCCGCCGCCATTTTCACCCGCTACATAGGGAAACCGCCATAAATTGCCGAGACCAACCGCCGAGCCGATGGCCGCTAGGATAAAAGCGGTCTTTGATGACCACGTAACGCCGGACGAAACGTCCGTATTATCTGTTGCTTGCATGATTAATAATTCCTCACCTGACATTAATTTTGTCGAATTGCTTTTATTTTTAATATCTAGACGATTTTTTTACATTATTGGAACAAGATAGGCCACCAAAAAGAGGTCGTTGCGTGAATATCTGTGATTATGGGGCTTCTTTTTCTTTTTGATTGTTGGAGATAATTAAGAAGATCCGGCTATATTAGTCAAAATAGAGTGTTTTTAGGAGTTTGGGTGAGTGTCGCATTTAAATAAAGAACAATTAGACGGGTTGATTGATGTGGCAGGCATTGATGGAACGCGTGAAATTTTGCAAGCATTTTGGAGTTCTACCGAGGGCTTGTTAGATGCGATGCGTGATCAACTCCACGAAGAAGATTATGAGAACGCAGCCCGCACAGCCCATGCCATTAAAGGGTCTTCAGCAAATGTTGGCGCTAGTGGGTTAGCGTCAGGGGCAAGGGATATTGAAAATTATTGCCGTAATGGTGAGCCGATTGATACGTTCGAAATTGAAGCTATGATCTTGCAATTTGAAGAAGCCCGTCAGGCCTTTGAAGAGCATTTACTCAGCCGCGCTGTATAACCAGCGGTGTTATATCAATAGCGGTGTTTGATCGTTTAAAGATGCTGCATTGTTAACCGGACAGTTCCACTGCGGGCGTTACTGACTGGGGTTAATGGCGGGCGTTAATGTAAAAAATTACATTATTCAGCCGCGTGTACTGAATTATCTATTTCTTTTTGAGGCAGTAATTTTTGAACCGTTCCAGGTTCGGCGGTTAAAATGTGGGCGTCCTTACGGATGAATTCCGGAAGGTTTATTTTTGCCCCCTCGCGGCGCGGGAAAGTGGCGCAGGCAATCGTGCCTTTTCCAGGCTTGCTGACAATCGCCAGAATACCGTCTTGTAGTTCCATTAATGACTTTGAAAGAGCGAGACCCAAGCCGGAGCCTTTTTTATTTTTAGCAAAATGTTGTTCGCCCATCTCGAAGGGGCTGCCCAATTTTTGTAATTTATCTTTTTCAATCCCCGTTCCGGTATCCGTTATGATGATGGAAACACTATCAAGGTTGGATTGGGTGGATAGGGTTACATTGCCCCCTTCATGGGTGAATTTAATTGCGTTAGAAAGTAGGTTCAAGATAATCTGTTTGGTGGCGCGCACATCAGCCCAGATTGTTGGTATGTTTGAAACGGATGTGATCAGGGAAACTTCACCCTCTTCTGCGTGGCGCGTTATAAGGCGAATACTTTCTTTCACGGTGCGTTCTAGTTCAATGCGTTGGGGTTCCAGTTGCAGGCGGCCCGCTTCTATGCGTGACATATCGAGAATATCGTCAATCAGCTCAAGTAGATGTTTTCCGCTATTGTGAATGTCGGTAATGTATTCTTTGTACTTATCACTTCCTAAAGCACCGTAAAGCTCTGACTGCATCACTTCGGAAAACCCGTTAATGGCATTAAGCGGGGTGCGCAATTCGTGACTCATATTGGCTAGGAATTCTGATTTAGAGCGGCTTGCCTCTTCAGCACGGCGTTTTTCAAAGGCGTAATTGCGCGTTGTCTCCGAAAGTTCACGGCGTGATTTCTCAAGATCGGCAACAATGCGCTCTAAGTGACGTTCGCGTTTAAGATAGGCCCGTGCACGCCGTTTTACATCTGTTACATTGGAGGCCATGCAAACGATGTCGCCTTCACGGGTTTGCCGGCGCGAGATGTGGACCCAGCGATCGCCGGGCACTTCGACCTCAAGGGAAGATTGCTTTTGGGATATATCTTTAGGGTCAGCGGGGGAAAAATATTTCTTGATAATTTCTGCGCCAGTTCCGGACAGTGCGCTTACGTCTTCAATCCTTAACCCGCGTTGAAGTTTAGAGGCTGGAATTTTAAATAAGGTTGCAAAACGTCGGTTCCAGCAGATGAGTTTCCCGTTATTATCCCATAAAATAAAAGCATCCGGTATGGTTTCAATTGCATCTAAAAGTTTTTTGCTGGTTTCGTCAGAAAGAGTTGGACTAGAAGATAATGAACGCTCTTTATCAATAGAGTGCCCGACTTGTTTATCGTGGGTCAAAGCCCCTTTGGTTAGTATAGATAAAGGCGTATTGTTTTGGGAGGGCGAGGTAGCGGTTTTCTTTTCAGATAAGTGCGATGAAATGGCGGCGGCTACAATGCGGCGCTGATTTTCTTTTTCCGTGCCTTTTGATAGTAATTCGGTTGCAATTTGGGGGGCTGTCTGGTTTGCGGCGGTATTTCGGGTTTGTTCAAAAATTAGGCCGGTTATATCGAAAACAATGCCGTTTCTTTGTTTCTTATCCTGAGAAGTGTCCTTGGCTGTCCGTATAAGGATGGTTGACCAACCGCCGCCGCTACGTCTCAGCCTTGCGTTGATCTCGCTCGTGTCCAGTTTTTTGCCGTCTTGTCTTTCCCCCGTAAATATCTCCAAAGTGGCTTGTAGGTCTTTTGGATGAATGAGAGATGCTAATTCTTGTAGGCTAAAACTGCGATCACGTGCCCCAAGGCCTAATGGCTCTAATATTGAGCGGGATAGACTGACCTTACGGGTGTCTGCGTCGAAAGACCAAAGGCAACAGCGTCCATTTTCCATAGCATCGTTGGTATCGAAATAATCATCCAATGCGTTAATGGCTTGTTTTGCGGCAAAACTCTGCCGAATAAAGGCTTGCATCAAAACTGTTGACAGAATGGCGATGGTCGCAAGGAGTACAAGATAATTTATCCACAAAGGCGGTCGGGCAAACATGTCACGTGCGGGGGTTGCAGCGAGCAGGATTTCCCCGTTATCAAGGGGTTGCCAACTGGTTGCCAAGGGTTTGTCAGAAAAATCCAGAATAACATTACCAACATTTTCCAAAGGTAATGAGGCGATGGTTAGGGCATCAAGTATTGGCGCTTTATCGTCTTGTATAATTTCATCGGGAATGGCTTTGGCGATAGCGAGGATCGTACCATTTGCCGAGAGGTGATAGAAAATAACTTGCGCCCCCGGGGGTAAGTCCGATCCTAGTTCTTGACCGGGTGGGTTACCCGTCATGATATCAATATTCATTTTACGGGTGCCGTTTTGCACCGTTTGATTAATGCGTAATTCGGTTTCTATACGGCGGCTTTTGTCTTCCCCATTCATTTTGAAGATTAATAATGCCGTAATAACCGCAAGGAACAAACCCGTTAGGATGATGAGGCCTTTAGGCGAGAATTTATAGAGATAATCAGAAGGTTTATTTGTCTGGGCCTTTGTAAAAGAAGCGGGTCTTGCGTCTTCTTCATTTGTTGCCGCATCGCTGTCGAAAGTGATTTTTGTCGATTGATCATCTGCATGGTGAATATTTGCACGATTATCTTTTGGAGACTTAAAAGGCAATTCGTCTGAAATAACCTCTTGTGACTGACTTTTTGAAGTGGCCAATGCATTTGCCTGAGCCGCGATCGCATCCCCTTTGATGGTTGAGGGAGGTTGCTGAGGCAGAGATGAGTTTAGTTTATTTTTATCCGTCATTGTTTATCCAAAATGTCATCTATTCAAAAATATCTGCCTAAATATCTGCTTACTGGTGCCCAATAAAAAGTGTTTTTAAGAACTTATCAATTCTCTTTATCGAAAGCTATTCCCCTTTGTTGAAACCTTTTCCCGGATCCTTTAAGGGGCCGTATGGATGGAACAGTGAGATATATGATTGAGACTGCCCCATGAGATTATTCTGCTCTGTTAGATTTCTCTATCTGATCTTGAAAGTTTGTCCCTAAATTTAGTGAGTTATGCTTGTTTAGTGAATTATGTCTGGTGAATATGGCCAGTTAATTATGTCGTCCTGCTCAATCTGGAATTTATCCCCTTAATCCTACTGGTGACATAGCCCCTATTGGTTACATAGTATCAGTAATAAGGCCCAGAATTAACCAAAAATTACACAAAATTTACTTTTTGGAAACTATTCTATTTTGTGGTTTTTAACCAGAACCGAATCACCTGTTTAGGCAGAATTTTTCCACATGAACCCAAATTTATAAATATAATCAGGTTTTTAAAACCTTTGTGTCGGCAGTTTGAATTTTTGCGGCGTAAATTTCTATTCTTACATGATCCTCTAGACATGAATAAGATAAAGATCATTCATGTTCAGATGAGTTAATTGTACTCGTTCAAGTCAAGGGCAGGGGTTTGGGATGTTTTCGTGAATTTTATTCACGGCAACATTAATCTCATGAGTCCATTCAATCTCAAGAGATGCAAACACCGTCTCCAGCTGCTGCATATTGCTGGCACCGAATATATTCGAGGTGACAAAGCTTCGGGTCGTGACGAATTGATTTGCCAGTGCTGACGGGTCAACGTTTAATTCCTTCGCAAGCTCCCCATACGCTCGGATAGCGGCTTCCGCGCTAGGGGTTTTGTAACGGTCCAGACGCCCGAACATTTGTCCGCGTGATCCTTTTGGCAGTTGCCCATCAAGATATTTCCCTGACAACACCCCTTGGGCCATTGGCGAATAAGCCAGCAAACCGACTTTTTCTTCGATGGCAATTTCGGCCAAGCCAAGTTCAAACTCCCGATTCAAAAAATTATAAGCGTTTTGAATGGACTGCATGCGCGGCCAGTTTTTATCATTCGCTAGCTTTAAAAACTTCATAGTGCCGTATGGGGTTTCGTTAGAGAGTCCCACATGACGGATTTTACCCGCTTTGCATAAGTCGTTCAGAACACCCAGTGTTTCTTCATAAGCAATATAATCATCTTCATAATGCCTATAGCCAAGGGGGTTGCGCCCAAAAACCTGCACGGTGCGATCAGGCCAGTGCAACTGATAAAGGTCGATATAGTCCGTTTGTAAAATCTCTAAACTGCGGTCAACGGCGCGGGTAATTTGCGCTTTATCTAATCGGGTCATTTCCCCGTCTCTAATCCATGGCATGGGCGAGCGCCCAACGACTTTAGTGGCGAGAATAATTTTGTCACGCAGGCCCCGTGCTTTCATCCAGTTGCCGACAATTTTTTCTGATAAGCCGCGCGTTTCCGCCTTGGGCGGGATTGTATAAAGTTCGGCTGTGTCGAAAAAATTTATACCGCGCTCATAACTTGCATCCATCTGGGCAAAAGCGTCTTTCTCGTCCATTTGGTCACCATACATCATGGTGCCAAGGCATAGGCAGCTCACTTCAATATCTGTGTGGCCGAGACGTCTTTTTTCCATGTTGTGTGATTTCCTTATTATTGCCTTTATTGGCAGGTTGAATTGGTGCCGATTGCTTCCCATTTAATAGAGGAATGCAAAGGAGACAATGGATATTATGACGCTGTCACAAAAAGATATGATTGATCAAGCATTAAGGGATGGAGATATTATCTCTTCTCAAAAGAATTCTAAGTCATCGGGCATGGCGCAAATGAAAGTTGCAGCTGCTTCTTTATTGGCGTTAGCCGCAATGGGGGGCATTGGAGCTCAACTCGTTGGCTATAGCGGTGATCGTACGGAAACAATCATGCCTGTTTATGAAACCCTGAATTCTGAAGCTTTAAACGCTCACGATAGCTCAATAACCAAGGCTACTTCAGCTGAGGCAGTTTCTCAAAAGGGCCCTAATGGTTGGCTCATTGGCGGTGCTGTGGCTTTGATTTTAGGGGCGTTATATAAGTTAGTGGGCGCCAATCGGATGATGAATATTGTTGCAAATGCTGGCCCTGCTGTGCGCCGTAGCGTTGAGTTTACGCGTGAGAAAATTGCCGAGGCCCCTAAAATGGCAGCAAAAGCCGCGGCTTCGGCCCTATCTTCCCCCGCGAGAATGTTGATCCTGATTGGTGGCCTCGCCATGATCGGCTTTACGGGGGTCTCCGTGTTTGATTTGCACTGGAGTGCAGGCATTATGACGGGCATTGGCATGACAGCCATGACTTGGGTTGGCACATCTAGATTTATGAAAAAATTGCGCCCTCAACCAGTTAAATCGTATAATCAAGATACAGCTTCAAGGACAGATCGCGCCGACCCTTATAATAATCGATATTAACACGATTTGTTGTATTGCCGAAGCGGTTTACCGTCGTTATAAATATGGTTAATGAGTATTAACTAATAATTACAATGATTTATGAGATTAAAACAGGGAAATGCCCTGATCGCGTCTTATTGCTGCCTCATTTGGCGGCTTAATTTAGATTAAGGAAAATTTAAATGTTGAACCCATCTAAATATACTCAAAATGCTAATCTTGAAGCACTGGATCTACCTGTAAAGGCGGCTAAATCTTCTGCTGTTTCAAAAACGGCTGGATCAAAATCAGCGAGCAAGGTTATATTCGCGGCGATTGCCGCATCGACGATGTTGCTCAGCGGCTGTGTAACGGATGGAAATACTTATAACCGTTCTAGTGTTGGTGTGCCTTCGGAGATTTTGGCGGGACGCCTAGTGGGCGTTGAGCCCATTAATGTGCAAGGTTCAAACTCTGGTATCGGCGCTATTAGTGGTGCTGCTCTTGGCGGGGCACTCGGTTCTAATGTCGGACGTAATCGACGTTATGGACGTGGCAATGCCGCAGCGGGTGTTGGTTTCGCTATTCTAGGCGGGCTTGTTGGGGCCGCGATCGAACAAGGCGCGACCTCTAGTAACGGATATAGATATACTGTTGAACTCGAAGATGGACGGATCATAACGGTGGTTCAAAAAGACCGTAATCCGGTGACTGATGTTGGCTCTAATGTGCGGGTGGAATATGGACGATTTGTAAGGATTTTACCGGCTTAAAAATCATACTCTTTCAGACTCATGCTGGCAAACTTATGCTGGAACATTGCATAATGAGTTTGAAACAACTTACCAAGTGACCCATAAAACCCCCGCCAGAAAGGCGGGGGTTTTATATTTTGGCGCTGTTTTAAAAATACTTATTGTGCTTTGCGAATCTGGAGCAATAGGGTAGGGAATGAAGCAATAAAAGGTCGTTTTATGAAACCAATTGCAATTTCCCCCTCGATTTTATCCGCTGACTTTTCCAGATTGGGAGAAGAAATTGCGGATATCACCATAGCTGGCGCAGATGCTATTCATGTTGATGTGATGGATGGCCATTTTGTGCCCAATATTACAATCGGGCCAGCGGTGGTGAAGGCTCTTCGCAAAACGACCACATTGCCATTTGATGTGCATTTAATGATTTCGCCTGTTGACCCTTATATCGAAGAATTTGCCAAGGCGGGTGCGAATATACTGACGGTCCATCCCGAAGCAGGGCCCCATTTGCACCGGACAATTCAATCAATTCAATCCCATGGCATGAAAGCGGGGGTTGCGTTAAACCCCGCCACGCCCGCTTCTATCCTTGAGGCGGTAATGGATGACGTTGATTTGATATTGGTGATGAGTGTTAATCCGGGTTTTGGTGGCCAGAAGTTTATTGATTCCCAATTACGAAAGATAGAGACTTTGCGTCAGATGATTGACCGAACCGGACGTGAGATTATCCTTGAGGTGGATGGCGGGGTAAATGAAAAAACGGCGCCTTTCGTGTTGGAAGCGGGGGCGACGATGCTTGTTGCTGGCTCTGCTGTGTTTAAAGGGAAACGTGACGAATATGCACACAATATAAAATCATTGCGTGGTCATACCCCCGTCGGCACACCTGAATTCTTGCAATCTTTTTAAGATGTAAGAGTGTTCTATCCAGGTGAACTGTTTCATCCTTGTTAGAGCCTGAAAACAAAATCGTTAAACCCCTTCAGCAGGGTGTAAATCAGACATTCATTTCAGCGATTTCACACGGTTTCGGCTCTAAACCTTTAAAGTGAGAGCCTGAGGTGTAACGAGTTGGGGCAAGCTAACGTCTGATCCATAGCGTTTTATATCTTATCTCGCTTTTCCCTTTAGGCTCTTAGGGATTGAAAGTGGGGGCTTGTATAATAATTTACATGAATGTGCAGTAGCCAGATGATATTTCTAAAAAATTGTGATATAATCATATTTCTTAATGGGGGTCGTAATCAGGCGTAACAGGGTATGACGAGTAATCAGAGTTCAAAAAATATTGAAGCGGGTGACGGGGTTTTATCGCGTATTCAAAAGGTGTGGAAAGCAAGACCGTTGCATGAGGCCAAGCTTAAAGGGCCGACACCGGACCGGATTTACTTTCAGCCCAGCTATCCGCTAACGCCAGATCGTGATATTGGTCTGGATATTATGCGTGGACGGATGAATTTTGGTGGGGCACATTCTGGCAAACCAAATGCAGACAGCGACGCAATCGGTTTTCAAGGCGCAGATATAAAACAAACGTCTCGTTTTTGGCAAAACTTGTCTAATGAGCGTACCCCAAATAACGAGATGCTTTTTCGTTTTGCCCATGAGTTTTCGTGGCTTCATCATATGGCTGCCTTGAATGGCGAAAATCTAACCCGTGACTTAACCGAGGAGGAGTTAACCTCCCCAAAGCAAGTAACCCATAATCTATTGTCGGGATGGTTGGACCATTTTGAACAATGGTCTGCAGAAAGCTGGACGCCTGATTTGGTGGCCGAACGGTTAATGCATATGTGTTCTCAATGCGATTTTTTATTAAAGAGCGGGGATGCGTTATGGCGCAGTCGGGTGTTGAATTCCATGGCGCGGCAAACCCGCCATCTTGCCCATATTGCCCACAAGGCAGCCCCTGGAACCAGTATGTTGATGACGGCGATGAGTTTATGTCTTGCCGGTTTATGTATTCCTTCTTGCGAGGTTGCGATTGAGCGGGGACAAGAATTAATGCGGCGGGAATTACGCTTGCAGGTTCGCTCTGATGGGGGGCATGTTAGCCGTAATCCTTCTTTACAACTTGAATTGGTGGTGCGCTTGCACATGATTGTCAGTGCCTATGAGGCGCGCAAATTGCCATTGCCGGGATATTTGCGATTGGCTTTAAGTCGGGCTGCGGTCATGGTGCAATTCTTTCGCTGTCCTGATGGTCGGCTTACGATCTTTAATGGGGGCTATGAAGCGGACCCGCGCATGTTAATTGCGGCAGGGCAAGTGGTTGAACAAGATACGATGCCGATCGGGTTTGCCCGTTATTCGTTTTATCAACGCATGAATGCGGCGCGCGGTTTGGTGATCGCCGATGTGGGCGGGAAAACCGAGCAGACCCAAACCGGTTTTGATAGTGCGGGGTCTTTCCATTTTTCTTCAGGACGGGTCAGAATTGTTGGCAATTGCGGTAATGGCGACCACCTTGGGGGAGATTGGGCTAAAGCACTGCGTCAGGCTTCGGCTCATTCGAGTTTTAGTCTCCAAGGGCCGGAACGCTCCCGTTCGTCGCTCTATAACGGCAAAACACTCTATCAACGTGATGAGGGTATGAGCGGGATTTTGTTGGAGATCAGACGCGCTTTCGCTCTTGAACATCAACAAAGTGCTCCTGCCAAATCGTTCAATAGCGCCGCGGAAATGGGCGGTAAAACGCAATTTATGGGAGATATTCCCCAAGGGTGGGCCGGCCATTCCAGACGCTTATATTTAACCGCTGGCGGTGATGATTTTCGGGGGGAAGACCGTGTTATGGGGCTGCCTTCTATTTATGGTCTTGATTGGCGTATTCGCTTTCACCTTCACCCTGAGATAAAAACATCGTTGGCGCGTGATGGGCGCTCGGTTATCTTGATCCTTCCTAATCAGGAGGGATGGCGCTTTCGGACGAACTATAAGGGTGTCCGGCTTGAAAAAAGCGTTTATTGCGGGGCGGGGGGGCGTCCGGTAACGGCGGAGCATATTGTTATCGGGCCCGCTGATGGCAATGGGGAATTAGACAATGAGGCGGGCAAAGCAGACCAAGAGAATGAAACAAGACCACCATATGTTGAGGGGGTTGGTGATGAACCCCACAACATTTTGGTAAAATGGGCTTTTAAACGTTTAGATGGGGTTTAGATGCGGCGCCTAAAAATCTGGTAATTCTGCATTTTGGCTTTGCTAAAGGAGCATTATTGGTGGAAGATATCCTCGGTAAAGATGGTGGATTTTATTTTCGCTCATTGATCAAAAGCTTGCAAATTGTGTGGGTAGTGTGAATAATAAATTTCTTGATAAAAATCATTGTAATAGGGGTTGAGATGGGGTTGCTAAAATCTATTTTCCGCAAGAAATCGCCTTCTTTAAACCAGAACAATTTTCTCTATACAGATGATATTGATTTATCTCTTTTATTATCTCGTTCCCCCCGCCGGATTGACCAGCGCGCAGCGCGCCGATTGATCAATGGTAAAAGGGTATTAATCACGGGTGCCGGTGGCACCATCGGGGCGGAACTTGTTCGTCAAGCGATTGCCTTTGACCCTGAACATTTGGTGATGGTTGATAATGCGGAATTCAATCTTTACCAGATTGACTTGGAAATGCGTGAAAATGGTCACGGTGATAAAGTGACCTCTTCTCTTACGGATGTGTGTAACCAAGCCCACCTTGATGAAGTGTTTGACGCCCATCGTCCCGAAATTGTTCTGCATGCGGCGGCTTTTAAACATGTGCCGATAGTAGAGGAAAACCGATGCGCCGGTGCAATGACAAATGTTTTTGGGGCAAAAAATGTTTTTGATGCGGCGATTGAAATAAAAGCAGAAACAGTTGTCTTTATTTCAACCGATAAGGCGGTTAACCCGTCAAGCTTTATGGGTGCAACAAAACGTATTGCCGAACTCTATGCTCAGGCTTTGGATGTTGCACAAAATGATACGCGGTTTGTGACAGTTCGCTTTGGTAATGTGCTTGGCTCTACCGGATCTGTAGCCCCTTTATTTATGCGCCAGATTGCGCGCGGTGGGCCCGTGACCGTTACCCACCCTGATATTTCTCGTTATTTTATGACGACGCGGGAAGCGGTTCAACTGGTGTTACAAGCGGCCAGCCTTGATAATCGGGAGAAAAGCATCCTCACCCATGATGGGCGTGTTTTTGTATTAGATATGGGCGAGCCGGTGCGTATACTGGACTTTGCAAAACGCATCATCGAAGCAAATGGCAAGGTGCCGGGACGTGATATAGAGATTAAGTTTACAGGCTTGCGGCCCGGTGAAAAACTCTATGAAGAAATTTTTCTGGACACGGATAAATTAATCAAAACAGGCGCAGATGGTGTGTTGTTGGCCTCTCCGGCGATGATTGATTTACCGTTATTGAACCCGCGCTTGTCTGATGTGATCGCCCATGCCTTGCAGGGAGAACAAAAGCAGCTTGATGAAGCTGTCCACCATCTTGTGCCCGAGTTTTCAGTGCGGGAGAGTTCCCGAAAGTCGGAAAAACGCCAAAATAGCTAAAAATCGAAATGGCTGATATCTGGCTGTGAAGATGGAGAACTGGGTTGATGATTTTGCATCCCCTCCCATGATTATCATATTGGGTTTTTCTCCCTCTCTTATCTCGTAATTTGTCACAAAATTACGATATTTGTTTTTACTCTTGCATTAGGAGATTTCTGGACCTAACAGACGGTTAGGTTTTTTTGGAGATTCCCCATGCTTGAAAACAACAAGTCCGGTAATAATAAATCTGATATCCCTGCCGCTGACATTACCCCTGTTCGACGGGCGTTACTGTCTGTTTCCGATAAAGCGGGCATAAGTGATTTTGCCCGGCAATTGGTTGCCGCGGGATGCGAGCTGGTTTCAACGGGGGGCACTGCCACATTGTTGCGCGACGAGGGTTTGCCGGTTCGTGATGTTAGTGAGCTTACCAATTTTCCCGAGATGATGGATGGCCGTGTTAAAACCCTGCATCCCAATATTCATGGCGGGTTATTGGCGCTGCGTGACAATCAAAGTCATTTATCCGCCATGGCAGACCATAATATCTTGCCCATTGATTTATTGGTGGTCAATTTATATCCGTTCGAGCAAACGGTTGCGGCAGGCGGCGATTATGAAACATGCGTTGAAAATATTGATATTGGGGGCCCGGCGATGATCAGGGCCGCGGCCAAAAACCATGGTCATGTTGGTGTTGTAACGCATAAAGATGATTATGAGCAAGTTCTTGAAGAGATACGCAATCAGGGGGGATTAACGGGCGATTTAAAGAAGATATTGGCGGCACGGGCCTATGCGCGCACGGCCCATTATGATGCGGCAATTTCAAACTGGTTTGCGCAAACGTTGGAGCAAGATTTCCCCCGAAATGTCAGTATTGCCGGCACCTTGGCGAGCGAGCTTAGATATGGAGAGAACCCCCATCAAAAAGCGGCTTTATATCTAAACGGTGATCAACGCGCGGGCGTGGCGCGGGCCAAACAATTGCAAGGTAAAGCCTTGTCCTATAATAACCTTAATGACACCGATGCAGCGTTTGAATGTATTGCGGAATTTGACCGCGAAGTGCCAACAGTTGCAATTATTAAACACGCCAATCCTTGCGGCGTTGCCAGAGGGAAGACCGGGGCCGAGGCCTATAAGCGCGCTTTAAAATGCGATCTTGTATCGGCGTTTGGGGGCATTATTGCTCTTAACCAACCGTTAGATGCACAGACCGCGGAAGAAATTACCCAGATATTTACCGAAGTGATTATTGCCCCTGGGGTGAGTGATGAGGCGCGGGAGATTATTGCTGCTAAAAAGAATTTACGATTGCTTATCACAGATGGGGTGCCAGATCCGACAACAAAAGGGCAAATCATTCGGCCTATCGCTGGCGGGTTTTTAATGCAATCACGCGATCATGGACAGATAGTAAAATCGGATTTGAAAACCGTTACAAAACGTGCGCCAACCGAGCAAGAGCTTAATGATTTGGTGTTTGCTTTCAAAGTGGCAAAGCATGTGAAGTCAAATGCCATTGTGTATGTGAAAGAAGGGGCGACGGTTGGTGTTGGGGCGGGGCAAATGTCGCGTCTTGACTCAAGCCGGATTGCGGCCCGCAAGTCGATGGATGCCGCGCAAGCAGCCGGGGAAACCAACCCCTTGGTAAAAGGTTCTGTTGTCGCGTCTGATGCTTTCTTTCCGTTTGCTGATGGTTTGTTAGCCGCGGCGAATGCGGGGGCAACGGCGGTTATTCAACCGGGCGGTTCCATGCGCGATGATGAAGTGATTGCCGCCGCTGATGAGGCGGGTCTTGCCATGGTGTTTACAGGCATGCGCCATTTTAGACATTAGAGCCTAAAGGGAAAAGCGAGATAAGATATAAAAAGCAGTGGATCAGACGTCAGTTTGCCCCAACTCTTTACACCTCAGGCTCTCACTTTAAAGAATTAGAGCCGTAACCGTGTGAAACTGTTGAAATGATTGGTCTGATTTACAACCTGCTGAAGGTGTATAACGAGTTTTCGTTCAGGCTCTGAGAGCCTAAAGGGAAAAGCGAGATAAGATATAAAAGCTGTGGGTCAGACGTTAGTTTGCCCCAACTCGTTACACCTCAGGCTCTCAGCTTTTGGGGTATAGAGCCGAAGCCGTATGAAAGTGTTGTAATGAATGTCTGATTTACAACCTGCTGAACGGGTTTAACGGTTTTTGACTGAGGCTCT
>CALLPQ010000006.1 GCA_938015425.1 uncultured Parvularculaceae bacterium | reverse complement strand
TTAAAAAACCAACCGGCTTTTCGATTTCGTAATCCGGATAACCTCACAATTTGTGTGATTCTATTTGAGCATTTCTTGAGCACTTCTATGACCCGAAAACTCAATCTAGCCGTTTTAATTTCCGGACGGGGGTCAAACCTTGAAGCCTTAATCAAGGCTACCACTAGTCCCGACTTTCCCGCGAACATTAAGCTGGTCATCTCTAATAAGCCCCATGCCGCTGGCAACGGGCTTGCCCGCAATGCTGATATTCCCCTGCAAATCATTAATCATAAAGATTATCCCGATCGGGAGGAATTTGACCAAAGGATGAGTAAAGCCCTCACCGAAAATAACATTGACCTTATTTGCCTTGCCGGATTTATGCGCATTTTATCAAAACAATTTGTTGACCATTGGCATGGCCGTTTGATTAATATTCACCCCTCGCTTTTACCGGCCTATAAAGGGCTTAACGTGCATCAACGGATGATAGATGACGGCGTTAAAATAGCTGGCTGCACCGTCCATTATGTTACCCCCGAAATGGATGAAGGGCCTATTATCGGCCAGCGCAGTGTCCCTGTTCGCCCCGAAGACACAGCCGACACCCTTGCCGCTCGCATTCTAGTGGAAGAACATCATCTTTACCCTGAATGCATCAAAAAAATTGCCAACGGCGAGATTAAAAGCCAAGATCTATTTGCCCGGCACAATTCTAGTTCTTGAATGCCACTCCCAAACCCACTCGCAAACCCACTCGCAAACCCAAGATCAAACCCACCCCCAAACTCATGATCAAACAAATAGATTTCAAGGACCAGCAGCAAAAACTTGGTCTAACAATTACTATACTCCAGCGGATAATCCCAAACCGTGGCCTGCACCATATCCTCATATGACAAGGTTTACCAACATGGTATTGCCGATAAAGAAAGTAAAGAAGCGCCCAAAATCACGAATTCAGGGAATATTCCCCAATAAATTAACCCATCAGCAAGGAAATGCTTGCTAGATTTCGCGAAGCAGCCGATTCTTAAGGAAATTATTTGGTTTATGTCCCGACATTAGGGATCGAGCAAAATAGATCAATATCGGATGAATAGTAATAGACGACTGTAATAACAGACCAACTTGAAGGAAATGGGTTTATGACCAACGCACAACCGGAACCCAGCATGGAAGAAATATTGGCTTCAATCCGCCGTATTATTTCTGAAGACGAAGAAGATCAACCAGATATTGATCGTGGTTCATTAGATAGTAAAGCCGCACAAGCAAGTGCTTCATCTGAAACTTCCACAAGGACAGATGCAAAAGCGGATAGCCCAACAAACAATAGTCCCGCAGAAAATAGTGATGACGCGCTAACCAAAATGCTGGATAGGGCCGAATTTAATCGTAATGCAGGCATATCACCGAACGCACATAGCAAAGCTGAAGAGAGTGAAGCCAATAGCCCCAAATTAGATAATATCGCATCAGATAATATTAAGGCAGAAAACCTTAAAACCAAAACCGATGCGGAAAACAACAATACCGCACATGTTGATGCC
Source organism: uncultured Parvularculaceae bacterium (assembly GCA_938015425.1). GTDB lineage: Bacteria > Pseudomonadota > Alphaproteobacteria > Caulobacterales > Parvularculaceae > CALLPQ01. The sequence continues at coordinate 1,303 of CALLPQ010000006.1, read as the reverse complement.
GAAGATATTAAAGTCGCAGATTTAGACAAAGCAGATAATGAATTAGAAACAGAGGACGTAAAAATGGTAAAATCAAATTTAGCTACCGCTTCACAGGATGATGAGGCAATTCTCGATTCCGCAACGGCACAAGCTGCCTCTGCTGCGTTTGGCACTTTAACCCGCTCGGTACGCGTTTCTGACGATGAAGGTCAAACTTTAGAGGCTATGGTTGAAAATATGCTTCGCCCTTTGGTGAAAGACTGGCTTGATGCAAACCTTTCACGCATCGTTGAAGAGAAAGTTGAATATGAAGTTCAACGTCTGGCTCGCCGCGGTTAAACGATCTGTCTAACCCATCTGATCAAGAATTTAAAAGTCGGCCCCCTCAGGGTCGACTTTTTTCTTTGTCTTTACAACATTGTTTTTGTCCGGGTTATCAGAAAAAAAATGGTGCACCTCCATCGTAGCACGCGCCCTTGCCGTGTACTCCAGACGTTTCACCGTTTTAACGCAGGGGGAAATATACCAATTTAATTCCATGTGATTTGTCGTAAAAAAAAAGTGGGTGTAGTTCCTGAGAGGTTTGACTCTTGCACTGCTCTCATAAAACTTACAACACGACTTTCAAGTTTTTTTTCCCCCTAAACGTGGGCGCAGTCATTTCTTCGTACCTCTTCCGATATGTGCAGGAGTAGCGCGTGCTCGACCATCTGCCCCGCTCGAATTGACTCGCACAGGGAGCCTTGCGTCGCCTCTTCAAACGTCGCCCCCGCGATGCCCCTCCCGGTGCCGTCTCGTCGAAGCCCGAACAGGTGTGCTCGAGGAAACTTCGTCACCTTCAGGATGCTTTCCATGTCGGCAGGCTGCTTGGGGGGCGAAACAAGGGATGCGATAAGCTTAGGAACAAGGGACGCGATAAGCTTACGGAACCGCAACCGCCCCACTTCAATCATTTTGACTTGAACAAAGTACACCGACAACACAAATAAGCAGTACGGTCACCTTCAGGACGCTCTCTACATCGGCAGGCTGCTCTGGGGACCGAAACAAGGCCAGATGCGAAAAGTATAGTGACCGCAAACGCCCCACTTTTTCTTTCAGCGTAAAAAAAAAAACTCAAAAGCTACTCCCCAGCTTGTGAAAACCCCGTCTGTGGTAACGGGTGTTTCTGGAAATATACTATCATCACTGGAAATATATATTATTACTGGAAATATACTATTTTCGCCGTCAGATGAGTAAACCACCTTGTGAGGTACAGATGGTACCACCCCCACCGCGCTGTTTATTCTATAACATTATTCTAACAACGTCAGCTGTG
>CALLPQ010000005.1 GCA_938015425.1 uncultured Parvularculaceae bacterium | reverse complement strand
CTCGGCTTCGAGCCAACCGGCTTCATCAGCCTGTGGAACCCGTTCCTCGTGTTCTTCCTGGCCTTTGGTCTATCGATGGACTACGAGGTATTCCTGTTGTCGAGAATCAAAGAGATCCACGATGAGACAGGCGACAACGACCTCGCGGTCACCCAAGGACTGCAAAAGACCGGGAGGGTCATCACCTCGGCGGCACTGCTGATCGCATTGGTATTTGGAGCATTCGCCACGGGCGAGTCGATCGATATGAAGACGCTGGGCGTTGGCCTCGCAGCAGCGATCATCATCGATGCGTCGATCGTCCGCATGTTGTTCGTGCCGGCAGCGATGAAGCTCATGGGGGAGTGGAACTGGTGGGCGCCCGCTCCACATCGACGCAATGGATCATTTAATCCGTAAAGCTTAAGGACTTAATACTGAAAAATCTAATCAAATAAAAACTCTAACGACATAAATGTCGACATATAAGTGACACAAACACAGGTAACATCCGCCTATGGCAGATTCTAACAAAAAAACCGATGCGGGAAAACATGTTAAAGCGAAACTGGATATCTATCTCGCTTCCCCGCGGGGATTTTGCGCGGGCGTTGAAAGGGCGATTCGCACCGTGGAAAATGCCTTATCCAATTATGGGGCCCCCGTTTATGTTCGTCACGAGATTGTCCATAACAAACATGTCGTCCAAAGGTTAACCCGGATGGGAGCCATTTTCATTGATGATGTTGCTTTGGCCAAAAATGATCGCCCTCTAATTTTATCGGCCCACGGCTCCCCGCAAATTGTATATTCCCAAGCCAGGGCCAACGACATCGAGTTAATTGATGCCACATGCCCGTTAGTCAGCAAAGTCCATACCCAAGCCAGAAGACTGGTTGATAACGGATATCATGTGGTTCTGATTGGCCACAAAAACCATCAAGAAGTAATTGGCACTATGGGGCAGGTCCCCGAAGGATCAATGAGCTTGATAGAAAATACAAAACAAGCCCTCTCCATCCAGCTTCCTCACAAGCTTTTGGCTTATGTGACCCAAACCACTTTAAGTGTCGATGAAACAAAAGACATCATCACATTATTGCAAAACCGGTTTCCCGATATTGTTGCCCCTGCAAAAGCCGATATTTGCTATGCCACCTCAAACCGACAAGAAGCCATCAAATCAATTGCCCCCCTGAGCGATCTGGTCATCGTAATTGGTTCTAACACTTCGTCAAATTCCCAAAAAATGGTAGATGTAGCCCTTGAGAATGGAGCAAAAAAAGCCATTTTAACCGATGACAAAGATAGTTTTGACTGGTCTTTATTGGACAGCATAAAAAAAATTGGCTTAAGTTCAGGCGCTTCCGCACCGGAAGAACTTATGGAACAATTTTTAACCGCCCTTGCGGAGAAATATTCACTCGTAATAAAAACGATTGAAGTTACAAAAGAATCTATCTTTTTTAAGGCCCCTAATGATAGTAGAATTAGGTCCGTAACCGGATAGATAGAAATAGACTGTCTATATCCCTTTGAGCCAACATCTCTTTTATAAAACCGACTTATACAGATAAAACCCAGAAATTTACGAGACGCAAATTCCAATGGCTGTCTATACCCATATTAACGAGCCAGACCTTAAAGACTTCCTGCAAAACTATAATCTGGGTAGTCTTTTAAACTTTAACGGCATTGCAGAAGGCGTGGAAAATAGTAATTATTTAGTCAACACTACAAAAGGCCGGTTTATCTTGACCCTTTACGAAAAAAGGGTCGATATAAAAGACTTACCTTTTTTTCTCTCTCTAATGAACCATATGGCAGATGCGGGTTTACCCTCGCCACGGCCCATCAGCGACAAAAACGGAGAAACCCTAAGGGGCTTATGCGGGAAAACTGCCGCACTGATCGAGTTTATGCCCGGCACATCGCGTGATGATCCAAACCCGGAAGAATGCGCCATGATGGGAGATATAATGGCGCGGGCACATTTAAGCGTTCACAGTTTTAACCTCAATCGGGACAATGCTCTATCTCTTGAAGGGTGGAAAACACTGTCGCTCAACTGCGTGGCCTCTATCAAAACAAGGCAAGATGAAACCCAAAAACAAAAACCCTTAATCCATATCCAAGAATTAATTGATGAAGAGATAAATTTTTTGACACGCCATTGGCCCAAATCACCTTCAAAGGGAGAGGATCATCCAACATTACCCCGCGGGGTTATTCACGCTGATCTTTTTCCCGATAATGTTTTGCTTGACAAGCAAGGTCATGTAACAGGCATAATTGATTTTTATTTTTCGTGTACAGATTTTTTTGTTTATGATTTAGCAGTATGTTTAAATGCATGGTGCTTTGATGCTCAGCACGGTTTTGTAAAAGAAAAATGGGAAGCGATGGCCAAAGCCTATGAAAGGTCACGCCCATTAACCGATGCAGAACGTAAAGCCCTGCCGATTATGGCGCGCGGGGCGGCCTTGCGCATTTTACTCACGCGCTTTTATGATTGGCTTAATCAAATTGAGGGCGCGGTGGTCAACGTTAAGAACCCGGACGAATATGTTAAAAAGCTTACCTTTCACCGCGATAACCCAACCGCACTTCTATAAACTCTCTTCATAACCTATACTTTACTGGCAAAACTCAGGAACATCGATGATAAAAATTTATACAGATGGCGCATGCTCTGGCAATCCGGGTCCCGGCGGTTGGGGCGTTTACATTTTAAATGGAGACGAAGTTAAAGAAATCAAAGGTGGCGAAACCCCCACTACAAACAATCGAATGGAATTAATGGCGGCCATCGAAGCCGTGCGATATGTGCCTGAGGGCGAGACTTTTCAGCTATATACAGATAGCCAATATGTAAAAAACGGCATCAATACATGGATTACAAACTGGAAACGAAATGGCTGGAAAACGGCCGCCAAAAAAGCTGTTAAAAACAAGGATTTATGGGTGGAACTCGATACATTGGCGAACACCCGCACCATAGAATGGCATTGGGTTAAGGGACACGCCGGCGACCCGGGTAATGAGCGTGCGGACGAACTCGCGCGTGAAGGGCTAAACCAATATGCTCTTGGCTAAACTGATATACAAAGATAAAATAAACATGTTAATTTATCTCTTGAAGGTAAGACATTAGATGAAAACACAATATAAGAATAATATCAGACTGATATCAGCTTCAATTTTATTATTACTATCATTGTCTTTGTTTATTCCAATACCAAAATCATATGAGTGGGAAACAAATTCCTTATTTCCAATGGCGGTTTATCAAATAGGTTTATTTGCTATTTCAAGAATTTTGACATACGGAAAGTCAATCAAAAGTCTAATGGCTTCGTTGGTTGAAACTGTAATTTATTTTATCATTATTGTTATTTACAATATGTCGTTGAATATGGTTTAACTTAGAATGAATTACCGACTGCGCTTAAGCCCTTTTTAAACACGGCCGCATAAGGCTAAATATAAATCCTTACACTCGCAAAATGCGATGGAGGGTAGTTGGATTTTAGGTTATATTCAATCGTGCATTTATGACCTCATTCATAAAGCCATCTTAAAAGTCGCTTTAAAAGCTAACCTTGGAGTTGTAATCGCATCAGCCATACTCATAAAAACCCATTATATTTTTAGCAGGATAAAATAAACTTGAATACTTTTGACGACATAGCAAAACAAGCTTCAACAGCCTGTATTCCAACTTGGTCGCAGGACATTTATTCCAAGGAAATATATTCAAGCCCCGGACTAGATCCATACAATCAACTCGGATCAAAAATAGATCAACAAATTTCTGAGGGAAAAATAACCCCTAAAGAATGTCTAGGTGCGTATTCGTTTATGTTAATAGCCGGTCTAACCGCTTATTTTGAATTAGACCGAAAACAAAAAGCATTATTACATATTGAAGGTATAAAAAAGATTATTAAAGCAAGTGACTTCTCTCAAGGAGAGAAAAATATGCTACAAAGAATACTCGAAGAGTTAACTTACCCAGAAAAAGAAAAGCATAAAATTACATTAAACGACATTGAAGCGTTTCAAAAAGAATATTTCAGGGATTTTTGTTACAGCTATATTAATTATCGCGATAATCGTAGCTAATAACCCCCGATAAATTTAACTCATTAAGAATGGAAACCTTTCGATAGTATTTCAAGCAAACTCCTACACAATTAACAATAAGGGAATGTATATGAAAACAAAAACAACCCTGACAATCAATACCGAGTTAGCAGCCATTCTCGACACGATGGGGATAGCCCTTATTGAGATAAGGGCGTGTGAAGACCTACAAACCTGCCATGCACTTGCTAGCGTATTTCACAATGTTCCCGCAGGCATCAGAATAGGCATTCCATCTGAAAAAATCTTAGAGGGTATATTTGCAGAGGCTAAACGCTGGGAGGTCGAAAGGTTTATCAAAAACCAATATGCTCTTTCTCTGAGTAAATTTACTCATTCCAATGAAGATTAATATGTTAGGTTAGAAACAATTTTTCATGAAGTCATAATCACCTAGCAAGTGGCATTGGCCCTAAGAAATCAAACTATAAGGCATTCCTTTATCGGACACCGCCCCTAAAAACCCCTATGAACGTCCGTAACGTGCGGCGATCATTTCGTTTTGTCGGGCTTCTGCGCGGCGCCCTCTTTGGGTTTTTACTTTTCGGTCTGCACTATCGATGAGATGCTCAAGCTTTTTAATTTCATTATAACGCTCCACCAAGTCTTCATTAAAGACGCGCTCACGTTCTTCTAATTGTGATAATGTTGCCTGCATATTCGCGCGCTTTATCGCGATCTTTTTGGCATAGTCTTCAGCTGCGCCCGTCATGTCGATAGGGCTTTCCCCTTGTTGATAGCGTTCTTGCATTTTTTCTGCGCGTCTTTGTTCTTCAATCACTGAATAATCCAATCGCGCTATTGCCGTTTCGGTGCTGTCTCGTGCGACTTTAACAGCGGCAAGAGACGCATTTATTTCGTCCACTTTTACCCGCGCCACTTTCAACAATTTATTTAAAGTGCTGCCATTACGATCTGATGAAGCCATAACTCAAAACCTTGTACTATCTTTACGCATACTGATGGTTCGAAATTTAAGATGGCCGAACCCGTGATAGAATGTGTGAAAGATCCGTTAACGTTTCTTCCACATTAACCTTATCATGACGCGATTGGGTTAAGAACTCTTCAAGATAGCCAAAAAAATCAATCGCAATGTCAATTTCAGGGTTGCTTCCTTGTTGATAAGCGCCAATTTTTATTAAATCTGCCATATCATTATGCAGAGCGGTTAATTGTCGGGTCCGGATATAATGGGCGCATTCTTCTTCACTCATCGCATCGGTTGCGGTGCGCGACAGACTTTTCAAGATATTAATCGCCGGAAAACGTCCCCGTTCCGCAATGTCGCGGTCCAACACAATATGCCCGTCCAGAATGGCGCGGCTATGATCTGAGATGGGTTCATCATGATCATCCCCCTCCACCAACACCGTAAAAATGCCGGTAATAAATCCGGTTTTACCCCCCTCTACCGGCATAAGACCCGGTCCCACCCGCTCTAACATAGAAGGTAATAAAGAAAAAACCGATGGCGTATAGCCGCGGCTTGCGGGGGGTTCCCCCGCCGCTAATCCGATTTCCCGTTGGGCCATGGCAATACGGGTAATACTATCCATCAAGCATAAAACATGATCACCTTTATCTCTAAAATATTCACTTATGGCCAACGCTAAAAACCCGGCCTCCCGGCGCATCAGTGCCGCTTCATCAGCGGTGGCCACAATCACAATAGACTTCGCCAACCCTTCAGGGCCCAGATCATCCTCGATAAATTCACGCACTTCGCGCCCTCGTTCTCCAATCAAGGCAATCACACGCACATCGCATCTTGTATTACGCGCTACCATTCCTAAAAGGGAAGATTTACCAACACCAGAGCCAGAAAAAATACCCAATCTTTGACCAGCACGCGCAGGCGTAAACGCATTCATGGCCTTAACGCCAAAATCAACACGCTCTCCCAAACGGGCCCGCAAAGCCGCAGGCGGCGGCGTACCGCGCAAAGTAATCGCACTTCCCTCATGATCTTCCGGTGATGGTAGGGGGCCAAGCCCATCCACAGGGCGCCCTAACCCATCAATGACCCTACCAAGCCAACCCTTATGGGGGCGAATTTGAACATTATTCCGGCAATAGATAACCGACGCCCCACGCCGGACTGAGGCATTATCCCCAAATGGCAAAACAAAAGCCTCTCCCGTCCCCAATGAGACCACCTCTGCCAATAGTGCATTTTTATGATCATCATCACGGCAAATTATTACCCTGCCCCCAATGCCCAACAGGCCAAAACGATCAGAAATGCGGATACCGTTCCCTGTGACGGCCAGCACACGCCCTTCACATTGTAGCAAATCATCACCCATAAAGTCATGATTTTCAGTGAAATTTTGATAGCCCATGGCAATTACCCTATGAAATCGCGGCAGAAACCTGCCCCAGAATGAGATTTCAGGTTAACGCAGGACCATTAAGGAGGAGTAAACTGGTAAACCCCTTGATCTTGAAAGCGAAGCAGCGAACATTAACAAGCATCAATATAACGAATGGATTCCTAAGATTCCGATTTAACAATCCTTTTCAGAGATTTAATCAAAAATCATCAATCTTCATGAATTCGTTGAGATGTTAACCTTTATTAAAGGTAATGAAGGTTAACGTCTGATCACTGGAAAGAATAAATGCCCACACAAGTGTGCGAATTTAAGACAGGAGACATAAAATGAGGGTTTTGCTGATTGAAGATGACAGCGCAACAGCACAGAGCATTGAGTTAATGCTTAAGTCTGACGGGTTCAATTGTTATACAACGGATTTAGGGGAAGAAGGCGTAGATCTGGGTAAAGTCTATGATTATGATATCATTTTGCTTGACCTAAACCTACCGGATATGACTGGCTTTGACGTATTGAAATCTCTACGGGTAGCCAAAGTCAACACACCTATTCTAATCTTAACCGGGCAAGGCGATATTGAAACCAAGGTTCGCGGACTGGGATTTGGTGCAGACGATTATATGACCAAGCCTTTCCACAAGGATGAGCTTGTTGCCCGTATCCACGCAATCGTGCGTCGTTCAAAAGGCCATGCCCAATCTATTATCAATACGGGCGCCCTTTCGGTTAATCTTGATGCCAAAACAGTTGAAGTGAACAGCCAACGGGTTCACCTAACGGGCAAAGAATATCAAATGATCGAGCTTTTATCCTTACGTAAAGGCACAACCTTGACCAAAGAAATGTTCCTGAACCACCTTTATGGCGGCATGGACGAGCCAGAACTTAAAATTATCGATGTATTTATCTGTAAACTCCGCAAAAAGCTAAAAGCGGCAAGCGGCACAGATTATATCGAAACAGTTTGGGGCCGCGGATATGTTCTGCGTGATCCAGAAGAATTACAAGAAGCGCTAAGTGCATAATTTGTAAATTGCAAAAGCTATAATAATAAAATAACGCCAAAATTTAATGCCCTCACATTTGTGGGGGCATTTTTTGGTCTAAAATACGACCAATATCAATATACCCCCATCACAAAGAGTGTTTTCTGGGTTTAAAAAACTAAATGAACCGAATCTGGCTCACAATAGACTATTGTGTAGGAAGCAAGCGAAAGGTTCAGTTTTGGGCAAGAAATCAGCCATAAACCAAATTGATGCTTTAGATGAGATGCAGGTAATTCTCTCCATGGAAGGAGATCGCCGTGCTTTTTCTTTATTATATCGCCGTTGGCACCCAAGATTATTAAGACATGCCCAACAATTAATCAGACATCGTGAAGACGCACATGACATTATGCAAGAATCTGCAATAGCAATCGCAAAAAACATTCATCGGTTAGAAACACCAAAAAATTTTGGCCCATGGGCTTATACCATTTCCGAAATCGCGCAGCAGATCACATAAAACGCCAACAACGCGAGCGCAAAATAACTCATGAAATGCGCACACAGATTGATATTAGTCAAAATACAACAAGCAGCGAAACAAACACAAAAAACACGATTGATCATCTACGAGACCTTATCCGCATGTTGTCCCCCACAGATCAAGAGGTTTTATTTGCGTTTTATATCGAGGGAATGTCGATAAAAGAGATATCAAGATGTTTTCATCTTGCTCAAGGAACCGTAAAATCACGCCTCTATACTGCGCGCTCTCACTTAAAATCAGCTCACGAAGCAACCAAAGGAACTTGTAATGAATGAATTTGATGAACAACTTAAAACAGCTCTGACCCAAGAAGATCAGGAGTTTTTAACCGAGACTATGAACGAGGTGAATTATTATAAAGAAGTCTTTAACAGCTTAAAGGGGCCTGACAGGGTTTTGAATATTATGGGCTGGATTGCTACGCTAGTGGCTAGCGGGTTTTTAATTTATTTTTTGATTTGCGCCTTTCACGCGGAGACTACACGTGAGCAAATTCTGTTTGCCGCCCTTGCGATTATGCTTAATTCTGCCCAGATCGCCTTAAAAATGTGGCTAAATATGCGAATGAACAGGCGCGCAATCCAAAAGGATATATACAGATTAAAGCTTGCTCTATCTACTTCATCTTAAAGTCTGGATCAAAAATCACAAAATACCTTCAGCAGGTTGTTATCACACGTTAGCTTCAATAATTTCCTGCTAATCCGGCTCTATCGTTTTAAGGCTAAGAGCCTAAGAAGTATCAGCATCTAAAACAATTTGGCACCCTGACATAAAATTTAAAACACACTCATAATATCTTTAAGCGGTTTTTTGACCAATGCATGTTCGGGCACAGTTGCCTGCATTGATGGCTTGCCTACAACCAGCAATAAAAACGGTTTTTCCGTTTTAGGGCGGCCCAGCTTATCGTTTAGAAAACTCATCGGGTTGGGGGTGTGGGTTAAGGTTGCAAGGCCTGCATGGTGCAAGGCGGCGATTAAAAACCCTGTGGCAATACCCACAGATTCATTAATATAGTAATTTTTATGATCCATGCCCACTTCAACCCCGCCGCGTTTTTGGGCGAATATAGCAATTAAGTAAGGGGCAATTTCTAAAAAAGGCTTGTTGGCATCTGTACCAATCGGGGCCAGCGCATCAAGCCATTCATCACTGGCTTTTCCCCCATAAAAGGCGCGTTCTTCTGCTTCTGCTGCAAGTCGAATTTCATGTTTCATCTTTTGGTCTTGGACCACAGCAAAATGCCACGGTTGATGGTTCGCACCGCTTGGCGCGCGCCCCGCCGCCGCAATACAATCTTCAATAACACTTAGCTCGATCGGATCTGGCAAAAAATCCCGGATTGTATGCCGCCGCGCCAAGTCTTCAAAAAATGTCTTTGCGCGGATTTTCATCTCTTCATGGGGGAAGTCGATAAAATCATTCAATTGTGCTAACGTGCGAAATACAGGTTCTTCAGGTTGAGGGGTCATTTAACAGGGTCCATTTTAATCGGGGCTTCTTTAAAAGGGCCTTTTTTGGCAAGTTCACGAATGCGCTCTGCGGTTTTATTTCTCTTTTTTAAAAAAGGTGGTTTTCCTTTAAACGGTTTATAAGTGCGTTCCATTCCTTCTCTCCACGTACCATCATTATTTTTATACCGTGCAGAAACAATCATTTCCTGACCATTAAATTGCACACTCGAATGCACTTCATCAATGGTATCATGCCCATTTACTTTTTCGGTGGCGGTAAAGCCATTTTCATTCATTTCAACACTACCTGTGGTATGAAATCCCGCGGTTGTAAAATAATGAAAGATATAGTCTCTCTTTCCTTCATCATAAAAATAGATGGCCCGTCCTCCATAGCCCCCATCAGCAAATTGGTGGGTCGATTGAAACCCTCGCCCATCAAGGATTATTTCCGAGTAAGAAATATCCTCAATAGTATTGCCGTCATCCCCTATCCATTTAGCGTGCATCAACAACCCATCCATTTTTGCAAAAACCTGCATAGGTTCGTATAAAGCGGGGCCATCCATCTTGGCTTCGGTAATGTTGGTTACGACAGTTTTAATTTTATCGGGCTTTGGTGTGTCCTGCATCAAGTTCGAAAACTCCAATTCGGCATTAGGAGTTTCTATAGTTTCCAACGCCTCAGCTTTAATATGCATAAAAATCAAACTCGCCGGAAGGGTCATCATTAACCCACCAACAAAAGATTTACAAAATCTATTCATCTTGCAACCTCCATATTCAAAACGCTTATTATAGCTTAACGCCCCTCTTGGCTAAATTCAAATGACCAAATGCAAACTGAAACATGAAAAACTTAAACATGAAAAACCTAAACGTGAAAAACTGGCACATTAAACCCAATAGGGTGTGATGGATGGCCAGCCCCCTATCGCCGCCCGAAAAGGCGCTCAATATCCGCTAGCTTTAGCTCCACATAGGTGGGGCGACCATGATTACACTGGCCCGAATAAGGGGTTTTTTCCATCTGCCGTAAAAGCGCATCCATCTCCGGCCCAGACATTGGCCGCCCTGCACGAATAGATCCATGACACGCCATAGAGCTACAGACTTCTTCCAACCGTTCTTTCAACACAAGACCTTCACCAAATTGAATTAAATCAGCCGCAAGGGCCGCCAATAATCCTGCAACATTAACTTCTCCCAACATAGAGGGTGTTTCCCGCACCATCATCGCGTCATCGCCAAATCGCTCCATCACAAGGCCAAGCTCGGCAAAACTCGCCCCATGCTCTTCCAATAATTCCACCTCGCGAGGTTCCATCTCCACAATCTCGGGAATAAGCAATCCTTGCCGCGCCACTTGCCCTGCCTCAAGGGTGGCTTTCATTTTTTCATAGACCAACCGTTCATGCGCCGCATGCTGATCAACAATAATCAAACCATCCTCGGTCTGCGAAACCACATATGTTCGATGCAATTGCGCCCGTGCCGCACCCAGGGGATAATTTATGGCCTCCCCACTATTTTGTTCCGCGCTATATGGGGTTGCACCCGTCACAGGGTCAACGGTTTCAACTCTGGCAGAAGGATTATCAACCCCTTCAAAGGAGTTAGCGTTTTCATATAGTCCGGCATTATCTGGATTATTGAGATTTTGGTGATCAGAATAATGATGTTCAGCTGGCGCAAAAGGGTTTGGCGGCAAACTTGGATATCTGCCTCTATTTAAAGAGGCATACCCCCCTTGAGGGATTGTATTTTGGCCAGATCCGCCTGTATTCATTTTACCAAGGGCATAATTCGAGGTAGTGGTTGATGAACGATGCCCCGCATCGGCCAAACCGTGGCGCAGCGCCCCAACTAAGAGACCCCGTACAATCCCCGAATCCCTAAATCTCACTTCGGTTTTTGCCGGATGCACATTCACGTCAACCAATTCCGGTGGACACTCCAAAAACAAAGCCACAACGGGATGACGATCACGCGCTAAAAAATCAGCATAGGCCGCACGCACCGCACCCGAGACCAACCGGTCACGAATAGGTCTTCCGTTTACAAATAAATATTGTTTGTCGGCCATTCCGCGGTTAAATGTTGGCAACCCTGCAAACCCGGTGACTTTGGCGCCTTCGCGTTCAGCATTGATCGCGATTGCGTTTTCAGCAAAGCCCGCTCCCATAATCTCCCCAAGGCGTTTTAACTTGCCAGTTTTAGTGAGATCACACGGTCCATAAAAGAAAGTTTTTCGACCTCCCGAGACCAGAGAAAAACCCACATCTGGCCGCGCCATAGCAAGACGGCGGATCACATCACCGATCACTGTGCTTTCCGCACTATCCGATTTTAAAAATTTAAGGCGGGCCGGCGTTGCATAAAATAAATCACGCACTTCTATGCGCGTACCATATCCGTTAAAAGCTGCCGGTTTTGGATCATGCATAGTTGAACCGTGCACAGATAATGTCCAAGCCTGATCAGCCCCTTCAATCTTTGAGGTCATATCAAGACGGGCAACCGCACCAATAGACGGCAAAGCTTCCCCCCTGAACCCCATGGTTGCGATATTCATTAAATCATAATCGCCGCTTGGCCCCGCCGTAAGCTTTGATGTTGCATGACGTTCCATCGCTAAACGCATTTCATCAACGCTCATACCGCAGCCATTATCAACCACCGTGAAAGCGGTTTTGCCGCCATTGGTGATCTCTATGTCAATCTGGCTGGCCCCTGCATCAAGGCTATTTTCAACCAATTCTTTAATCGCCGCTGCGGGGCGTTCAATCACTTCTCCCGCCGCTATGCGGTTCACAGCATCAACGGGCAAGCGATGAATAACAGGGCGCTGCCCCCCAGAAGCGGGCTTATGAGAAGCGGACTTAAGAGAAGCAGACTTAAGAGAATCCGAGTTTTTAGAAGCAGGTGCAGTTGAAGATTGATTCGCCATGCAAATATTATTGCGCAAAAGCAAACCTAACGAAAGGCGCATTTTCCCACACGCTTCATATCAATAGCAAAGCAAATCGATCATGAGCCGATCAATAATAGCCTATTAAAAAACACCGGGAAGATTTAGGGCTTTAGAACGGCCAATTTTAACTTGACCATTTTCGCCTAAAACCTTTTTGATAGTGTCATTACGCTCAGCCATCCAAGCTTCCGGGTCATCTACGCGCAACGGAGCAACACTATCGTCAAAACTACCGTCGCTATTGAATTTCCAGAATATGAGCTGATTGGCAAGTCCTGCGTCTTTCTCACCGCGGCCGCCATTTTCAGCACTTAGGATATTGCGGATATTCCGGTCAGCAGAAACAGCACCGGATTTTCTCAACAATAATACCTCACCCTCGCTTGGCGGCGACGCATTTGTATCTCCCAACAATACCTGACGGGCGCGTTCAGACGCCGAAAGCTCTTGCGGGCGTGACTCACCGGGTTTTGGCGGGCGTAATGAAAAATCAGGGGGAACAACCAAAGGCGCTTTAGTCGCAATCGCAAATTCATCCGGTGCGGCTTTCCCGCCTATTGAATTCCCTAGGCTACCACAGGCACTGAGCCCGACAATGGCAATTCCGGCAATGGCTATTTTAAAGCCAGAACGGATAGAAGATGAAATTGTTGTCATAATTTAATTACTCCAAAGCTATGGACTTTATAACAGGCAATCAGGCAAACGCCAAGCGCTGCACTACGACTTTTATTAGTCTTTTTTCGTTGTTGATTTGTAATCCAGAAAGGCATCAACGATTAAACATGCTAACCCGATATTGATGGATATATCCGCAACATTAAAAACCCACGGAAAATAAAGCGCTGAAAAATCAATAAAATCAATTACATACCCATAAAGAACCCGATCAACCACGTTCCCTAACGCACCGCCAATGATAAAAGCAATGCCAATGGCCGCCAAGCGCCGCCCGATTGTTGCCAACCATGATATCAAAACCCCGACTATGGTAAGGGCAAATAAAGACAAAATCACCCGCGAGGCCATGCCCCCCGCCAACATGCCAAAGCTAGCACCCCGATTTTGCACATAACTAAAATCAAGCAGCGGTCCCAAATCAATGTTGCGAAGCTCTGGTAAACGAACCACCTTCACAATCCAGATTTTGGTGGCCTGATCCAGTAAAAAGATCACCAACGCACCAAGCAGCGTAATACCAAAGAACGGATTGGCCTTCGCTGCCTCCCTCCAAAGCTCCAATTTTCGAGACATCGGGATCGGCTTTTCAGTATCAACGCTATTTACATCGGGGTCTGTCATCAAATCCGCCCTATTATCTTCTTAGCCAATTTAGAGTGCTACATCATTATGTCAAAACATCGTGGCAACGGTTACACAGTTCAGGCGCATCGGCTATTTTACCCACTTCATCCAGATATCGCCAACAGCGGCCACATTTTTGCTCTTGAGCTTTTTGCGGCACAACAGCAACATCCGGCGTGTCTTCCAGACTAAATGCATCATCAGGCCCTTTACCGTGCGTCAATGTCAATTTGGATGTAATCGTTAATTCAGCAAAATCAACTGTCTTGCACGCATTATAAACATCCGCATCAAGAATAAAGACTTCAGGGCTATTTTCCAAACTGGCCCCAATGCGTTTTTCACGGCGCTCTACTTCCAAGGCACCCGTAATGACGCGGCGCACCTTGCGCAATCCTTGCCACTTTTTAGCTAACGCATCATCGCGCCATTCATTTGGCACCTGTTTAAATTGTTGCAGATGAACAGAACTATCTTCTTGATCGGGGTGACGCGATAAAAACGCTTCCTCCATTGTGAACACACAAATTGGCGCTAACCATGTTACGATCCGGTCAAATATTAAATCCATCACAGTGCGACAGGCACGGCGCGTGGGTGAGTTAACATCATCACAATATAAATTATCTTTTCTGATATCGAGATAGAAAGCAGACAAATCCAACGCACACAAATCATGCACGCATCGCCAAGCTGTTTTAAAATCAAATTCATCATAAGCCTTGCGCACTTTTTCATCTGTGACATGCAAAAGATGCAAAACATATCGCTCAAGCTCTGGCATTTCACTAATGTCTAGCCTTTCACTTTCTTCAAACCCATCAAGTGCCCCCAACAGATAGCGGAGCGTATTGCGTAATTTGCGATAGGCATCAACTGCCGAACCAATAACTTCGTCACCAATTCTCAAATCATCAGAATAATCGGAGCTTGCCACCCAAATGCGTAAAATATCAGCGCCATATTGAGAAATGATCTTGGCCGGATCCACAACATTGCCCATAGATTTGGACATTTTAAAGCCCTTACCGTCAAGAACAAATCCATGGGTCAATATATTATCAAATGGGGCACGGCCTCTTGTGCCGCAACTTTCCAACAATGAAGACTGGAACCAACCACGATGCTGGTCAGACCCTTCCAGATATATATCTGCAGGCCATTTTAAATCATCGCGCTGTTCAAGACAAAATGCGTGGGTTGAACCAGAGTCAAACCAGACATCCAGAATGTCTTCAACTTTGTCATAATCTTCAACCTTATATCCATCTCCTAAAAAGTCTTGGGATGGTGTATCAAACCATGCGTCTGCGCCGCGTTTTTTAATCGCATCTACAATGCGTTTATTCACCGCCGCGTCATTTAAAGGTTCCCCCGTGACACGGTTTGCAAACACCGCAATCGGCACACCCCATGCCCGTTGACGAGAAACCAACCAGTCAGGGCGCCCTTCAACCATGGTTTGAATGCGTTTACGCCCCGATTCAGGCGTGAAAACAGTATCTTCAATGGCCTTCAGCGCAGTGTCGCGCAAGCCGCCATCTCCTTTTTCACCAAGACGAATAAACCATTGCGGCGTATTGCGGAAAATAACCGGCGCTTTGGATCGCCATGAATGGGGGTAAGAATGTTTCAATCGCCCACGCGCCAACAACGTGCCCTGCTCTATCATCGCTTTAATGACGCTGGGATTCGCATCCCCTTCCTGGCCTGATTTTTTTCCTTCCGTGCGCAAGACTTTCTTTCCTTCAAAGCCCGGGGCTTCATCAGTGTAAGCACCATCAGGCCCAACCGTGTAGGGAATATCCCCTTGGGGTAACCCATGATGCATCCACGCAAGATAATCTTCTGCCCCATGGCTCGGCGCCGTATGAACAAATCCCGTACCCGCATCATCGGTTACATGATCTCCGTCCAATAACGGCACCTCAAATTCATATCCCCCCGCAAACCCTTTTAAGGGGTGGTCGCATTTCATCCCCTTTAGATCATCTGCTATTACATCATCTATGCGGGTCCAATCAGCAATCAACCCTGCTTCCCGCACGCTTTCGGCCAATGCATCGCCAACAATCAACCGGTCTCCCGGTTTTGACCAAGGTTCAAACTCCAGATCGGCTTTCATGGCTTTAACTTCATATAGTCCGTATGAAAGTTTTGGTCCGTAACAAACGGCCCTATTCCCGGGAATGGTCCATGGGGTCGTGGTCCAGATTACAATATTTGTTCCTGAATATTTATCAGCAGGCGAATAATTACCAGATTTAATCGGAAATTTTGCCCAGATCGTTGTCGATTGATGATCATGATATTCGATCTCCGCTTCCGCGAGAGCCGTTTGCTCAACCGGAGACCACATAATCGGTTTAGCACCGCGATATAATAAGCCTTGACCCGCAAACTTTAAAATTTCTTGAACGATTGCCGCCTCAGAGTCAAAATTCATCGTCAGGTACGGGTTTTCCCAATCCCCTTCAATACCATATCGTTGAAACTCCCTACGCTGAATTTCAACCCATTCTTCTGCATATTTACGGCAGGCTTCGCGAAACTCAGCCGAAGGCACGTCATCTTTTTTGCGCCCCTTACCCCGGAAAATTTCTTCTACCTTCCATTCAATTGGCAACCCATGACAATCCCAACCCGGCACATAATTAGAGTTAAACCCCATCATTTGACGAGAACGCACAATCAAATCTTTTAAAACCTTATTAAAGGCGTGCCCCATGTGAAGATGACCATTCGCGTAAGGGGGGCCATCATGAAGTACATAAAGCGGGCGATCGCTCGCATCATCACGCAAACGGCGATACATATCCATATCCGCCCAACGCTTTAACCATTCGGGCTCACGTTTAGGCAAACCGCCCCGCATAGGAAAATCCGTCTTCGGCAAAAATAGACTCTGTTTATAATCGACTGCCTCATCAGACTTTGATTTGTCAGACATTGATTTATCAGGCATCGGTCTTTCCTGTGTTTTAGGTGCCGAAATATGAAAATTGCGGCATGATTTTTATACGTGATTTGACCCTTAACCTTGTCGCTGTTCACCAAAAAGCAAAAGGTCTTTATTCATAAAACTCATATATTTTTGATCGGTACTTTAAAACAGATTCGCGGAAAACACCTTTATCAGGCGTCACCGTTTACGTCACCTACTGTTTTTTAAGAGAGTAGACGCAAACACCATTATTGAAAGTAATCTTGGTTTTAAGATAGCGTAATCCTAAAGTCTGTTTAATCCAGACTTTGATCCATACTCTCGGAGGGGGTATCTGCGCATCCACCTACCATTTTAGCTGGCACACCCGCAACCGTGCATCCATCAGGCACAGATTGTAAAACCACACTCCCCGCAGCGACTTTTGCGCCTGCGCCTACTTCAATATTGCCCAGAACTTTAGCCCCAACGCTAATCAAGGCCCCCTTGCGGATTTTGGGGTGGCGGTCTCCCCCTTCTTTGCCGGTACCGCCAAGGGTGACAGATTGCAAAATAGAAACATCATCTTCAACAATGGTTGTTTCACCCACCACAAGCCCCGTTGCGTGATCGATAAAAACGCCTTTGCCGAACTTCGCATTCGGGTGAATATCAATCCCATAAAGCTCAGAAAGCCGACTTTGCAGGTACAAGGCTAATGAGCGACGGTCATTCAACCAGAGCCAATTTGCAACGCGCTGTGCCTGCAATCCCTGATATCCTTTATGATATAAAAACGGTTGCACATATTCAAAGGTTGCCGGATCCCGATTATAGCAAGCCAATAAATCAGCAAGACCCGCATCCACCAGTGCTGGATCATCATCATAAGCCCCGGCAATAACCTCACGCCACATCATGGGGTTCATCTCCGCATCAGATAATTTTTGCGCTAACCGATAAGACAGTGCACGGCGGAAACTCTCATGGTTCAAAATGGTGGCATGGAGAAAACTTGCAAGGCTTGGCTCCTGAGAAGCAGCATTCGCCGCTTCAGAGCGCATTTTTGACCATGTCTTTTGTGTATCGAGCACGACGATCTTTGCACCTGTTTTTATAATTTCGCTATTGGCCGTATCGGCTGGCATATTCTTATCCTCTAACTATAGCCGGTTTTCCGACTGGAACTTGTTACTAACTTACATGCTTTTAAGATCAAAACCCATAATGTAGAAATGAGTATTTTTAAGGCGTTTTTCTAAATAATATGTGTTGGCAAAGCTTAATTGGAAGCCGCCCACTCAACGCCAATTGCTGAACTAATAATACGATTATAATGGTTAAACTATCAGAAATCTTTCCATCCAGAACTTCTTGTAGCAAATAATTGAATTTAATACGTTTTATAGCCAACTCTTCAGATGGATCTGGAGCATTTTCCCCCGCTTCAAGATCATAAGCTATAAAACAGGAGGCACTTTCATCCGTCACAGAATTGGAGATATTGAAATCCAGCAAAGATATCCAGCCCTGAGCCGTAAATCCGGTTTCTTCTCTCAATTCACGTTTTGCCCCATCAAGGGGGTTTTCTCCGTTAGGGCACCCTCCTTCAGGCAATTCCCAGCTATATGCATTAAAGGGGAAACGATGTTGCCCCACCAACCAGACATAACCATCTTGATCAATTGGCAATACCCCAATCGCCCGATTGGCAAACCGCACCACCCCATACTGCCCATCTGAACCATCAGGATGAACAACTTGATGATGGTGTATTTTTATCCACGGATTCTCGTAAGCAATATCATCGCTTAACACTTCCCACGGCCCATTCATCTTAGGGCCGCTTTCAGGCATCTTAGTATCGCTTTTGGGGAAATCATCTGACATAGTCTAAATGTGGTATAATTTGACACGAACGTCCATGACTAGTTGGTATTTAGCCAGTCACATTTTCAATATTGCACCCAAAATAAATTTATTCTGTTCGCTCACGAATGGGTATCGGTAACTGACAGATATCCACATGATTGGATCGATGATAGAAAAAAGCCTCGGGGCGTTGCCGGCGCGCTTCTAAATAATTAGCAAAAGTTTGTGTATCTGTTCGCATAACCTGCAAGGCAGGAGCGGTTTTATCTGCGGGGGGCTGATCTCCCATCCATGCCGACAAAATCTTATCTCCCAATTCGATATCTGTTTCTATCTTTTCCTGATTTTGCTCATCCACAACTGGTGCGGCTTGGCGTTTTAATGCTTGTAAATGCTGCATCCCTTCAATAACGGTTCCAAACACCGTTAGATTACGGTCAAGATAACGTTGTGGTTGAAGGGTTATATAAAATTCCGTACCCCCCGTATTACGCGGTGTATCGCGCGCCATGGCCATCGCGCCCGTGCAATGAAGCAACCAGGCTTTTTTTCCACCGGGATCACTCCCGACTTTAAAGCCTTTAAAATATGAGGTATCACCAGAGTTGGCAGGGCCTTGGGTTATGTGGTTCAATTTAAAATCCGATGGCCAATTTTCATCAAATTCAGCCGCTAAATTTTTAATCGCTCCGTCAGGCAATTCCCGTTTTTCAAACACATCACCGCCTTGGGCCACAAACCCATCAATCACACGATAAAATGAAAGGCCGTCATAAAAACCGGACTTCACCAAGGTTTTTATTTGCGCCACATGTCCTTGGGCAAAATGACCGGACAGCTCAATCACAACTTGTCCGCGCTCTAATTCGATTACCATTATTTGTTCGGGGTTTACGTCACGCCATTGGTCATCTTCGGCTTCCGCAATAATCTCGGCAGGTCCTTTTTTGCCTTCTATTGCATCGGCAAAAACGGGAAATGATGAAAAGCTAAACCACAAACAAGCGACCATGCCCATCTTTGGCAAACATTTTAAATGCATATTGACCTCGTGATCATTGAAACCCTATTGCAGCAATCTATCATATATTGCGTCATTGTCGCTTACAAAATGCTTAACCACGCCCTCGATAAGGCGGAACCCCTTGATCAGGCAACCAAACGCCTTTTGGCGGCTCTCCGGTTTGATAGAATACATCAATAGGTATGCCCCCGCGCGGATACCAATATCCGCCAATCCGTAACCATTTAGGTTTGATCGCTTCAATAATACGTTTGGCCACCATCACCGTACAATCTTCATGAAAACCACCATGATTACGAAACGAACCCAGAAAAAGCTTTAGAGATTTTGATTCGACCAGCTTTTTATTGGGAACAAAATCAATCACCAAATGGGCAAAGTCTGGTTGCCCTGTCACCGGACATAAGGAAGTCACCTCAGGGCACACAAAGCGAACCAGATAATCGGTACCCGCTTGTGGATTTGGCACGGCCTCCAATACCGCTTCATCGGGTGATGCCGCCAACCCCGTAATTTGGCCCAATTGCGTAATCTGGCTATCTTGGGCGCTTGGTACAAATTTAGAGATCTCGCGATTTTTAGCCTTATTACTCCCCTTACTCTTCTTTACGGTCTTCTTTGTTACTGCCTTCCCCGGTGCGCTTTTCTTTCGGGGAGCTTTGGATAATTGACGCGATGGCATAACGCAGCCTTTCCATTAGAATAAATTACAATCATTACAAAAAAACCAAACCCGTTACAGATTCTGGCTTATTATTTATATATCTATAGCCACCTATTTTACTTAGCAATCCGCTTTTCATTCCAATCATCAAAGACATGGTTACAGGTTTATGGTTTTAGGGTTAACGACAAAACAGGGACCTGAACCGAAAAACTTTGATTTATGCGCCGAGATTATCACCACCTTCGCCAATACCCTTGAAAAGAGTGATAGAAACATAGCAAAAATAATTCATAAATCATCATAGACAAAGCGGCACAGTTTCGCTAATACCACATTCTGGTTAGGGGCGTCGTTGCTTCTTTGTGTAAATATCACAACCACGCCCGGGTAGCTCAGTTGGTAGAGCAACGGACTGAAAATCCGTGTGTCGGCAGTTCAAATCTGCCCCCGGGCACCATCACTTTACCCTCAAAATACAAAAGCCTAATGGTGTCGCCCTTTGGGGCCATTGGGGTTTACTCTCTATTAAGGGGTTTTATCTCTATTAATATTTTTAGTAGGGCTTTTGAGGCGTTCCTCAAAAGAGCCCCCTCACCCTCTCACTCTAACTCTCAAGCCGCCACTAACTGGCTTTATTATGCAGCTTTATATAGGGTTTCGCCTTTTTGGGCCATTTCCCTGAAAAGGTTTGGCGGGTTAAAGCGCTCTCCATAGCGTTGGGCCATGCTTTCGGCGGTGCGCACAAAATTTTCAACCCCGATTGTATCGATATGGCTCATGGGGCCGCCCGTCCACGGGGCAAAACCCCATCCAAAGATCGCCCCAAGGTCAGCGGATTGGGGGTCAAACACAATACCCTCTGCAAAACATTGCGCTGCGGGGATTAATTGTGCGTACATCAATCGTTCTTTGACGTCATCTGCGCTTGGCTGGTCATCAGCCAAAGGAAAGTGATCAGATAGGCCGGGCCATAAATATTTTTTGCCGCCATCTTCTGGATATTCATAAAAACCACCGCCAGACTTTCGCCCTTTGCGTCCCAATTCAATCACCATTTTTTCAAGCATTTCTTCGGTGCCATTAGGGCGATAGTCTTTACCCAGCTCTTTTTTTGTTGATTGCATTAACATATAACCAAGTTCTAAAGAGGTTTCATCGGTCAAGGCTAACGGGCCTACAGGCATGCCCAAAAGTTTGGCGCAATTATCGATTAATGCAGGGGCAACCCCTTCTTTAATCATCAACATCGCCTCATTTAGATAAGGGGGCACCACGCGATTGGTATAAAAGCCGCGTGTGTCTTTTACCACGATCGGAGTCTTTTTGATTTTAGCCACATAATCAAGCGCCGTCGCCAAGGATCGGTCGCCTGATAGGTCACCGGGAATTATCTCCACCAACGGCATTTTATCAACAGGCGAGAAAAAATGTATGCCGATGAACTGATCCGCACGGGAAGAGTTTTTGGCAAGCCCCGTGATCGGCAATGTTGATGTATTAGAGGCAAAAATCACATCTTTTTTGATGACCGCCTCGGTCTTTTTAATTACATCCGCTTTAACATCAGGGTCTTCAAACACCGCCTCGATAATTAAATCAACATCTTTCAATAAATCATAATCTGTTGATGGGGTAATCCGCGCTAACAGGCCCTCGCCTTTTTCTTTGCTGACTTTGCCGCGTTTAACACCTTTTTCGACTATTTTTTGGGAATAGGCTTTTCCCTTTTCTGCATAGTCTTGATCACGGTCAATTAACACCACTTCCATACCGGCTTTGGCTGTGATATAAGCAATGCCCGCACCCATCATGCCCGCACCCAAAACGCCAACTTTCTTTAAATTGGTTTTCGCCACACCTTCGGGGCGTTGCTCGCCTTTTTCGGCGGCTTGTTTATTTATAAACAGAG
The DNA here is from genome assembly GCA_938015425.1 of uncultured Parvularculaceae bacterium. Taxonomy (GTDB): domain Bacteria; phylum Pseudomonadota; class Alphaproteobacteria; order Caulobacterales; family Parvularculaceae; genus CALLPQ01. The sequence goes on along the minus strand of CALLPQ010000005.1, from coordinate 28,143 downwards.
TGCGGATCATATTTCTGGATTGCGGGTCCGCAATCAGTTTTGTGAAATATTTGGATTCAATGCGTATAGCCGTATCAAACGGCACGATGGACCCTTCATACATACAAGATAGAATTGATTCAATCGCCGGATAATTATGGCTGGTCTTATCTTGAGCCATTGCACTAGCGGCCACAAAGAACTGAACCGAACGCGGGTCCATTGCCCCGCCACCGCCGGGAAATTTAAAGCCCTTTTTGTCCCATGGCTGGGTCACTTTGGGGTTTGCCTTGACCCATTCTTTAGCCTTGGTAATGATTTGATCATGGGGAACGATTTCATCGATAAGCTTATAGGCTTGCGCCGTTTTTGAATCGATGGGCTTTCCTTGGGTGGCCATCATCGCCGCATTTTGCAAGCCGGCAAGGCGCGGAATGCGCTGGGTGCCACCGCCGCCAGGCAATAACCCCACTTGCACTTCCGGCACGCCAAATTGCACTTTGGGGTTATCGCTGACCACCTTATAGTGACAAGCCAAAACCAGTTCCAATCCACCCCCAAGGGCTAAACCGTTTACAGCGGCGGCAACAGGCTTGGCTGTTTTTCCGCCTTTGGTCATTTCTTTTGCGGTGTGGCCACCTGTTTCCAGTTTGCGGAACATTTTATTCATCGTGAATAATTGTTCAAACAATGCGCCTTTATCTGTACTACCACTATTGGGGCTGCCACTTTTGGTACTTCCAGTGCCACCCAACATCCGCAAATCAGCCCCCGCCATAAAGCCGCTCTCTTTACCAGACGTAATGACAGCGCCTTTAATCGCGTCATCTTCAACGATCTTATCAACCACATTGGAAAAATCTTCTAGTAATTCCCCATTCCAGACATTCATGGATTGATCAGGCAAATCAATCGTCACAAGGGCAATACCGTCTTCGTCAAGTTCGAGAGTAAGAGTTTTATAGGACATCGTAAAAAATTCCGTTTAATGAATATAATAATTAAATGATTATACGCGTTCGATAATGGTCGCTGTGCCCATTCCGCCGCCAATACATAAAGTAACCAAGGCTGTGCTTTTGCCGGTTCGCTCCAACTCGTCAAGCACCACCCCCGTGATCATCGCGCCCGTGGCCCCCAACGGGTGACCCATCGCAATAGCGCCGCCACACACATTGATGTCACCATGGTCGATATCCATCGCATCCATAAACCGCAGCACAACCGAGGCAAAAGCTTCGTTCAATTCCCAGATATCAATATCATCTTTCGTCATGCCAGCACGTTCCAGCACTTTCTTGGCCGCAAATTCAGGACCTGTAAGCATAATCGTTGGCTCCGATCCCACAGAAGCCGCCGCGACAATGCGCGCACGAGGCTTTAACTGATGACGCACACCGCTTTCTTTATTGCCGATCAAAACCGCCGCTGCGCCATCAACAATACCTGAAGAATTTCCCGCATGATGCACATGGTTAACTTTTTCCAATTCGGGATAACGTTGCAACGCCACACCGTCGAAACCAAAATTCTCTCCCATCATGGCAAAAGACGGTTTAAGGGCCCCCAGTGATTGCATATCCGTCCCGGGGCGAATGGTTTCATCATGGTCCAGAACAGTTTCGCCAATCACATCGCGCACAGGCAGAATTGAATTTTTAAACCGCCCTTCGCTTTGGGCTTTACTGGCCCGTTTTTGACTTTCCACCGCATAGGCATCCACATCATCACGTGTATGACCATATTTACTGGCAATAAGGTCCGCCGCAATGCCTTGGGGCACGAAATAGGATTTGAACGCAACTGCAGGGTCCGTTGCCAAGGCACCGCCATCAGATCCCATGGGCACGCGGGACATATGTTCAACACCGCCGCCAATGGTTAAATCGGCCTCTCCGCTTTTGACTTTAGCTGTGGCGATATTAACCGCCTCAAGACCAGAAGCACAAAACCGGTTAACCTGAATGGCGGGAGCCGTCTGGGAATAGCCCGCTTGCAAAACCGCCGCGCGCGTGATCACCGCACCTTGTTCACCCACCGGTGACACACAGCCAAATGCCACATCATCCACTTTGCTGGTATCCAGATTGTTTCGATCGCGCACCCCTTCCAACACCTGTGTGGCTAATTGAACGGGGGTAATTTCGTGAAGAGAACCATCAGAGCGTCCTTTACCTCGCGGCGTCCTTACTGTGTCGTAAATAAATGCTTCTGTCATGATTATCTCCTGTTTGCATCAGCCGTGTCGTAAAGGGGAAATTACCCGCTAAACGCCCCTATAAAGTTACTATACTAGTAGTGCTCCTAAAATCACCTTGCAATGAGATAGTGCAGTTATATTGGTTTAAAACAAATACTGGGTAATCCAGACATGGCACGGTCAATGCAGTGGGTTAATGGTATAACCGATATCCGGCCAATGTGCTTGATCTTGAGCTTTATCTAGTGGGTGAATTAACCATAGCCTTTAATTTTATCAAAGCTCGATAATTTTATCAAAACTGGGCTTTATCCCATAAAGACTTTATCTGATCAGACAAAGTAACCTACCAGACAAAACAACATAGAAGTGATAGACTGTCTAATTATGGAACACGAAAACTCCCCATCTGCCACAATAGTCCAATCTTTGATTGGGCCTTTAAAGCAGGGTAACGAAAATGAGGCCGGGAGAAAAGCCGCGAAGGTCAGACCAACCGATATCCATTATCTGGCCTTTTTGGGGATATTATGTTTGGCCTTCTGGCCCATTTCTATAGACATGTTACGCATCTGGTGGACGAGTTCAGCCCACCATCATGAAATGTTTGCCCTGCCGATTGCTCTATTCCTGATTTGGCAAAGACGGGAAAATGAACCCGTTGCCTTTTTCAATAAACAAACTTTTCTTCATGGGTCCATGATTGCCGCCCCTTTTGCGGGGGTCTTGATCCTGGGTTATAGCTATGATGTCAGCTTTTTGAAACATTTGGCCCTTGTGGGTTTTATGATAGCGGGGTTTGTTATCGTGCGCGGGGCCCCCCAAGCCAAATACCATTTCATGTTCTTGCTGGTTTTATTTTTTATGGTGCCTTTCGGCGATATCATCATCCCCCCGCTTCAATCAATAACCACCAGCTTTATCGAGGCAGTCTTTCATCTCACACAAATGGATATTTCCCGGTCAGGATATTTGCTTACCACCAGTTCCGGCCAATTCTTTGTGGATAGGGCGTGCGCCGGTATCCGGTTTTTGATGGCCGCCTTAATGATCTCCTATATATTTGGCATATCCAACACAAGAAACTGGCGCGCCATAATTTTATTCATGGGGGCCGCCGCTCTCATTGCCTTGGGTGCAAATTTAATGCGCGCCTATTCCATGGTTTTAATTGCGACCTTATCAAAAATGCGTCTTGCCACCGGCGTTGATCACTACTATTTCGGATGGGTTTTATATTTTCTGACTTTTGCGGTCATCATTTTTATTGGCAAGAAACTTATTGCCAGATTTGATGATCCAGTATCGTCAACACAAGACTAATTTTAAAACACAGTTTTAAAGGCAAATTCCATGTGCGGTATTGCGGGCATTTTTGATTTACGGAACGAACGAGAAATTGATCGTGATGCTCTGCAACGGATGAGTGATGCGATGATCCATCGCGGGCCTGACGGGGCCGGTACATTTTTTAGCAAAGGTATCGCCCTCGCCCACCGACGTCTTGCAATAATTGATCTTGCCAATAGCACACAACCATTCCACGCCCAATCAAATCAACATGTGCTGACCTATAATGGTGAGATTTATAATTACCGAGAGCTTTCTGACAGTTTATCGGCCTCGGGCACACTTCTAAAAACAAATGGTGATACGGAAATTATTGCCGAAGGTATAGCCCGCAAGGGTATAGACTATATCCATCAGTTACGCGGCATGTTTGCATTCGGCTTTTGGGATGAACACCGTAAAACCCTGACATTGGCGCGCGACCGACTGGGTGAAAAACCTCTTTATTACGGGGTCACAAAAGACGGATTTCTCGCTTTTGCCTCCGAACTTGGGGCATTAAAAGCATCCGGCCTGTTTAGCCTCACCCATAACCCGCACGCTATCGCCGATTATTTCATGTATGGGTATGTGCCTGATCCAAAGTCTATTTATGAAGACATCCACAAATTAGAACCCGGTCATTTGTTAACGGCTTCAGTTGATAAGGGTATCACTAAAAAACCATATTGGCAGATAGACTTTAATCAAGATAATGAGCGTTCTTATGAAAAATCGCGCGAAGAGCTTCTGGCTATTCTGGACGAAAGTGTCGCCAGCCAGATGATAAGCGATGTGCCTCTGGGGGCGTTTTTATCCGGCGGCGTTGATTCCTCGGCCATTGTTGCCTCCATGTCTAAGCATCATACTATATCAAAGGCCAGTGCAGCCCATCAAGATATCAACGATCTTACCACTTGTTCCATCGGGTTTGATGAAGCAAGCCACGATGAACGCCCCTATGCCCAATCCGTCGCCAATCAATTTCACACAACCCACCATGAGGAAGTCGCCTCCTTGCGTGTTGCGGAAATGATTGACCAAATTGTGCAATGTTATGACGAGCCTTTTGCCGATAGTTCCGCCCTGCCCACATGGATGGTTTCTAAACTCGCCCGCAAACATGTGACCGTTGCTCTTTCTGGCGATGGTGGGGATGAAGTTTTTGCAGGATATCGGCGTTATCCTTTCTATCTTAATGAATCAAAGCTTCGTAACATAATTCCCGCTTCCATCCGCCGGCCCGTTTTTGGTTTAGCAGGCAAGCTTTACCCAAAACTCGATTGGGCCCCAAGGCCCTTAAGGTTCAAGACAACTTTTCAAGCCCTTGGTGATGATGAAGCAGGCGCATATGCACGGGCAAGCGCCATCATGCTGCCCGAACGGGCCCATAATATTTTAAGCAATGACTTCACCACAACCCTTCAAGGGTATACCCCCGATCAAGTGGTGCGGGATATTATGGGTCATGTGCAAAATTATGATAGCTTATCTAAAGCTTTGTATACGGATATGAAAACTTGGTTATCAGGGCGGATGCTGGTTAAAACCGATCGGGCGTCCATGGCCCATTCCCTTGAAGTGCGCCCGCCTTTATTAGATTATAAACTAGTTGAATGGGCCGCAAAATTACCTTCAGGCTATAAATTAGGAAATGGCGTTGGTAAGCGCATCTTAAAAGACGCTGTGTCTCCTCGCCTACCAGCCGACTTGTTAAACCGCAAGAAGCAAGGGTTTGGTTTGCCCGTCAATCAATGGTTGCGCACCTCAAAAGACAACCCCCTTGATCGCTTGCGCAATTCTTCCACTTGGCATCAATCCGGATTAATCGACAAGGCATTTGTCGAAAAAATGATATCAGACCATCAGACTGGACGTATGGATTATGGGCAAGAGCTTTGGTCTGTAATTATGTTTGACGGGTTTTTATCAGCCTCATAAGACCATCCGGCTGTTCAGCCTCGTAAACCAGATTACGATTTTATATTCTCGATAATATCCATAAACAGGTTTTCATATATGGAAATCATCGTTACACGGTCAAAAATATCAAGAGCCTTTTTTTGGTTGGCTAAACCGATTGAGCGACGCAGAACCGGATCGTCAATCAATCGTTGTAGATTTTCTTGAAACAATAAATCTTCCCCCACAGGACTGATAAAGCTTCTATTTTCTTCACTGACCATTGCGCTCACATCCCCCACATTGGTGGCGACCACAGGCAGCCCAGACACCATAGCTTCAATCAGGCTAATGGGCATTTGTTCCGTATCAGATGACAGGGCGAAAATATCAAAATTTTGGTAATATTGTTCTGGTGTTGCGCTCCCACCGGGGAAATTAATATCGTCCATACGGGAACTATTTTGGGCTTGCTGCTTCAACATCTCCAATATGGGACCATCCCCAACCACTTGTAATCTTGATTCCGTCTCCGCCTTATGGTTTGAAAACACATCAATAAGGCGCGCAATATTTTTTTCGGGGCGCAGCGCCCCCACCGTGCCAACCTTCACTGGCCGCATATGATCATAGACCCGATTATGCACCACAAACCGGTCAATATGGATACCGTTCGGCACCCGCATAATAGCACTTTGATCAATCTGCCATTTGTTCAGCGCCAACTGTTGCAGCGTAACAGAAGGAACAATCACTTTACTACGCTTTAACAAAATGCGCCGCGCCATCACCCGCTTTTGATTCTGCCGTGTTGGGGTTTCATCTGGTCCAAAGCCATCTTCAAAATGGATGTGAGGGAATTGATCCGCGCTTCCTTTTAAGAAGGTTTGCCATATCCTTTTTTGTAATCGTCCTGTTTGCAATCGCCATGACAAAACCGCTTCAATCGCGCCCCAATTATAGGTGCATAATAAATCGGGTCTTATATTTTGAAAGAGGGCGGAAAAAATTTGCAAATTAGCGGGATGAAAAAAAGCCCCTTTTTGCAAAGGTATATGATGGGTTGTTAAATCAACATTCTTGTCGATTAATTCAACCGCTTCAATTTCCCCCGAAAGAGAAACAACATGGTGGGTGAAACCTGCTGAAAACCCATTCACCAGTTCCGCAAAACGGCGTTGTTGCCCGCCCAATGCAAAGGTTGGAAAAATATGAAGTATGATATTCTTTTTCATCAAATGACCATATCAGAAACGGAAAAAAGCGCACCTTTATTTTTATAAATGATGCGCTTCATTTCATGCTTACAAAAATGATGATGATAGAAGACAGACTTAGCGGTTTACAACCATCAATGCGCAAACTTAACATCTCCACAAACTCAACACCGCCCATAATGTCATCCACCACCAAGATGTCATCCCCGACTTGATCCGGGATCCACGAGACACCCAAACTGTTATTTTACCTTGGATACTGGTGTCGGAGCGAATTCGTGTCCCGGAAAATAGAAACTGGAAACCTATGGTTTAATATCAATGCTAAGACGCTTTTTTAAGCGGCACATTTGGTTCAAGATAGTTCATCGCCGGCATAGGCACACCAAAATAATTTCCTTGTCCAAACGAAATGTCCAGACGCGAGATCGCTTTCAATTGCTCATTACTCTCGACTTTTTCGGCAACAATCTGGATATTATGCTTGTCCAGCGTTTCCCGCATCGTTTGATATTTTGTATAAACCGCTTCGTTTTCTTCAGTCGCGCCAAGTATTAATTGAATTGGCACTTTAACGAACCCGACATTCATTTTTTTAACAATGCTGAAGTCCATATCAAACCGGTTAATATGATCAATCGAAAACCCAAACCCGCGTTCCGCAATCATATCAAGGCTTTTGGCGATTGTTGGGTCAACCAAAGAAATAGCCGGATAAGTAAATTCAAATATCAAATTGGGGGCAATATCTGTGTTATTATCAAGATATTGGGTGAACAATGCAAAGAAGTTTTGATCATACAATGTGGCTGGCGAAATGTTGCAAAATACAGCGGCATCTTTGTTGGTCTTCATTAAATTTCTGACCGTTTCAACAGACCTTAGCAAAATGACATTATCAATAAATCCAATTTTATTGGCACGTTCTACAACCCCGAGGTAATCAGCAGGGCGTAGAATATGCCCATTGGCTTCTCTCAGTCTGGAGAATGCTTCGTAATAAGATGTTTCTTGATTTTCAAGTGTCACAATGGGCTGCAAATAAAGCTCGAGAGATTTTTGTGTAATCGCTTCTTCCACTTTGCCTATCATCGCCATATCTTCAGTGGAAAGATCAGATATACGGCGCAGCATCTGCACTTGCTTATCGATGCTTTGATCCAATGATTTTATCAAAAGATTGGGATCATTAACATGACCCTCATCAGCCTCTTTCGCATGCCAGGCCTTTACCCCCTTGGCATATAAAATTATACATCCCAAAAGACAAAAAACCAACCAAGCACTAGAGATATTGGGCATAATGGGGGCGGTCGCTTTGGCTATAATTGCGCCAACCAGTATCGCCGCGGCCAATAATATTGGGTGAGAAGAGTTAAAAATCGTCCAATTCTTTTTCATAAATACTCGCTGGTTCTGAAAATTTTTATAAAACTTACGCAACCTTAATAAGATATATTAAAGAAGCTATTAAGATTTAACGAATTTAGCAGCGCCCCAAGGGGCTATACATAAGCATTCCATTGTTAAGGAGGGTGAAAACCTGGTTTAAAGCCTGACTGTGCCCATTAAACTTTTGATCTTGCTCTGGGCCCGCTTTGGGCCTGCTTTGGGGCCACTCTGGACCTGCTTTAAGTATGGCTTTTTGATAAATATCTACAGATCCAAAAATCTAAGCCAAAAACACGAACCCAAAAAACCCTCCGATAAAATATCGAAGGGCCTAGCTAATAATGCTATTTAAGCATTTTCCATCAAAACTTGCGGGCGTTATGAAATTCAGCTGTTTAAAACTGCTCTTCAATCGGATCAATAACAATTTCCACGCGCCGGTTTAGGCTTTGACCGCGAGCGGTTTGATTATCCCCTATAGGTCGCGTTTCACCAAACCCGACAGCTTGCAATCGCCCGCCTAAAACCCCTTGGTTTGCCAAATAGGTTGCAACATTCGAAGCGCGCTCTTGAGATAGTGCCTGATTATAATCCGCCGCCCCTCTGGCATCCGCATGGCCATAAACACTGACGCCCGTGCGGTTAAACTCTTTCAAAACAATTGCAACCGTGTTGAGCGTTTCATAAAAGTCAGCTGAAACCTCGGCACTGGCTGTATCAAAGGTAATATCCGATGGCATGTTTAGTTGAATGTTATCGCCAACTCTGGTTACAGAAACCCCCGTTGCCGCAAGACGCTGCTGTAATTTTGCTTGCTGTTGGTCTTGATAAGCACCAATGCCAGCCCCCGCAGCCACCCCGACGCCAGCACCGATAATGGCCCCCTTTTTAGCATTGCCAGCAATAGCGCCGATGATTGCGCCCGTTGCCGCGCCCGCACCAGCGCCCGCCGCGCCGCTGGTCACAACACGGCCCGCTCTTCGTTCACCCGTATACGGATTTGTAGTACAACTCGCTATAACAGCAATACTCATAAAACCAATCAAAATTTTACGCATCATATTCTCCAAAATTCTTTTGCTTACTCTAAGCCCATAAAACCAAATCGAGCAACACTTATGCACATCAACATTTAAGCACGTTTAGGGCGATTTGATGGTTCATCCAGTTAAAAATCGGTTAAATTAATAACAGGTAAGATTAATAGCCGGTAAGATTAACAAAAGTTAAGCCATCTCTACGGCAACCGATGTGGCCTCGCCGCCACCAATACAAAGGCTAGCAACCCCTTTGCTACCACCGGTTTTTCTTAATGCGCTTATGAGCGTCACCAAAATTCTTGCGCCTGATGCCCCGATGGGGTGACCAAGGGCAATCGCGCCCCCATGTATATTTACTTTATCCGCGGATAGATTAAGTTCACGCATCGCCGCCAATGCGACCACCGAGAACGCCTCATTAATTTCAAATAAATCAACGTCTTCAATGGACCAGCCGGTTTTCTGCATTAATTTTTGAATGGACGAAACCGGCGCAGTGGTAAACCATTCCGGCGCATGGGCATGCGTTGAATGGGCAACGATCCTGGCAATGGGTTTTAGACCCCGTTTTTTAGCTTCACTTTCCCGCATGACCATAAGTGCTGCCGCACCATCAGAAATGGCTGAGGCATTACCGGCGGTTACGGTACCATCTTTTTCAAACGCGGCCCGAAGCTGTGGAATTTTTTCCGATTTCACTAATCCGGGTTTTTCGTCATTTTCAACAAGCACATTGCCCCGACGCGATTGCACTTCAAAAGGGGTGATCTCATCTTTAAACGAACCATCAGCAATGGCCTTTTGAGCACGCTCAACAGAGCGTATGGAATATTCATCTTGCTCTTCTCTTGAAAATTTCCATTCACGGGCGCATTTTTCTGCAAAAACTCCCATAGCCGTACCATGTTGATAAGCATCTTCCAAACCGTCATAGGCCATATGATCAAGGACTTTACCATGGCCAAATTTAATGCCGCCCCTTCCAGTTGGTAAAAGGTGGGGCGCTCCTGTCATTGACTCCATGCCCCCCGCAACAACAATATCATTCGTACCCGCAACAATCGAGTCATGAGCGAACATTAATGCCTTCATACCTGACCCGCACACTTTGTTTAAGGTCACACATCCGGCACTTTGCGGAAGCCCCGCCCCTAACGCGGCTTGGCGGGCGGGTGCCTGGCCAAGTCCGGCGGGTAATACACAACCCATCATCACCTCATCAATATCACTACCATCAACCTCGACCTGCTCCATCACCGATTGAATAGCTGCGGCCCCTAATGCAGGCGCTGCCACAGTGTTATAAGCCCCCATAAAATTACCAATGGGTGTCCGTGCCATCGACGTGATAACAATTGGATCTGATTGCAAATTAGCCATAATAGTCTCTCATTCTTTTGAAGCGCCCGAAATGTTAAAGCGCATGATTAAATAAACGGTTCTACTCTAAATTTAAAAGTCCGATATCTAAATTTTCCAAGTCAAATTCTACCCCCATCACGGACCAGACAAAAGTGCGCAAAAATTATCACCTTTGTCAAAAACCGGACGTCCATAATGAAACCGGTAAAATTAAACACCCGTAAATTTTAAGGTTTAAAACTTTAAGGTTTGGATATCACTTCCATCGCCAATTGATCAGCCACAGATCCTGTTGGACGGTCTTCCCTTTGGGCACGCTCAAAAATTGACGTTAAAGTATCGCCAATTTTATCAATACGTTGATTAAGGTCATCATGGGACCATTCACCAAGAATTTCCAGACCAACACTGATCACACCAGCCGCATTAATAACATAATCCGGCGCGTAAAGAATATCTTTTGATTTCAAGATTTGATCCATGTCAGGGGTTTTTAACTGATTATTCGCAGCCCCAGCAATGATAGAGGCTTTAATATCATGCACAGTATCAGCATTAATCGATCCGCCCAACGCACAGGGCGCAAAAATATCCACATCTGCCGCATGAGCTTGGGCGGGGGCAACTTCAACCGCGCCAAAGCGATCAATAGCTTCCCGGACAGAGTTTTTATTCACATCGGCGACAATCAATTTCGCGCCCGACCCATGTAGATGCTCGGCCAAAGCCATACCGACGGCTCCCACGCCAAGAATAGAAACCGACTTTCCGGTTAGATCATCCGTGTTAAACTTATGGCGCACCGCCGCTTGAATTCCGCGCCACACGCCGCGCGCCGTAAAAGGGGACGGATTACCGCCGACACCATTATTGGCCATGCCAGCCGCATATGACGTTTCTTCGCGAATGGTTTGAATATCGGCTTCACTCATACCACTATCTTCCGCGGTATAATAAAGCCCTTCAAGAGTATCAATCGCTCTCCCCAAAGCTTTCAACATGGCTGTGGATTTATCTTTTTTAGGATCCGCAAAAACAATTGCTTTTCCGCCGCCAAAAGGAATACCGCCAAGGGCATTTTTATAAGTCATGCCCCGCGACAGATTTTTTACATCTTCAAGGCCAGCCTCAAATGATTGGTAAGGGAAAACACGGCACCCTCCGCAAGCAGGACCTAAAGTCGCATCGTGTACACTGACGATACTATCAAGGCCTGTTTCACCGTCCGTAATATGCACAATCTTATGCCAACCGGGTGCGGAAATCTCTTCAATTTTCATCTGGGCGCCTTTACGTGTTTGTATTAAATTCTGATATCAAACCAGAAATGGGATTTAACCTTAAATAGGGAAAGTTCATTGCCATCTTTTAGCCTTTTTCTATAAAAATAATCGGTCAAATTTGATGGATAAAGGCTTGACCTTTAGCATAAAAGGCTAAATAGTGTGCGGAAATAAAGGGTGCTGCTATGAAGCTTGACCACATTGATCATAAAATTTTGCAATATTTGCAGGAAAATGCTCGTATCACCAATGCCGAGTTAGCCGAAAAAGTCGGGCTTTCTCCCACCCCCTGCTTGCGGAGATTACGCCGCCTCGAAACAGAAAAAATCATTCAGGGCTATCATACGGAAGTTAATCGTGAATCTTTGGGGATTAATGTAACCGTTATTATTCTTGTGAAACTGGAACGCGAAGACGATAACACTTTGCGTGAATTTGAAGCGGCGATCAAAAAACGCACCGAAGTCATGGAATGCTATCTTGTAACCGGCAAGTTTGATTATTTCTTACGTGTCGTCATTCCAAGCCTTGCCGCCTACGAAGCTTTTCTCTCGGAAACTATGCTCCGTATGCCGAATATTGCCACTGTCGAATCAAGCTTCACCCTACGCGAAGTTGAACGCAAAACAGTGCTCCCCTATATTTCATCAAATGCTAGATAGCTGGTAATAGTTTTCATTAAACGCCGCTCATTAAGCTTCGCCCGACAAATGCCTGCGGCTTTAGGCAAGTCAATTACTCTCGATAAATCTATTTTATTTTTTGGGTTTTTCAGGCTTTATTTCCGAAACAACAATCTTGCGGTTCGGTCCGTTATAATCCGCAATTCCTTTGGTGATGGCATAACAGGCCAACCGCACAGCCAATGGAATTATAACCGCTTCGCCGTCACGCTCCCCTTTCTCATAATATTGTATCATCCGCCGCTTTAACCCCAACGCATTTGCCGCCTCTTTTTGGGAAAGCTTGAGGGATCGCCGCCACGTTTTAAAATCTTTTGGCTCCATAACCAAAACCCCTTATCGATAGATGCCCACTTTAATACTCACAAACCACTCTGTAGCCTAACCGTAGCATACGAGATTGCCAATTGTGTATCTGGTATATTTATTAAACGCTTAGCGCTTCCCTTTATCTGCGTCCATTGCTTTTTAACAATTATGGCTTATATAGAAAGGGTCTGCTTGCAGACTATGGCGATAAAGTGCGCGTGTAATAAGCGGCTCGGACCCGGGGGCGGTACCCGGCGGCTCCACCAAAATATCTAAAGTATTAAGCTATAGCTTACCATATGAGGATATTTTGGAGGGGCCGAAATAGGATCGACGGACGTCTAAAGACGATGTTTTTGCTCGGGTTGCCTCCGTTATTTGGCTAAACTTGAATAGTTGCAAATGACAACGTCAAGGAAGATTTTGCTCTTGCTGCATAAGCGGCTGAGTGATTTCACACTTTAAACTCCTACACCTCTTCCAAGGTTAGGCGGGGCCCGGGAGAGCCTGGCAACAGAATCTCCCACTTTATTTTAAGCCTGAAAACCAGCCCTATTATCTTCATTCAAAAATTCAGTTATGCTCTTATATCCAAGGCATAGATAATTGAATTTGCTTATAAAAACCTATGCTCTTAATATTTATCATTCACTATAAGATACAATAGGTTCTACGGCCTTATTATTCGTGGTTTTAACGCAATAAAAGATAGGCATTTGCATGCAAATGTATAATATGGACCGTGAATTATTTGTAGGTGGATATTTTGTCTAACTTTGTACTTGATTATGACGGCCTGATGCAAGACGCCTTACGGTGTGTGGTCAAAGATGTATTGATGATTACTTCGGAGTTAAAAGAAACCCCGGGGGATCATCATTTTTATATTGAATTCATCACAACCTCTGATGGGGTATCCCTTCCCCAGCACTTGAAAGAAGTCTATCCCGAACGCATGACCGTGGTGCTACATCACCAATTCGAAAACCTTGTCGTCACTGATAAAGGTTTTAGCGTCACTTTATGGTTTAAAGGGGTTGAAGCTGATCTGGTAATACCATTTGACTCGATCACTAGCTTTGCAGACCCAAGTGTAAAGTTCGGTCTACGCTTTCAAGAGCGAGACGAAGATTATACCCATGAGCTTGGTCAAAATTCATCCGAAGACGATGCAAATGACATCAATTCAGATGATAGCGTTTCAAAGAGCACCATTTTTAAAACAAAAAAGAGCGATAGCGAAAAAGGCGAAAAAACTGCTTCTGATAAACCGGAAGAAAAGCAATCAGGCGAAACCGCCGATGTGGTGAGTTTAGATTCTTTTAGAAAAAACAAGTAATCTAAAAAATGGCATGATCTAAAGCGGAGAAACGGGGGCTTCTTCTTCGTTAAACTGGCCATATTTACGATATTGCACCATATAGCTTGGCAAAATCGATTCGACTGATTTGGGTGTAACGCCAAAATCCTCAATCGTCCCCACCTTATCACTCACCACATTATCGCGTTTTAGTAACTGGACTTGGTCGCGGGTTAAAAAAGGTTCCACAAACGGCAATGCCCCAAAAATTTCGCCGCCTAGGCCAATCAAACTAGCGATTGGATAAGGGATTGGCGCGAGCAACCGTTTAACCCGCATCTCTTTTAACATTAGCTGCAGCAATTCCTTAAAGCTATAAACCTGCGGGCCGCCGAGCTCATACACTTTACCCAAACTATCGGTATTTTCTAACGCCTGACAGACACTATCGGCAACATCATCCACATAGACGGGCTGCAATTTTGTGGTCCCGCCGCCAATCAGCGGAAGCATAACCAAAGGCGATAGGCTTGCCATCGAGGCAAAGCGATTAAAAAAATTATCTTCCGGTCCAAAAATGATGGAGGGCCTTAAAATCGTTGCTTCGGGCATGTGCTCAAGAACTGCGCTCTCGCCCTTGCCTTTTGAACTGGCATAAAGGCTCTCACTATCTGCGTCCGCCCCAATGGCGGAAATATGGATTAGCCTATCAATACCAATTTTGCTACAAGCTTGCGCAATATTTGCCGCCCCCACTGTTTGCACATGGGCAAATTTTTGATGCCAATCCTGATGCAAGATACCAACAAGATTAATCACCGCATCCGCCCCGTGAAGGGCTTGCTCGATAGAGCCTTGATGGCGCACATTCACTTGCGCGAGTTGTATTTGCCCAACCGCACCCATTGGTTTTAAATGCATAGCATGATGGGGCCGGCGCACACCAACACGAACACGCCAGCCGCGTTTGGCAAGCTCACGCACAACATGACGGCCCACAAATCCAGACCCCCCTAAAACAACTGCAACTTTGCTCATTTTCTATGCCTTTTTAACCAGTAAGCCTTCAATGCCCGCTAAGTTTTCTATCTCTAAAGTGGGATTAGCTGAATTTTCTTGCCAAATCAATCAGGCAATCTACCCCATTTGCTGATAAACAGAAACCGACAACCCAAGAGCCTAAATCAAAACCTGCTATAATAATCAAAATTCCAATTACAAATCGAGCTCCTACTTATGCCCCTTCAGAACATCACAAATAGAAAATTTTTCACATTCATCATAGCCATGCTCATTTGGGGTTGCACAGGTAATACCCGGATTAACGAAACCATTCAGCCAGCTGAAACACAAAACCAAAACCAAAGCCAAAACCAAAGCCTAAGCCAAAAACAGACCGCAGCCCTTTCCATAAGACCGCAACTCCCATCGGCCATTTCCAATAATGCGGTTGCCATAGCTGAAAGTGTAGAGGGGCAAACCCTATATTCGTTTTTGGGACTAGGGGCCGGTAAAACATATCAGGATGTGCAAAAAACCGCATTCGCCTGTCCCATCAATAAAGCATGTGAACAGTTAGACGATGTGCCCGTTCCCCAAGGGCGCTTGGCCAGCGTTGCCGTGACCATAAAAAACAAAATCTACCTCTTTGGGGGATATACGGTTGCCCCTGATGGAAGTGAGGTTTCAACGCCAGACGTTCTTGCCTTTGATCCTAAGGATAAAAGTTGGTTGCCGCGCGCCCCCATGCCCACCCCTGTTGATGACATGGTGGCGTTCGCCCATCTTGACCGGTATATTTATTTAGTATCCGGTTGGCACAATGACGGCAATGTCTCGTTAACGCAGGTTTATGACACGCAAGACAATCGCTGGTTTCAAGCCACGAAGTTTCCGGGGCGTAGCGTTTTCGGCCATTCCGGGGGCAGTGTTAACGGGCATATTGTCATTACAGACGGGGTCAGTGTTTTAGGGGTGAAAGAAGGGCGTCGTCAGTTCGGTTTGATTAATGATAGCTGGTATGGGCAAATTGATGAAAATGACCCTGCCCTCATCCGTTGGCGGAAGATCAAATCCCATCCCTTTGGCCCCCTATATCGCATGGCGGCCATTGGTGATGAAAAAAACAATCATATTGTTTTTGCGGGCGGCGGTGATAATGCCTATAATTATAACGGTATTGGGTATGACGGTATTTTGACAAAACCATCTAACCTTGTTTTTACTTTTGACTTAAATACAAACACATGGAAAAGACTGACCAAATTGCCAACACCTTCGATGGACCATCGGGGCCTTTTGATTGCGGGCGATCATTATGTTGTTGTGGGGGGCATGGGAGAAAATGCTGTGGTCCGGCGAGATATCATCAAGATCGACAGATAATTTAAAAAAACGCAAAAAGAAAATCCAATTCCTATCTATACGGATGGCTTCTTATGAGGAGTTTACGAATTAACGGTTTCTTCAATTTCTATCTCAGTTTCTTCTTCAATTTCTTCTTCAGTTAAGGGGCCACTATTTTCACGCACCATTTTAAACCAGCCCGTTAATATATCAATTTTCCATGAGCCTGTAATAAGGTGCCCATCATTTTCGATCAGTCCGTCATAAAAAACCGAATGGGCAAAATCCCCGCTCCCATCATAGGTTTTTGTAAACTGGATCATCTGCCCATTATGATGACCATTAATATGGGCATATAAAAAATCGGCCAAAACCCCGCTCTCGTTCGGCTCGCTAATATCACCAGAAATATTCCCCTCCTTATCACGAAGACGCGCAAAGAAATTCACGTTCTTTTCAATATTGCCAGAATATCCGTAAATGCCAGACCATTCCCCCGTTAGCATTTCAATCCCCTTATCTATAATTTAATAAGTTATACCCGCTAATTGTTAGCCGAAAATCTGTTTGATAATTTTCTCAAGAGCTTGCTTGTCCACCTCATCAAACATAGACAATTGATCACTATCAACATCAAGCACGGCAATCAAAGTGTCGGTTTTATCATAAACGGGCACCACAATTTCTGATTGGGAATTTGCATCACATGATATGTGTCCCGGAAAAGCGTGAACATCATCCACAATCTGCACAGCGCCCGTGGCCGCGGCAGTGCCACAAACACCCTTACCAAATTCTATCCGTAAGCACCCCATTGTGCCTTGATAAGGACCAATCACCAGCTCCTTTGGGTTCAACGGGTCCACACAATAAAACCCGGTCCAGAAATAATGAGGGAACGTATGGTGCAGAATATTGGACAATGTTGCCATGCGGGCAACCAGATTATTCTCTCCCTCCAAAACAGCGGCAATCGCTTTGGCGGCATCATCATAAAGGGTTATTTTTTGATCTTTATCCATAGGCTATAAATCGGGTATTCGTACAAGAATAGCAAGAGCCAGAACAATAATAATTGCACCCGCAATCACTAAAGGGCTTGCCCATCCAGCGCCGGCAAACCCTTCCATTAAAATGATAAAGACCGGCGTTAAATAAATATAGGCGGTTGCTTTCGCCGCCGGAATACGCATCACCGCAAATTGCAAAAGAAAGAAAGTACCAATCGTGGTGAAAAGAGCAAGATAGAAAATAGCAACCCAGACAATCACCGGTAGAGCAAGCCAATCGGTTTTTAGAACACTAGGCAATGCGTACAGGTTTACACAAAACCAAGTGCCAATTATGGTCCAGAAAGTAAATAATAAAACAGGTTCTTGCCGATGGAATTTTTTGACAAGCACCGCATAAAGAGCATGGGCAACGGTACCAATAAAAAAGATAGCCTCCCCCCGCCCAATATTAAAAGATAACAGTGCGTCAATATCACCGCGAAAAATTAGCCATACGGCACCAATAGCCGCAACCCATAAACTAACGGATATCGATAACCCAGAAACCTGTTTTAAAATAAAATACCCAAGTAAGGCACTCATTAACGGTAATAAAGTGAACACCGCCGATAACGATACCGGATTTGTCAGCTCCAACGCGACAAACATTAAAACCATATAGGTGCCCATTAACGCCCCTAAAATTAAAAACCGCCAAGGGGCGATAGGCGCTAAAGCATATTTTATCTTAGCGCTTCCATCAGGGCGAAAGTGATAACGCCAAAAAACAAATGTTCCTAAAACAATCATAGCGATAGAAAATCGAACGCCATTTAAAGCGCCAGCATCAATTAACCCCGCCACGCGGCTCCCTAAAGAATAAGACCCTGCAATCAAAAATGAAAACAAAACCATGGCGAGATGGCCAAGCATCTGCGGTTTTTCCAGCTTTAGATGACGGTTCGGCAATGGCGGTTGATCCGCTGTCATTCTTTCAACCTTAATTTTTTAATCATAAAGGGTTAGCTTTTTGGGTCGGTAATCTTGAAGTCAAGAACTGGTAAATCAGCAATTTCTACCCTAACCCTATCACCAATTTTTAAAGGCCCCACCCCCGCTGGCGTACCCGTGAAGATTAAATCTCCTGCCTTTAGTTCAAACAATCCCGAGAGGGCGACAATTATTTCCGGTACAGACCAAATCATCTGCGATAACGGGGCTTCTTGGCGGGGTTTATTGTTGATGCTGGTTTTTAAAATTCCTTGGGGCACCTCGCGCATTTCCTTTATGGTTGCAATTGGCGCCGAATAATCAAAAGCCTTCGCACTATCCCACGGATTGCCAGCCTGTTTTGCTTCTCGCTGCATATCGCGTCGGGTCAAATCACAGCCCGCCGCAAACCCGAAAATATGGGTCATCGCGTTTTCATGGGCAATTGAACATCCGCCCGATTTAAGAGCAATCACCAATTCCCCCTCATAATGGAAATCATCACTTTGCACCCCATAAGGCACATCACGCCCCGATAAAACAATCGCGTCCCTTGGCTTTGTAAAAAATGTGGGTTTGTCTTTTTTCGCATCCCCGCCCATTTCTTGCACATGGTCAGCGTAGTTTTTACCTACACAAAAAATGCGTCTAACCGGAAATTTCACACCTTTATCCGTTGGTATACAGACAGGTTTGGGCGGAGGGAAAACAAACTCTTCCATTAAATTGCGGTTTTAATCGTGCGAAACAGCTTCGCCGTTTCTTCGGGCTGAACATCAACAGTAAACAGGTTTGTGGATTGCTCCACCGAGGCAAGATATTTCACCTTATCAGCGCTTCTTAGTAAGGGATAAAACTGGGCCGTGAAATGCCAATTTTCATGCTGACCATGATTATCACACGGTGCCGGAGCGCCGTGTAGGCTTAACATATAAGCACATTCCCGGCCAAAAAACTGGTCATAGCGCGCCGTCATATCCCCTAATTGATTGGCAAAGGCTTCAAGCTCTTCATCGGTGAAGTCCCATAAATTGTTTCTCTTGGCTTGGGGGGCAATCCATATCTCGTAAGGGAAGCGGGCAAAGGGCGGCGCGAAACTGTTCATACCGCCTTCAGATTTAATCCCGTATTCTGGCATCCAGTCTTTCATATGGCCCGCAAAGTCATACCCATCGGCAAAGGTTTTCGCCGCCGATAATTGCACAGACGGGATTACAGGCAAGGCATAAATCTGTCCGTGTGGGTGCAATAAAGTCACCCCTACTTCTTCACCGCGATTTTCAAACGGCAACACAAAAGCCGCCCCCGCATTAAACAAATCTTGATACCGATCAATCCACGCATGAACCAACATGATCCGGCGCTCAGCGCCAAGGGTTGCCAATGAGCCCGTCCCCTCGGGGGTATAAACCACAACCTCGCATCGCCCGGTTGCCGCTGCGGTTTTCAGGCCCGATGGTGCCTTCCCCGCCGCCCCCGGATTGGCACTAAAACTGGGGAACCGGTTTTCAAAAATTGCCAACTCGAAATCTGAAAAAGGGATCTCTGTGGCGGGCCCGTTGGTTCGTGTCGGTGCCAAAGGGTCATCAGAGGCCGATGGTTTAAAGGTCCGGTTCTGTCGTCCAGCAGCATAAACAGACCATTCCCGACGCAAGGGGTGCCAGCGTAGTTCCGATTTTTTTGGGCCCCCATCCAACATATCCTCCGCCGGTTTTTCGTCATGGGGGTGATAACCATAGAGCATAACATCACGCCCATCAGGTTTAACCAAACGGCGGCGATAGATGGGCTGATTTGCAGGCGAGCGGGCAAGTATATTTTGTTGATCATTCATGAGATGAATAAAGCCCTGCCCACGTGAAAACTCAAGCCTAATTTTACATTGACGGAGTTTGATCTTGTTAATCACATGGCCGAAAATACTATAATAGCAAAAACACGCCTTATCTCTCCTACATGTGAGCAGTTTTGAAAAATTTACCCTCTACGATAGTAGATTTTTTATGAAAATAGGCCATTATTTTACAAACACAAAATAATAGGTGCTCCATCTCAAACGATCAGTCTCAACACCCTCATTCTAATTACACACACACCCATCATGAGCATTATGATCTCATCATTATTGGTGGCGGTATAACAGGCGGCATGCTGGCCGCTGCTATGGCCCGTAATGGTATAAAAGTGCTTGTGCTTGAGGGCGGGACACATCCCAAATTTGCCATCGGCGAATCAATGATTTTGGAAACATCCGAGATTATGCGATCCATGGCTGTGGCTTTTGACGTACCCGAATTAGAGGTGTTTTCTTCAGAATATTTCTTATCAACCGCCGGATCTTCCCACGGGGTCAAACGCCATTTCAGCTTTATGCCCCACCAACAAGGCCGCTCCCCTGATCCCTCATCCATCATTCAGGCGGTTATCCCCAAGCGGCCCTATGGTCATGAATTACACTTATATCGACAAGATACGGATTATTATTATCTCGCAATTGCACGGCAATACGGGGCCACTATTCTACAAGATGAGCGTGTTGTGGATGTAACCATTAATGCTTCCGGTGTCAGTGTTAGCACCGCGAAAGAACGTCATTTCACCAGTGACTATATAGTCGATGCAGGTGGCCATGGATCGCTTATTGCGAAAGATCAAAATTTACGCACCACCGAAGGGTTGCAAACCCATACACGGTCAATTTTCACCCATATGGTCGGGGTTGACAGTTTTCATAAAAATGGTCCGGATATAAAAGAACTCGATATCCCCTTTTCTCTTTCCGAGGGGACACACCACCACGTGTTTGAAGGGGGGTGGATGTGGATTATTCCCTTTAACAATCATAAAGATGCCTCAAATACATTATGTAGTGTCGGCCTTTTGCTTGACCCACGCATTCACCCGATTGATGAAACCAAAACACCGCAAGAAGAATTCGACGATTTTATCGCCCGATATCCTAGTATGCAAACCCACCTAAAAGGAGCAAATGCAGTTCGCAACTGGGTTCGCACGGGGCGCATTCAGTATACGGCAAAACAATGTGTGGGGGAGCGGTTTTCGCTTCTCGGTCACGCCGCAGGCTTTATTGATCCGTTATTTTCCAAAGGGTTATATTCAAGCCTTGCCAGCATCTTCACATTTGGCCGTGAATTTTTGTTGGCCCATAAAAATAAAGACTTTAGCCGTGAGAGATTTTTACCGGTTGAGCGGTTAACCACCGATTATGTTAATTCCAATGACCGCCTTGTGGGCAATGCCATTAAAAGTTTTGCCCACGCGCCTTTATGGCGGCAATATTCTGTATTGTGGCTAACGGGTGCCTATCTGGAATTAATCAAGCTTACAACTTTCCGGCAGGATTTATTAAAACACGCTAAAACGGACGAGGAACGTTGGGCTTATCCCATGCCCCAACTCACCTTAATTGGCGGTGCCTATCAACCTTATACTGATCTATTTAACGATGTATCCTCCCTTATCGAACAATTGGACATGAATGACGAGGCCGCCCTTGAGGCTTGTGTTTCGACGATACGGACAAAAATATTAGCGAGCGAGTGGATACCCCAAAGCCATCGCAAAATTGCCGCTGGTGCGACCCACCTGCCCCGCAATAAATATAATTTAAAACTGTTCACCCGCAAAGGTGGCTTGCTAGGCGAAAAACCCTATAGAGATCATTTCTTTGGCAATACCAACCCGCTTGATCTGGCTTTGTTTTTAGCCAAAGACGCGGCCCATTATTCTCGCCAAACCATAAAAGCACGCCAAAAGAAATTTATTCAAAAAACCCTTTAAAGAAAGAGCCTTAATATAAACGCTTTTTGGCAAATTAACATCTGATCCAAAACTTTTTAAGCTATCCCGCTTTTTCGATCAGGCTCTTAAAGTTCTTTACGATAATATTGCACTTGCTTTTGATCAAAATCCGCACTGCCGACAACATTAAAACCCATCGCTTGATGAAATGCGTGAGAGGCCGGATTTGGCGGAATCGTGTTTACCTCTGCGCACAGATGATCAAATTTCTTTTCTCTGGCAATATCTATAAACCGGTTATAAAAGGCTTGTCCCGCTTGTTGGCGATGATGGCTCGCCGCAATCGCAATCCGGTCAATATAGATAAAGGATTGATAGCGCTGTTGGAACCAGCTTAAATTTTCGCTTTCATAATCTGCATCATGGTCAAACCCGATAATAAAGCCCAGCCCACCAAATAATTGCAACGCATAGTCACTGGATTTAACCAGTGATTGAAACCCACTAATATCCAAGGGAGAGAGCACAGCCTCGAAAGCGCAATTGACTTTATGGGCCTGCTGCACATGCTCATCTGTCAACTCGGCCGGTTTGAGGGAGTAAGGTCTTGCGGGGCTATCACTCATAGAGAAGATATTCGTTTAATGAAAAGATTTTACAATCTCTTCACACATTTTTTTAGCATCCCCAAACAACATCATCGTATTATCTTTAAAAAACAACTCATTTTGAACACCCGCATAACCAGCCGCCATAGAGCGTTTAACAAACAAAACCGTACCCGCATTTTCTACATCCAGAATTGGCATTCCATAAATCGCAGACGATTGATCGGTTTTGGCAGCCGGATTGGTCACATCATTTGCGCCTATCACAAAGGCCACATCTGCGGTGCGGAATTCTGAATTAATATCTTCCAGTTCAAACACTTCATCATAGGGAACATTCGCTTCAGCCAATAAAACATTCATATGCCCGGGCATGCGCCCCGCAACGGGATGGATTGCATATTTTACTTCTACCCCTTCGCCCTTTAAAACATCAACCATTTCACGCAAAGCATGTTGGGCTTGGGCAACGGCCATTCCATAACCGGGAATAATAATCACCTTACCCGCATTCTTCATAACAAAGGCCGCATCCTCGGCAGACCCTTGTTTCACAGGGCGCTCTTCACCCCCGCCGCTAGCCGCGCCCGCATCATCCTCACCGCCAAAACCGCCCAAAATCACCGACAGAAAATTACGGTTCATGCCTTTACACATGATATAGGATAAAATAGCCCCCGACGATCCAACCAAAGCCCCTGTAATAATCAACGCCATATTTTGTAACGTAAAGCCAATGCCCGCCGCTGCCCAGCCGGAATAACTATTCAACATAGACACAACAACGGGCATGTCGCCGCCACCAATAGGAATAATCAATAAAAAGCCAAGCGCAAAAGCAATTATTGTTAATATAAAGAATACGCTCCAATGTTGCTCACCCGTTGCCAACATGCCGACCAACAAAACAACAGCAAGGCCCAAGCCAAGGTTTACTTGATGGCGCATGGGTAACATAATCGGTTTACCACTCATCCGGCCACTGAGCTTCAATCCGGCAATCACCGAACCTGAAAATGTGATAGCCCCGATTGCAACACCAATGGCCATTTCAAAAATCGATTGCCCATGAATATGCCCCGCCGTGCCGATTTTAAAAGCTTCTGGTGCCAAAAACGCTGCCCACGCAATAAACACCGCCGAAAGCCCGACAAGAGAATGGAAGGCGGCCACCAATTGCGGCATTGCCGTCATCTCGATACGCCGCGCAATCAACACACCGGGCACTCCGCCAACCGCAATCCCAAGGAACACAAGCCCCCACGTGCCAAAGCTTTTATCTTCAAGGGTAAAGAAAGTCGTAGCAATTGCCAGCACCATCCCGATAATGCCATATAAATTACCCCGCCGCGAAGTTTCAGGTGATGATAATCCACGCAATGCCAAAATGAACAAAATGGCTGCGATAATATAAAAAAGCGCGGGTAAATTTGCGGACATCATAACCCTCTATCTTTCTTTTTTCTTGTACATAACCAGCATGCGTTGGGTCACCGTAAAGCCACCAAAGATGTTTACACTGGCGAGAACAACGGCCAGAAAGCCCAAAAACTTTGAGGTACCACCCGCCTCTGCACCAACCAAATTAGCACCCCCACTAGCACCAAGGGCAATCAGTGCACCAACAATCACCACCGAAGAAACCGCATTCGTAACCGCCATTAATGGCGTATGAAGCGCCGGCGTCACCGACCAGACCACATAATAACCCACAAAAATCGCCAAGGCGAAAATTGCCAGTAAATAGATAAAATCTGATGGCCCGCCAAAAGAAGAGGAAGCATTCGTAATAATATCGGAAATCGAACCCGCCGATTGCGCGGATTGCAACGCTGCCTCCGCAGACTGGTTCGCCAATTGTGCATTCTCCGCCGCAGTTGTCGCAGCCAGTTCCGCTGCCTCAGCCGCTTCCTTTGCTGCTTTGGCCGCTTCTTCAAGGTCTTGTTTGGTCAGGCCTTCTTGTTGCACCATCATGTCAAAATCCTTTTGATCTTATCAAACGCTTACTCGCTTCAATGGGCGTCATCTTAATGACGACCTAATCGGCCATTTCCTCAGTCAACTGTGTAGCTAGGCTTGGTCTTCCTCATCGGTTTTCACATCACCTGTGTCTGATTTTGTTGGTGTCGAAGAGGGTGAAGAGATTTCAGCCTCAGATTGTTGGGCAAAATCAGTATGCACAATTTCCCCATCACGGGTTAACGCCACACCGGTAATTATTTCATCCGCCGGATCAAAATTAATGTGCCCACTTTCTTTATCATAAAAAGCCGCAATAAAATTATAGAGATTACGGGCATAAAGACTTGAGGCATCTGTGGCCAAACGACCCGCAACATTGGCATAACCCAAAATGGAAACCCCTTTGCGCTTAACCACTTTACCGGGCTTGCTGGCGCTTACATTGCCGCCGCGTTCAACCGCCAAGTCCACAACAATTGATCCGGCTTTCATACCATCCAACATTTTGTCATCAATTAAATTAGGTGCTGGCCGCCCCGGGATCAGCGCTGTGGTGATAACAATATCCTGCTTTTTTAAATGTTCAGCCACAAATTCCGCTTGTCTTTGTTTAAAGTCATCAGACATTTCTTTTGCATAACCACCTGATGTTTCAGCTTCTTTCATTGCCTCTTCATCAACAGTTACAAAACCCGCCCCAAGGCTTTCCACTTGTTCTTTCGCCGCAAACCGAACATCGGTTGCCGTCACAACAGCCCCTAAACGGCGCGCCGTGGCGATGGCTTGCAAACCCGCAACCCCCGCCCCCATTACAAACACTTTAGCTGGCGCAATTGTGCCCGCCGCCGTCATCATCATCGGCATAGCACTACCATAATGGGCAGTGGCATCAATCACCGCTTTGTAGCCGGCTAAATTGGATTGTGACGACAAAACATCCATTGATTGGGCACGGGTAATCCGCGGCATGAAATCCATGGCAAAACTATCAACTTTGCCTTTTGCATATTGGGTTAGAAAATCCGGATCATCAAAAGGCGACAATATCCCGATAAGTTTTGCCCCATCGTTAAAATGGGCCAACTCTTCACCGTTGGGTCGTTGAACCTTCAAGACAATATCGGCATTTTTTAAAGCAGCATTAGCCGTTTTGACGATTGTTCCACCCGCGGCTTCATAATCCTTATCATCAAAAGAGGCGCGCAAACCCGCCCCCGTTTCGATGACAATTTCAACACCATTTTCACCCCAAAGGGATAGATATTTTTTGACAATTTCCGGGGTTACGGCAACACGGCTTTCATCGGCTTGTGTTTCCTTAAGAATTGCAATCTTCATAATCATTCCAACCATGAGGTTCAATAACCCATTAATCTAGAGGCACACAGTCATGGATTTTCCATGATATAAGCGGCCTACGATATGGACGATTTATAGTGTTAAGGCGCTAGAAGGTGTCAAAACAGGTATAATTAGGCTTAAACACGCAATACGGGATACGGGATACAGAACACGGGATACGGAATCCGTCAATTAATCGTCCAGACTTACGCAACAATTACACGCACACAATAACACGCACACAATAACACATTTACTCACTCGAAATCAGAATACAATTTGTATTTAATCCTAGTGGGAGAAAAACATTTTCACAATCACAAATACAAAAACAATCGTTAACACGCCAGACGCAAAGGCTGCAAACACACCATTCGCCAAAACCAATTGCGTAGAGAACATCGTTAAGCCGAGGGATAAAGGAACCCCGAATTTACCGGAAAAGTCCATTACCGCTTTATAGGTATTACGATTCATCTCATCATCATTATTTGTATGATTTGTAGAAGTGTTATCGCCCATAATCCTTTTCCTTACCTTTGACCTTAAAGATGCATTCTTTATCCAATACCCAGATACCCATTATCCAGGGACTAAACATCAACCTTGTTTTTGGCCGAATTTAAAACCACGGGCAAGGCTTTATTTTATAAAATAACCCAGTTTAGACTTATTCGCTAACCCCAAAGACCTTTAAAAGAAATTATTAGCCCCCTCAAACGCTCTTAATGGCCTGAGCGAACGGGCCAGCACTTTAGTAAAGCCCGCATGGCCGCCACAAAGCCAATCGGCTGGTCCATCATCAAATGATGGTGTCCTTCCGGTAATGTAATAAAAGGCGAACGCCCCTTGGCTTGGCGTTTCATATGTTCAAACCCGTCTCCCAAAACAAAGAGAGACTTTTCCCCATAGATAAAGGCAAGCGGGCAACGCGCTGACAAAAACAAATCACGATCAAAATGAATATCAAAATTCCGGCCATGGCGGGGGTCAAATTTCCAACTCCAGCCTTTTTCTCCTGTTTCCGGATCAACAGCTTCTTTAAGTCCATTCCTGGCAATAAAATCCAGCAAATATAGCTCGCTACCCGGTTGATTGGGTAATAACCGAAAACGCATTAACGGGTCTTCAAGGGTTGGATAAACGCGATTGGTTTTAAATATCTTGTCTGTCTCGTTCCCCATGGTGATCGTATAACCTTCATCAGGATCAGGCACCCCGAACGGCGTATCCACCACAACCGCACCGCCCAGTTTTTCGCCGGCAATCTCAACCGCCGCAAGGGTTGCCCATCCCCCAAAACTATGCCCGACCACCACAGGACGGGAGACATCATATAAACCCGCCGCTTCACTTACAGCAAAGATTTCACGGGCGTGACAGGGAAGTGAATATCGCTCGCGCCAATCAGAATCCCCAAGGCCCGATAGATCAAGCGCTGCCACACGGAAAGAGTCAGAAAAAAACGGCGCAAAAGGTCGCCACCAATGGCGATGCGCACGGCCCCCATGCACCAACAAAAGCCCTGGCTTTCCTCGCTCACCCCATGTACTATAACGGATAGTGGCCCCCTCCACCTCCAAGGATAAATCTTCATACGGTGTATTTATCGCATTTTCGAACCATTCGGGAGCATCCGGTTTTGCGCCCGCCAATTGCTCCAATGGTTTAATAAGATAATCATTTTTCTTGGATTTCGCGCCGGATTTAGAACTGGTTTCAGCATCGGTTTTTATGTGGGACATAAGTTACTCTTTTTGCATGGCTTCCAGCCCTTATTGTTATTCCTTTTAGGCCGACGCCTTGTCATAAGCCGATCTTAAATTTTGGTCCATAACTTTTAACACACAAACAAGGGAATTCACGGACTAGAACCAAAAATTCACCTCCCCAAACCAACCTCACGCAAAAAAATCATAAATCAGGTGCTGACTTCCAAGACGGTAGTATTTTTGAATTCATCACGCATGTATTAAGGCCAGACTTCCAGAACCTTATCAAAACATTAACAAAATCCATCTGTAAACGGAATATTAACCATAAATCCCGATTTTTATTGAAAAAAGCCCTCTTTTCTTGGATCAATATGGAACGATTTAAACGCTTCTTTACCCAATGGCTCTATAAACATCCTAATAGTTTTAGT
>CALLPQ010000004.1 GCA_938015425.1 uncultured Parvularculaceae bacterium | reverse complement strand
TATACCAACATCGTAACCGGTAACGACAATATTAATGATCGTAATCGTTGGGGTGTTCGTGGCCAACTCTTATGGGAGCCAACACAAGACCTTTCTTTCCGCGCTATTGGTGAATATAACCGTATTGATGAAATTTGCTGTGGTGCCGTTCAACTTGTTAATGGTCCCGCAACATCTATTATTCCGCTTGTGACCGGAGATACTGTTACCCCCGTGCAAGACCTTGATGCCCGTGAGGTTGCTCTTGATACGCTACCGGCAAACGTCTTGGTTGGACGCGGCGGATCGCTCCAAGGGGATTGGGACTTAGGATGGGCTAAACTTACGTCCATTACTTCCTACCGTGAGCAAACAGACTTTAACCAGACCGATGTTGATTTCAGTGGCGCTGCTTTGGCAACACAACCTCAAGATCAACTCTCTCAAACATTCACGCAAGAATTGCGCATTTCTGGCTATACAGATACGGGCTTTGGCGCTGTGAACTGGCTTGCTGGTGGTTTCTTCTTTGATGAAGATCTTGAATTCGAGCGCGATGTTATCTTCGGAGATGATATACGTGCGTTTGTTGACGCACAATTAGGCGCATTGGGAACATCCCTTGCCGGTGTCGAAGCCCTTTCATCCCAAGTTGTTCCTGCTCTTACTTTTGGTGTACCGGGGGTCGCTCCTGGACTATTTCCTGACCTTGCAGCGGGGATCACACCAACGGCCGTTGGTTCAACCTTCCTTGAAGGACAAGGCGTGTTCGGTGATTATCAACTTGATAACCGCTCTTATTCCTTATTCGGACAGTTTGATTGGGAAGTCACAGACCGCTTAACCATTACTGGCGGTATTTCTTTTGTGAACGATCGCAAACTGGCTGTAGGCAATAGTCTCTTGACTGATAACTTTTCATTGCTTGATCTTGTTGGCACAGGCGCACCGCTGGTGGCTGCTGGTGCATTCGCACCAACAGCAGACGCCGTATTCGCGGGCGTTACTGGCGCTGGCGGGGCATTGCCCATCAACCCACTAACGGGTGTTGCTTTTTCTGCTGCTGACTTTGCATTTGATCCAACCAATCCCGTGGGATTAATCTCTAACGCTTTTGCTCTACAAGCTGTTAACCCCGGTCTGTTCGGCGCCATTCAGTCAGCCGCACAAGGGGCTGGCGCTGCATTGGCTAACACACCTAACAATCCTCTATTAGGATTAACCGCCGTTCAATTCTTCCAACCACAAGTAAACTTCCCTCAACCCGGTGTTGCTTTTGATCCGGACAATTCACTTATTGATGATGGTTTCTTTGCGGATAGTAATGTGAACTACACAGCGAGAGCTGCATATGATTTTACAAGCTTCTTGAACGGCTATTTCAGCTATTCAACAGGGTATAAAGCCAGTGCGGTTAATCTGTCTTCAGATTCATTTGTGCCCACACAGTTGGCCGATGGATCAGTTGTTGGACGCTTTGCGGAACCTGAAGATGTAACAACCTTTGAAATCGGTGCCAAGGCCGCCTTCTCCGGTGGGTATGTCAACCTTGCTCTATTCCGCCAAGATGTTGACAATTTCCAAATTAACATCTTCCAAGGCACCGCTTTCACCCTCGTTAATGCGGGTGAACAACGTGTTCGAGGCTTTGAAGTTGATGCTGGTTATTCGCTTACGGACAATCTAAGCTTTACTTTTGGTTTAACTTATCTGGACCCCGAGTTTTTAAGCTTTACCAACGCACCATGTAATCTGTTTTTGGGCAATGACGTTTGTACCCCGGGCCAAGAAACATTTGATGCCACTGGCTTTACCCCTGCCGGTATTCATGATGTGAGCTTGTCGACCTCAGCCAACTATTCACGGCAGTTGAATAATGGCGCAACGCTAAATGCACGTCTTGAATATCTATTCGAAAATGAAGTGCGTTTGCTGGATAATGTTCCAGAAGATATCACGCGCCGGGTTAGCGTCTTTAACGCAAATCTTGGTGTTCAATTAGAAAACGGATTTAACATCAATCTGTTTGGTCGCAACCTAACTGATCAGGACTTCTTGCTCAGTGGTTTCCCAACCGTTGTACAAGCGGGTAGTTTTTCTGGTTATGTAACACCGCCGCGGACTTACGGTGTTTCTATCGGGTTTGATTTTTAATCCACATTCAATTAATAAATAAAAAACGCGCTGGAGACAGCGCGTTTTTTTATGGCTGACTAAAATTATTTCTTAAACAAGCTAACACCGCACGCTTTTAATCTTGCCTCACCAATAAGATAATCCCCTCCTTCTTTCACGACACTTGAAGGCATTGATACTTCCCCATCATTATAATTGAACCCATAAACCGTTTTTTCGCCGCGGCGAACCCGCAGGCCAGATGGCAGATTGTGTGTTTCCAATCCAATTTTTTGAGCGATTGCGTCAATTAGTTTTCTCAAAAACAATGTGTCAGGAATGGTTGTGAAAAGAGAAACATTCTCTTCTTGAAACACTAACCCCTTCCCTGCCCCGTTCGATACTAAGGGTTTTAATCGCGTTTCAACATGATCAAGCCATCCGTAACCATAAATTTCCTCTCCTTCAAAGTATCCAACCTCCCTATGAAAAGAGGGAAGACTTTCAGAATGTATGACCTTTAAGGGCAACAAGGCCTGCAAGCCATCAGGCCCAAGGGACAAGGGCAAATGCATATTGTGCGTAAACATTCCGCACCGTGGACCAAAAACAAGGTGTGCATCCGTGCTTTCAAATGCCTTTATTGCCTGCCCGGTAATGTGCAATAAAGAGGGTACCAAGACTAAATCATATTTGTCTAACGAGCCCCCTTCTGGCACAATATCAACATTAAGACCCAAACTACGGGCGGTGCCATACCAATCCAAAATAAGCTGCATATAATCCCACATGCGCCCTTGGGGTTTTATCTGCGACATCCATTGGGTTTCATAGCTAAAAACCAATGCAGTTTTCGTCGCTTCTTGAAACGAAGCGGGACACACCGGATTTTCTTTAATCTCAGATGCTAACTGGCGCACTTCTTCAAAGGCTTGGGCGGGGCTATTATCATGTCTTCGCAAGCCAGCATGTAAATTTTCTTGCGCAAACGGGGCTTGTCGCCACCGAAAATAACTCACCATCTCGGCCCCATGGGCCCGCCCCTCATGCCCCCATAACCGCGCCATACCGGGCAAAGGCGCCGGATTATTGGGTGCCCAATTAACAGGGCCGGGCTGCTGCTCCATCACCGCAAAGCGAGCATTTTTTTGCCCCCGCATTGTTCCGCATGCGCGATATAAATCATGGTGAAACCCCGCAAAGTCGGGATGGCCTTGCCGCATAAAACGGTGCTTATCTTCATCTCGATAATTTTCCTGATCCAAAAACCCAAGGGGATAGCTATCCCATGAAGCCACATCAATATCTTTCGAGACTTCAAAATGATCAAACTGGGTGAAGTGACCCATAAAATTATGATATATATCTTTATCTGGTGAGGCTTGCCTTAAAATATCCGTCTGCATACGATTAAAAGAGACCACTTGGTCGGACGAGAACCGGAAAAAATCAAGTTGATGGGACGGGTTAGCTTCAGTGACTGTGAGATTAGGCAGATCGATCTCATCAAAATTTTGATAGAGTTGCGACCAAAAACTGGTCCCCCAAGCCTGATTAAGCGCATCTATAGTTTCATAACGATCACTCAGCCATTCACGGAAAGCCGTTTTAGCATTCTGCGAATAACTACGCACCGTATCATGACACCCATATTCATTATCCGTCTGCCACCCAATAAGATGGGGGTTATCCCCGTAGCGCTGCGCCATCTGTTTTACAATGCGTGCCGCTTCGCGCCGATAAACTTTTGATGAAAAGCAATAGTGACGGCGGGACCCAAAACCACGCCCACGCCCTTGCTCATCAAACGCCAGAATTTCAGGATATAAATCCACCAGCCATTTTGGCGGCGTTGCCGTCGGCGTCCCTAATATAATTTTTAGACCCGCATCCCCTAAAATATCAATCGCTTTATCCAGCCACTCCCAGCCATAATCGCCGGGTGAGGGCTCCATAAAACTCCACGCAAATTCGCCAATCCGCACTATATCAATGCCGACTTCACCCATTAAACGCGCGTCTTGCGCCCACATTGTTTCATCCCATTGCTCGGGGTAATAACAACAACCAAGTTTCATCGCAAATATTCCAAACTACCCATATCTTCTAAACTAAAGATCATTCCCTTGATTTTCTCGATTATCTTTCCAATAATCCTGTTAAAATGCCCGCCTACCCACAAAGCGGCAAGCCCCTAACAAATAAACAAGATTACGTGAGACGCCATATTATGTACTGAATCTAATAATATTAATGGTGTAGAAACAAAAGAACAAAATAACCCGATCTGGAGCCATGATGAAAATTAGCCTTATTATTATTGCAAATTTAATGTTTACGGTTAGCGCTTGTAACCAACCCTCTAATGAGCAACCAGACCCTTCACGAGCCACTTCCGCTCAAGCCTCATCCCAAACCGCCAATATACAGACTGCTAATAGTCAGACGGCCGATACCGCAATTACAACCGCAAAGGCTTATTTTGCTGGCGGGTGTTTTTGGTGTGTTGAAGCAGATTTTGAAAAATTACCGGGCGTAATTGAGGTTATTTCCGGTTATACTGGCGGTGCGTTGGATAACCCCACCTATAAAGATGTAAGTTATACCGAAACCGGCCATTACGAAGCCACCGAAGTGATTTATAACCCAGCGCAAATAGATTATCGCGCCTTGGTTGATTTCCATTTCCGTCATATTGACCCTCTCGATGATGGCGGCCAGTTTTGTGATCGGGGCAGCTCATACAAAACCGCAATCTTCGTACAAAACGAAGAGGAGCGCAAAGCCGCCACCGCCTCCAAAGAGCAGGCTGCAAAAGAATTAGGCCAAAAGATTGTTACGCCAATCCTTGATTATAAGAAATTCTGGACCGCGGAAGGATATCACCAAGATTATTATAAAAAGAACCCCATTCGATATCGATATTATCGTACAGGGTGTGGGCGTGACCGCCGTGTTGCCGCGATTTGGGGCAAAGAGACAAAATAGTTTGAGTAAAATTTATAATGAGTTCAAACCATCATTATATTCGATGAACAGACTATTTTTCACGATCAGCCATATTGTTCATAGTCTGCCCCAATGATAGTTAGGTTTACCTATTCAATACATGACCGCTGATAACAGGGTTATGGATATTCTTCGGTCATGGCAGGTTCATTTATCCCCGATCATCAATTGGGCACATCATAAGGATAATCGTGTAAAACATGATATTGCGTCCATTGGCTCTGATAATTTCAATATTTTTCTTTACTTCATTATTATTGAATTCACAATTAGCCCACGCCCAAACCAATACACTCCCCCCCACCCCTCAAAATATTGGTACCACAACTAATAATCAGATCGAAAACGGGATTGAAGACGAGATTAAAGTCTTTGGAGAACGCACAGGCCCACGATTATGGCGCATTGAAAAAGGGGAAGCAGAAACCTTTGTCCTTGTGGGAGTTTCATATATTCCGCGTGATATGGAATGGAATAATAGCCAAGTTGCCCAAGTTCTAGAAGAAGCCGAAGAAGTTTTATTGGCCCCCGATGCACAGCTTGGCGCCGGCAACAATGCCCGTATTATTGGCACATTACTCCGCACCATGATTTTTAACCGCGGGCGAATTATGATGAAAAAGGGCTTGACCCTTGCTGACAAAATTGACCCTGCACTTGCCGCAGCCTACGAAGATAGACGCAAAACTTTAGAAGCAAAAAAATTGGCTTTTGATCTACGCGAGAAAGCCAAAGAAAAAGCCAAGAAAAAGGATAAAAAGAAAAAATCAAAAGATAAAAATGATGATAGCTTAGATGATGATTTTGAAAGCGATGAATTTAATGATGAGTTCGGTAATAATCAGGACCTCACCGAGGAAGAAAAAAAGAATAACGCCTTGGTTGAAAAACAAATCGCTAAATTAAAACCAGCCCGCTTCCACCCCTATATGCAAGCGGGCAACCTGACCAGCTTAGCCATTCAAAGCGAAGGACTTTCGGGGTTTGGGCGGGTTGAAAGAAACGTCAAAAAACTGGCTCGCAAAGCAAAGGTAAAAACCAGACCCATCATCACCCTTGATGTTGCTTTTGCCGATATCAAAAAAGTTTTAAAATCAATGAAATCCTTTTCGAGAGAAACAAACGAAGCCTGCATCAGCGAAGCCATTCAGTTTGTTGACGAAGACCTCCCCAAATTTATCGGCATCGCCAATGCGTGGGCCCTTGGGGATGTGGGATATATAAAAGCAAACCTCAACGAATCCACAAGCAGCGAATGCAGCAAGGCAGTTTCCGACGAACTTGGTGGGCTAAAAACTTTCGATGGGTCAACCATTGAAGAGGTCGATTTACTCAAAAGCTGGGTTGATGAGCTGGTA
This sequence comes from uncultured Parvularculaceae bacterium, assembly GCA_938015425.1. GTDB lineage: Bacteria > Pseudomonadota > Alphaproteobacteria > Caulobacterales > Parvularculaceae > CALLPQ01. Next base: position 1,531 of record CALLPQ010000004.1, on the reverse strand, counting down.
ACCACGATGGAGCAAAAACCCAAAATACGCCTTGCCATTATCCCCGCCAACACATGGTTACGAGAAGACGGTGCACTGGATAGACTGGAAGCCAGAGGGTTCACAATTTACGGCCCCCGCCGCAACAAACCCACCCCTTTGACCACAACGCCTTTGACCACAACCCCATTAGATATCCCACCCTTGAGCTCTCCATCTTCAAATGAAGGCGAAAGATAGTTTACCGGCTCATGGGTGGTTATAGTTTAATTAGTTTTCTCTTTAGGAAACTGTTTTGCGCGATTACGAATTGCTTTGGTTTTGCCCAATTTCGATAGGCTATCCAGTTGGTTATTGCTTAAAGAGATTTCAGTAAGAAGGAAATCATGAACGTATTGATCACCATTCAAAATAGCGGTTTCAATATCTGTATTATTTATTTTTTCTTTCATCAACGATCGCAATAATTCAAACCGCTTATAAACCCTGATAGAGCTTTCATCTTTTAAATAAGCATGTAGTTGAGAGAACTGATCGTCACTAATGTACTGCAACTTTATAAGACTATGGAATATAGTCATTCCAAGCCCAGTGTTCACTGCTTCAAATTGCGCTATCTTTACTAAGCTACGCCACTCGGCTTTGGTATAGGTATCCTTCTCAAGAAACTTGGATATAATAAAATACCTAAGATGATCATCATCTTGGTTTTCTTTACTCAATTCACCCATTATCAAATTATATGTTGCATTATCATTATTAATAATTCCAGCAGAAAACCACTCCTCGATGCACCCTATTGCTCTCAGTTTTACTTTTAGTTTATCCTCATTGAGATTCATTTTATTCCTAATCATTCCTATAATTTCATAGACTTCTGCCAACTCTTCCATACATTAAACAATTATTTTCGATTACCTTCCCACGCTCTTGTTGCTCGAACACGCCTGAGAATGTCACAAAGACTACCAACGATATCATAAACTATATCTATACTATCGGCACAAAGTAAAACATTTACCTTCTTGTCATCATTTTGAATGACAAGATATTTCTGATGAAGATCAATCCTCCAATCACAATTTTCGTCTGAATAATGGACAAACCCAATTTTATCTTGATTATCACTATTATTAGCCATCTTAATATTAAAATGCTTAATCCGCCTAACAAAACAACTATCAACAAATCGTACTACTTAGTTTTTTTGAGTTTTGCTCATCATTAAACTTCATTGATTTGAAAGTTTAATGTTGACTTCAACAACATGTATTATTGATTAAATATAATTATTTCAGGTCCATTGAATATGGAAATTCAGAATCAACAAATGTAATTTTTTTATAGGAATTTATTTTTTATTGAGACCACATAGTTTTACTACACGATTGTAATAACCAATATGACCTGCGCCCTTAAATTTCCTCCAAAACTAAGTAGAGTCCGTGCCAACAATTGGAGATGGATATGAGGAAGTCGCGTTTCACTGAGGAACAAATCATTTCGATGATCAAGGAGCAGGAAGCTGGAATGCCTACGGCGGATATTTGCC
>CALLPQ010000003.1 GCA_938015425.1 uncultured Parvularculaceae bacterium | reverse complement strand
GTGTGAGCACCCAAAAGGGTGATTTTGATTTCCCCCGTGCACGGGCGGGTGGGCTTGATGCACCGTTTATGTCCATTTATGTGGCCGCAAGGTTTCAAGCAAGCGGCGGTGCGAAGGCCGAGGCAGACCGGTTGATTGGCTTGGTTGAAGGCATAGCCCATCAGCATCCGGATAAATTTGAAATTGCTAAAACAGTAAAAGATGTAGAACGGATTGCCAAAACGGGCCGTGTGGCCTTGCCTTTAGGGATGGAAAATGGCGCCCCCATCGAGGGGGATTTGGCAAATCTGGACCATTTTTATAGACGCGGCATCCGCTATATTACTTTAACCCACTCATTGGTTAATCATATTTCAGATAGTAGTTATGATACGGAACGCCGTTGGGGCGGACTTTCTCCCTTCGGTTCTTTATTGGTAGAGCGGATGAATGATATTGGTATTATGGTTGATATCAGTCATGTTTCTGACGAAGCCTTTTATGATGTCATGGAAAAAAGCCGTGTTCCGGTGATTGCCAGCCATTCTTCATTGCGCCATTTCACACCCGGCTTTGAGCGCAATATGAGCGATGATATGGTCAAAGCCTTGGGAAAAAATGGCGGCGTGATTATGATTAATTACGGTTCTGCCTTTCTTGATCAGGGTTTTGTTGATTGGCGGGATGATTTTCAAAAAGCGTATGCGGAGCATCTAGAAACGTCGGGCAGCGCAGATAATGACGAGACGCAAGAGGCGTTCGGGGTTGAGTATACCAAAACCAATCCTGCGGCGTTTGCGGATATTGATGATGTTTTGGACCATATTGATCGGGTGCGTGACCTTGTAGGGATCAATCATATCGGTTTGGGGTCTGATTTTGATGGTGTGGGGGATAGCCTGCCCGAGGGATTAAAGGATGTATCCATGATGCCCAATCTGGTGCAAGGATTAATGGATAGAGAATATAGCGACACGGAAATCGCAAAAATTCTGTCCGGTAATGTTTTGAGGGTTTGGCGCGCGGTTGAAGAAGGGGCAAAGGACGATATTGTGATGTCTGTGCCGTCACGGATGAAACGTAACGACTTTTTAAAGCAATAATATAATTCGGTGGAATTTTACAGTATAGAAATCAGCATAAGGATTATTTAAAGTTAATTTTCTTCGTTTACCTGCGGTTGTTTTTGTTACCGCATGTCGCAACTGGTGATGTTTAAAAGGGCCCGCCACCGATGGGCCGGAATAGCAATGGTATGCTCCCCCGGTATGACGTTGACCATAATGGCTGCGACGTTTAGATCGTCATGACCCTTGGTCAATAAAGGGCCGCCCGCGCCGCCAAAATTAGTGTCACAATCGGTTGACCAACTGGTGTCATTATTGGCTTGCAATGTGCAATTCATATCTGCGGAAAGTAAAAAAGGCCGCTCCCGTGAATAATGGGGATGGATAAGTTTGGTTTGCGCTTTTGTTTGTTTTGTATCCCCAGCGGTGATTTTTGCGGGGATGGTGCCAAGATTTCTATCCAACAAGATCAGCGCAATTTCGCTGCGATAGGGTGTGGGCGGATTTCTTAATGTTTTTTTTTGATCTGTCTGCCGATCAGGGGGTGCCATATAACGAATACATTGGGCTTTGCCATGATTTTGAACGGGGGCGCTTTTCTGGTTTGTTACGAAGTGGATTTGTTGGGTTAAAAATTGCTGCCCTGTGCGTTGATTGCGTAAACAGGTTGAAGCGGTTAAAGCCATATTGGGCCCCACTAATATGCCTGTACAAGCTGAACGGCTGGCATATCCGGCAATGTTGACACGCCCAATAGCGGCAAAAGAATTTTCTGCATTTTCTATGATTACACGATCATCTGAACCAATAATGCCGGGGAAAAACCTTAATTTATCTTCCGGGCTAATCGCTGGATGCGGGGTTTGTTCAGCTACACGCTTGATCTGTTTTTGTTCTGTTAGCTCTTGACCAGACTGTCGTGCTTGCTGCGTTTGTGCTGTAATCACCGTGCTAACTGTCAACATCGTGTGTGAGACAGGCATAATCATGGCGGAAAGGCCAATTAGGGCGCTATAAAAGGGGGTAAACACGGGCCTTCTACTATCCTTGGTTTATCACACAATAGGATCCTTATATAAGGATCATGACATAAGTGGGGCAATTGGGAAGTGTACCCATTCTGGTTTAGTGAATGATATCAACTAATCTTGATGAGTAAATACCTGACATATCCTGCTGTTGGTATATAAATATAAGGTGAAGCCGCCCCCATGATACATGTTTATTCAGCTTGGGCTGGTTATAAGGAGATGACTATGCAGTGTTCAGCATTTTTTAAGACCATTTTTGCAGCTGTTTTTATGGCGGTTATTCCGGCAATGACTTTGGCAAATATCGCCAAAGCACAAGAGCTAGGCCCTGAAGTGGGGAGTTTAATCCCTCACGATTTAACCGACGTCAATGGCAAAGGCGGCTTTGAAAATTTAACAGGAGAAAACGGGTTAGCCCTATTTTTTGTGCGCTCTCTTGATTGGTGCCCATTTTGCAAACGTCAAGCGACCGAAGCGAGTGCCAGAATTGGTGAGTTTCAAGCGCGTGGGTTGAATGTTGCTTTTGTGAGTTATGATAGTGCTGAAAAGCAAAACCGGTTTGCCAGTAGTAAAGATTTTAAAGCTGAATTATTATCGGATAGTGATATTGAAATTATCAATGCTTTCGGGTTGCGCAATGAACAGCATAAAGAAGGTAGCCGAGTTTATGGTATTCCCCATCCTGTGGTTCTTATCATTAATCCGGATAAGACAATCGCGGCTAAAATTTATGAAGAAGATTATACGACCAATACAAA
>CALLPQ010000002.1 GCA_938015425.1 uncultured Parvularculaceae bacterium | reverse complement strand
ACAGGCGCAATGATAAGGGTTTGCAGTCATGCAACTATCTACAGACGAGGATAGGGTCGTTGATCCGTTTTTACCAAGCTGTCGCACTATATCGCGTTCTGACAAAATACCGGTAATCGCCCCCCCATTATCAACCACCAGAACGGCCCCGATATTATTCTCGTTCAAAACAATTATAGCTTGGGAAATCGTCGCCTCGTTTAGAACCGTGAAAACTCTATCCCCTTTAACTTTAAGTATATCTTCAACTTTCACAAAACCCTTCGAATCCGTATGGGTTTGATATTAGTCGATTTATAAATATCAAACCACCTCATACATAATCGTTAAAACCAATTTCATTGTTCAACAAAAACAGGTTTCACGCAAGGTTGGTAAGCCCACTATCGGCTTTTAACGGTTTGTGCTTTGTGCCGCCCAATCAAACAGGGGAAACACAAGGAGGCCAAACAAATAGCCGGCAATATGGGCATCCCATGCGATGGCGGGGCCATTAGGATCAATAAGCCGGCCAAATAGCCCAATAAATATATTAAGGCCGATAATTGCAGCCGAGAAGTTTACGATACGTTTGTCAGTAAGGGGCAGAATTGGTCCCAATGTGTGCATCATCCCCTGCCCCTTAACCGGAATGGCTATCCTGATCGCGGCAGCCATCAACGCACTTACGCTGCCAGAGGCCCCCACAACGCTTGCATTGTTGCCAAAATGAAGAGCAACAAAGACAATTCCGCTAAAAACACCGGCCAGCAAGAAAAATAGTAAAAATAACAAGCTTCCTCTAAAAGGACGTGTCAAGACAATAGTGTCGGGTGATATAATAGTTTCAGGAGAAAAAGCTTTTAAATCAGACATGAGGCGATAAGCAACCGGAGCCCCAAAGGCCAATAAAAAAACACTATTCATAAACAGATGCAGCCACCCCCCATGAAGAAAAATATAGGTCAATAATGGTGATACGAAAAGCACAGGCGACATAAAATCAGAACCTATATACAAATATCGATCCGTATAAAGCGTACCCCATACCCGAAAGTACAACATTAAGTCTTTAGGCCCAAAGCTTAACAAAAGACTAACGGCCACCATAATGACAATCAGGCTATTGATGATCGTGGGGGCTCTGTACGCCCATTGGGCTTTATTGTTGGATGGGTCGTGAGTTTCAGGTGGATGATCCAATGGTTTCGCTTTCATGGCGCTTATTGTGCAATTCAAGCGCATAATTGTTTTATTTTTAGACATTACGGAACGATAATGAAGAAAACCAGATCATTTTGTCCCGTTTTCAAGCTTTTGTTCACTTAAAGGCTATATCATCCACTCTCAAGTTCAACTTTATTGGCGAGATAAACGATTATGTCAAAACAAGCCGCCCCTCAAAACCCGTCTAACGGTTCGGTTAATGGTCACGATAACCCGGATAGTTTCCCAAATCCGGCCCCCTCTAAACCGGGCCTAACCAAGGGAGAAAATCCCCTAACGGAATCCAACGAAGATCGAAGACGCCATCTCCGTACGGATTTAAAGCTAAAAGCCCGTTATTTGGACCAACATGGCAATGAGTATCCTTGTGTTGTGGTGAATATTTCAGCCGGTGGTGCTTTATCCAGAGCCAAGCAAGCCCCTAAACGTGGTGAAAAAGTCATACTCTATATTGACGGTATTGGCCGCTTTGAAAGCACAGTGATAAGAGCTGGCAAACACGCTTTTGCGGTTCGTTATAATAGTCGGCGTGCCAAAACAAAACGCACTGCGGATGCTTTGATACGGGTTCTTAATCGTGGACAACGCAGTGTTGATCGTCGCCTTGCACCCCGTATCGATATGGATCACATGGTTACATTAATCCAGAAAGATGGCGCAAAGTCACAATGCACAATTCTGGATATCTCTTTAACCGGAGCATCTTTAGGCATTATCCCCCAACCTCCCTTAGGAACAGAAATGACAGTCGGGCGTATGAAGGCACGGGTTGTACGCCGCCATGACACGGGCGTTGGTGTCGTTTTTCTGGGTGCCAGCAAACATATGGAAGACATCATCGAAAAGACGTCTACATCCCAAAAGACTTCTGCATCCGTAAAGACTTCGAAATCGATAAAGAAAAACGAAAATATTAACAAAAGTAAAAATGGCATTCGCCTTGCAAGTTCATTAGGCAGAAAAGCCACAGAGTAATATCTGTCTCAATCAGGAACTAAAACTATGTTAGCCGCAGATAATTGGTGTTTGAAAGTAGAAGATAAGATTTACGGGCCTTATTCATCTTCCCAGTTGAAAAAATTCGCCCATGAAGGACGTCTTGCCGCTTGGTCTTTAATTTCCCCTGCCGGTGCCAACCGTTGGCGGGAAGCCCAGGAAGAAAACGCGTTTGCACAATTCTTCGGGAAACAAACAGCCGACAATGACTCCCAAAAACAAAAATTTGGCCGTCGTGAAGAAGGCGCAGAATCAAAAAAGGTCGACAAAGATAATGATGCCGATTTAGGAGCATCTAATTTTATTTTAATCTTTGATGTGGTCAGTGCAGCGGCAAGCCGCGTTGAAACCGCAATTCTGGCATTGGGTCCGGGTTTCAAAATTGCTGAAAATGTTTGGACAGTATCCTGCCAGCATACAGCAATTGGTGTGCGCAATGCCATCGCGCCTTACTTGTTACCACGGGATTCAATCTTTATCGTGGACGCCACAAAAGGGCGCTCTTCTTGGCAGAATTATCCCCCTGAGCAACATGCCAAACTGACAGCGGCTTGGGTAAAGGCCAAAAAATAATAAAAGCAATATAGCTTTCCGGATTACCATCCAGATCAATTTAACTAAACAACTCCATCTATGCCGCCCGATTAGATAGCGCGTATAGATGGTCTTTGGTATGGGATATGAAAGCGTATTAACGCAAAACCTTATTCTATAGTCCGGTTTTGCCCCTTTATAATCACGTTTATAGTCAGTATTGCTTCAATCCATCCCCCTAATATTTCAGCCATATCAAAGGATCGAGCGGGCCAGATCACTGTGCCACCCGCCTTTTTGAATAATATCTATTATAAATACACATTCTATCCCCAACAGGTATGGATTACCTGTTGAAATGGTATGGCGAGTTATTCTATTGTTGGGTGAATATCGTGCCGTTCAACCCCCTTAGTGGGAATGGCACGAATACAAACAGGATAGAAATAGACAGCCATGAATACAAATTACGGATTTGGTGGTGATGAAGTTCGCGAAGAATCAAGCTGGCGGTATGCCATCGGGATTATTCTTGCCACTCTCATCTTGTGCGCCTTATTCCTGTATCGTTATGTGGGGCCCTCGGTTGATGAAATTAACGGCACTGTGCCAAGCCCCACCGTTAGCGAGCAAACGGTAGATTTTTCAATTGCCGGTAAGCCCTATAAAATTGCTTCGAATTATACGATTTATCCAAGAGAACGCAGGGGGGGCGAGCTGGAAAGCATGAATCTGTTTGCCCTATGGCCAACCCTTTCAGGTTATGCCCCCACATGGCGGTTAGAATTTATCGACAATGAACCTGATACAAGACGGCTTTATATCACCTTGACCAGACGCACCAAGACCTTCAGCGAAGAAGAGCGTATTGAAAATCTATACCTACCCCTCACTGTTGATCAACGTGGCACCAGAACCCCCTATCGTCTTAATCGCTATGATTTTCTTGCCAAACGCGATGACGTACCAACAAACGGTTATGCCAATACCAGATTATTTATCGGTCAAGACAGTGTTGGGCAAACCATGGCCCTATTTTGTTATCGTGAAGATTTACCCACTATTCCAAGTCCTGAATGCTGGCGCGAATATGAACTGGATGATGATATCTCTGTGGTTTACCGTTTTAAACGCCCTTATCTGGCTGAGTGGAAAGAGATAGATACGCGGGTACGCGAATTTGTAAAAAACATGCAGGCGCAACTAGAGAGTAATAGTTAAAAACAATCAGTACAATTACAAATATTGATCGTGACGCAAATTTATTTGATAATTAAAAGGGGGGAAAGAATGACAAATTACATCGTCGTTTATGATCTAGACGAAAAATGGATCACAGATCATCTTAAAGATGAGTTTATATTTTCATTTCTAGGCCCAGGTAAATGCGTGATTGAATCAAACAAAAGCGCTGATAGGATATTAAAGGACATAACGACCAGTTGGCGTCGATTTATGGACGAAGCCCCACACGATAACTGGTACATCATCATAGAAGAAATTAAGAATTTTGACGGATCTGCCAAGGCAAAAGAAAATATCACGGCCCCCGTTTTAGACTTTGATCCTAATCAATATCCATGATCTCGCTATAATCGCTTTAGTTCTTTTTCGTCAAGCGGCGCAATAGGCTAGACGTGTCCCAACGGCCACCGCCCATGGATTGCACATCAGCATAATGCTGATCAACCAAAGCGGTTAGAGGCAATCGCGCCCCATTATCGCGGGCTTCCGATAAGGCAATGCGTAAGTCTTTGCGCATCCAGTCAACAGCAAATCCAAATTCAAACTCATCCTTGGCCATTGTTCGTGTACGGTTTTCCATCTGCCAGCTTTGGGCCGCACCACCAGAAATAGCTTCCAACATTTTGTCGATATCAATTCCGGCCTGTTGGGCAAAATGAACCCCTTCACTAAGCCCTTGCAACACACCGGCAATACAAATCTGATTAACCGCTTTACAAAGCTGGCCATGACCACATGGCCCCACATGCACGCTGCGCAACGCATAGCATGCCATTATCGGCTGGGCTGCAGCAAAATCCTCGTCGCTGGCCCCGCACATAATGGATAGTTTACCATTAACCGCACCCGCCTCCCCGCCGGAAACAGGTGCATCAACAAAACCAATATCATGGCTTTTTGCCAATTCCGACAATTCACGCGCTAATTGCGGTGACGCCGTTGTGTGGTCGACAAAAATACTGCCCTTTTCCATAGCCGGAATAACATCCAGTGCGATATCGCGCACATCAGGATCATCCCCAAGGCAGGCAAAAACAATTTTTGCTCCTTTAACCGCATCTATTGCATGAGGCTGAAACGTAATTTTTTCCTCTTTATACTCATCAAACCATTTTTGCGCTTTTTCAGTCGTACGATTATAGGCGCACACATCATTGCCTGCACGAGCAAGATGTCCCGCCATAGGATAGCCCATCACACCTAACCCCAAAAAAGCAATTTTGATATTCATTACGTCTCTATTCCCACAATTTTTAATTGATCTTTATGCTTTGGAATTAGTTATTCAACCACATTTCCCACACCATATTGACTGGCAAAATAGGTTAAGGGCGCGCCGCCATGACTTCTGAAATCATTGACTTTACCTATCAAGATAAAATGGTCTCCCGCTTCATGACGGTCTACAATAGTGCAATCGAAAGCGGCGAGACACGTTTTCAGTAAAGGGGGACCATCCTTGGTATTGAGCATTTCTTCAGCTTGCAGCGGTGTAGGTTCGAAACCAGCAAACCGGTTTGATATATCTTCCTGCTCAGCCGTCAAAATAGAGATGCCATAACGAGGGGCCGTCATAAATTTTTCGAAAGTAGACGCTTTTTTCTCCAGACACCACAATAGTAATGGCGGCGCCAAGGAAACGGAGGCAAAAGAATTTATCGTAATTGCAACGGGGTCCCCTTCACCATTCCAACAAGAGGCAATTGCAATACCGGTGGAAAAACGCCCAAAGGCGTCCTTAAGCGGTCTATGAATATCGATTTTGCTCTTATCATCAGCCATTTAACTGAACCACTTCTTCTGACCGGTTTTTTGGCCCTTTATTGACCCGCAAACCGGGTTCACCTTACAAGATGCGAAAATGCGCCAAAATAGCGTAAATATCGACTATATTATGCATAAATACGCATATCTGGCCCTTAACATACATATACCCCTTGTCGGTTACCCACCAATCAGTGAAAAGTAAAGTCACGAAGCCAAGATCATTCATGATTGGCAAAAAGAGAACTGTTTTATGGAACAATTATTGTCATCTGCGCCATGGCAAATGTGGGCTACTTTTCTGGTGATTGGGATCACCATTGTTTTTTATTCGCTCGATAAATTTTCTTTAGAAATTGTCTCGGCCAGTGCCTTGATTGCATTATTGCTAATCTTCCATTTTGCCCCGCTTGATTTAGAGACGGGTTCGTTAAGCATTCAAACCCTGCTCGCCGGTTTTGCCAGTCCGGCCTTGTTCGCGATTTTAGGGCTTTTGATCATTGGCCAAGGCATGTTCCAATCGGGTGCGCTGGAACACCCCACTGAATATCTACTGCGATGGCATGATCGTAGCCCGATCATCATCACGGCTGTGATTTTTTTAATCGTGATGGTGGTCAGCGCCTTTTTAAATAACACACCTGTGGTGGTTATGTTTATCCCGATCGTCGCCGCTATAGCATCAGAGCGGAAAATATCGACCTCTAAATTAATGATGCCTCTTTCCTTCCTCTCTATTTTCGGTGGTATGACCACGATTATTGGCTCTTCGACAAACCTATTGGCCGCTGAATCCTATCGCGCCACAACGGGCGGAGAAATCGGGTTTTTTGAACTCACCCCTATTGGACTAATTCTGGCAGCAACGGGCATTATCTATCTGATCGTTGTGGGTAAGTTTTTCTTGCCTGATAGAGCCAGCCAAGAGGGTGTTGAAAATCAATCGGATGGAAAACATTTCATCGCACAAATTGAGTTGGCCCCGGGTCACCCCCTCATCGGGCACGGTGCCAAAGCCGGATTGTTTCCTGATTTACCGGATATAACAGTGCGCATGGTTCAGCGCCGCGATAAAGCAATCTTACCACCCTATGATGATTTCGAATTCCATCTCCATGATGTCATTATCATCGCGGCCACCCGATCTGCTCTGACAAGTTTGCTCAAAGCAAATCCGGAAATATTAGAAGGGATAATGGCCGATACATCCATAGAACATGAAGACGCTAACAATCAGATACCCCCCCAACTTACTATGGTCGAGGCCATTGTTGCCCCCGGCTCGCGCATGACCGGAAGATCAATCGCACAAATCGGTTTCCATTATCAAACCAATTGCGTAATCCTTGGCATAGAACGCAGAAGCCGGATGATCAGAGCAAGGATGAATACTATCCGTCTTGAGGCCGGAGATGTTTTATTGATTGTCGGGGCGGTGCGTGACGTCCATGCCCTACGGTCCGACCGTGATGTTTTGCTGCTAGAAACCAGCATGAAAGAACTACCCGATAAACGTAACGCACGCATTGCCAGCCTTATTTTCACCGCGGTCGTTATTGCCACCGCAACGGGGCTTTTATCCATTGCCATATCGGCGATTGCGGGGGCAACGGCGATGGTGGCGTTTGGCTGTTTGAACGTACGCCAAGCCGCGCGCGCAATAGATCAACGGATTTATCTATTAATCGGCGCCGCTCTTGCCATGGGGGTCGCCCTTGAGCGCACTGGCGGCGCACGGTTAATTGGCGAAGCGCTCGCAAGTTCAGCGGGCGGTTTTGGGCCTGTGGTTTTAATATCTGCATTCTTTATTGTCTGCGCCGCAATTACCAATGTTTTATCAAACAACGCCACGGCTGTGTTATTCATGCCCATCGCTATTAGCGCCGCCAACTCGGTAGGGATTGATCCACATGTTTTGGCATTAACGGTTATCTTCGGGGCAAATTGCTCTTTCGCAACACCCGTTGCCTATCAAACCAATCTATTGGTAATGACCCCCGGCCATTATAAATTTTCAGACTTTATCCGCGTGGGTGGCCCCTTGATTATTGTGATCTGGATTGTCTACTCCATTATCGCACCACTTTATTTTCGCTCTATCGGCATTCTTTAAATACCCTATAGAAAGTCACACCCAACAAATACCATCAGTAACCATATCTATTAATATTTTTCACAATTCTATGAGCTTATTCTCCTCCCCTAATACAGCACAGTTTTTGCATATTGCTTAAAGAACAAAGGCCAAAAGGAACTTCAACAAGATTATGAAAAAACTATCTAATGCAGATAATTGTTTCAATTTATTGCGTCTTTGCGCACACAACGCTAAGGTTTTTCTGGTAAGGAATATTTATGCGTAAAGAAGATATCAAAGAACGCTACGGACTGGAGAGCACAAGTGATTATTATGTCACTTCGCCTGCCCCTTGCCCCTATCTTCATGGGCGATCAGAACGTAAAATATTTTCTTTTTTAACCGATGAACAAGCCTCACAAACAAACTCGTCTTTGACTCAGCGCGGCTTTAGACGGTCACAAAATATTATTTATGTGCCTGCTTGTGAAAACTGTAATGCTTGTGTGGCGGTTCGGGTTAAGGTTAACGATTTTTATCTTACCAAATCACGGCGGCGTATCATCAACCGTAACCAAGACCTTATACGTCGTATCCGGCCCGCCCTTGCCACATCGGAGCAGTTTTCTATTTTACGGGCTTATCTTGATGCGCGTCATCACAGTGGCGGCATGGCCGAGATGACAGTCCTGGACTATTCAACCATGGTTGAAGAGACCCGCGTTGACACCATGATTGTGGAATATTGGTTGCGGGAACAAAGTGGCCATGAACGCCTTGTGGCCACAGCCCTAACCGACCGTCTCGCCGACGGCATTTCCATGGTTTACAGTTTCTTCGATCCGGATGACGCAAAACGCAGCCTTGGCCAATATATGATTTTAGACCATATCGCGCTCGCCCATGAGCTTGGTTTAAACCATGTCTATTTGGGCTACTGGGTTAAAGGGTCTCAAAAAATGGAATATAAAGGCAATTTCCATCCCATGGAAAAACTAACCGCTAAAGGGTGGGTTGCCATGAAGAATGATAAGATAGAAGCAGATAAATAGATCATCAATAAATTCTATTAGACCCCTATGGCTCTGGCTATTGGATATAACCCAATAGCTTTGACCCAACGCTTCTAGATAAAGTTTTACCGTTGGGCTAAATTTTTCCGAACATAAAATGTTTAATTGACCCCTCCCGAAATTATTGGGTCTGCATTACATATACTGCTGATGTTAAATCGGGAGCCATTCTTTTATGGAATCTCGTTTCTTTCTCCCCTATACCCATGCCAAATTCACACCAACAGGATAGTATTATGATTGAGATAGCGATTACCATTTTTCTAGGTATTTTAGGCGGCGCCGCTGTGGGTATGCAAGGTGCCATCGCCACCCAGATGAGCCAACGCGTGGGGGGCGCTGCGGGAAGTTTTATCATCCATTTAGGCGGCGCGATTGCCTCACTGGTTTTACTCCTTGCAAGGGGCGGTGAGCAAATTGTCCAATGGCGTCAATTATCATGGTATATGTTAGGCGCGGGCGTATTAGGGCTTGTCTTATATCTAACCCTTAATCAAACTTTCCCAAAATTGGGGGCAGCATCCGCCATTACCTTAATCGTGGTGGGGCAAATGTTGGCCGGAGTTTTAATCGATCATTTTGGTGGCTTCGGAGTGCAAGTCCGGTTGTTTGACCTAAACCGGCTATTGGCCACGGCCCTTTTGATCGGCGGCGCTTATTTAATGGTGAAATAATATTCAATAGTCAGCTAACTTTAAGGGTGATGCCGTTACCGCAAATGCGGCGTCACCTTGGCCTTTAATATCGCGATCAAAGTTTCATCCATAAATTCATAATGATCGGGGATATCAAGGCAGATAATGCGTTTCCCCTTTAAATGCCTTTTAAATTTTCTGGACAGTTTTGCCCTATGGGTTTTTTCCATAACAAAAATTATGCTGGCCCACTCCAATTGTTCTGTTGAAAGCTCCACCACCGCCCCTGCATTTAATCCGGCGGAATCGACTTCGGCTCCGGGCCAGCCGGTAAAAATTTGCTCCGCCGTTGGGCTTCGCCACTTATTGGCCGAACATAAAAATAAGACGTTTTTCATGGAAAAAACTCATAAACTAAAATTTCTTAATAATCACATTCTAAGAAACTTTTGATCAGCCTTATTAAAAACACTACTTTTGTCTTAATCTATTAAGCGCATGCTCCAGCAAGATATCCGCTTCATTGCCATTATCAGCTGTTAAAACTTCCGTAGGTTGCCATTCATGGCGTGGGGTTCCATTTATGTGGTGCAAATCATATATGGGTACCCAAATCGAAACTCCCGTTTCTTCCAATATAATCGGTTCCGTACCACCGGCAAGGCCCGCCATCGGACTTCCCATAACAAGCATATTCATAGCATCAAAACCAACTGCCATCCCCTCTCCCATACTGCCGGTCCAACGACCTACCAGCACAATCACAGTCTTATCATAAAACCCTAACTCTGAAGGCGATATGATACGATCGACAACACTTCCATCTCGTAGAACTGTACGTTGATATGATATCCTTCTATTAATAAATTGCGCTAAAATAGGTTCTGCCACATCCGTATTTCCGCCGCTTGGCGTTGTCCGTAAATCAATGATTAAGCTCTTCGTGTCACGAATATCATCAAGGGCAAGATTAAAAGCCTCAACAGTTCCTAGGCTATCTAAACTATCATTAAAGCGGATATAGCCTATACGGTCTGGAAAAATTTTATGGTCTACTAATGAATTTGGATAATTAACATCAGGGCTTTGTAAATCAAATTTCAATTCAATCTCACCACGGCGTAATTCAATTATTCTTGGCTCATCCCTACGTCCCGCTATCGCTGCATTAATAGCCCATAAACGCCGCTCTTTTGTTATATCCATTCGCCCGGAAAATATCCTTGTTAACGCCAGGTCCTTTGGTATAAGACCATTAAACCGGATAAGCTGGTCTTCTAGGCGTATCCCCGCTTTTGCGGCCCCACTATCTGGACGGACCGCTGTCACAACATAGTTATCTCCTCTCAGTTCAAACCATAGATCAGAATTTGAAGGAACGAGCCTCGGTGAATGGTCATTATTTGTGTTCAGATGTAAATGAGGATCATACAGGTCATCGACCAAACGCTCTAAAACGGCTAAGACCCCTTGGGATCCCTCAAGTTGGGCAGCTTCATCTTTCGCACGCTGGCAAGATTGGTTCCAATATTTTGAGCGCTCATAAAAATAAATATAATCTATAGGAATCCGATCACAAGCCTTTTGAATATCGCGCGTTAAATCCACCTTTTTTGATGAGGTATTTGAGGATGCCTCACCATGCTCTTGTGTACATGATATTAAGGCCAATCCGATCAAGAAGATCGCCAAATAATTATTTATTTTAATAATCATTTTGAAACAATATCACTAATTTTCATTCATGGAAACTAACCAATCAATATGCTAGCCGTATACCTTATAATTGTGGTAGCGTCTAAGAAAACAAAATTAGGGAAAACAAAATTAGGGCGCAGGACACACCATGATTAAAAGAAGACAATTGCTAACAGGCGGCGCAGCATTAGGCGCTGCTGGTTTAACCGCCGCTTGTGATTGCGGTGACTATTCTAAAGTCGGGTCCCAAATCAATTCAGCAAAGTGCGGAGATATAACCCCGCGTGAGATAAAAATGGTGACCACATGGCCAAAAGATTTTCCCGGCCTTGGCACTATGGCGGAACGCACAGCCGAATTTATTACGCTTATGAGTGGCGGCGCTTTAAACGTCACCGTTTATGCAGCAGGCGAATTGGTTCCTGCTTTAGAATGTTTTGATGCGGTCTCCAACGGGGCCGCAGAAATGTATCATGGCGCAGAATATTACTGGGTTGGAAAATCAGCGGGGTTTCCCTTTTTTACCTCGGTGCCCTTCGGGATGACAGCTTCGGAAATTATGGCGTGGACGGAGTTTGGCGGCGGCCAGCAATTATGGGATGAATTATCAGCAAAATTTAATATCAAACCTTTCATCGCCGGTAACACAGGCCATCAGTTAGGAGGGTGGTATAAAAAGGAGATTAATTCGCTGGAAGATATGCGCGGGTTAAAAATTCGCATGCCCGGCCTTGGCGGAGAGGTTTTAAACAGAGTCGGCGCTTCTTCGGTGACGCTTTCTGGCGGCGAGATTTATCAAGCCCTGCAATCGGGTGCTATTGATGGCACCGAGTGGGTAGGCCCATGGAACGATCTTGCATTCGGGTTTTATCGCGAAGCCAAATATTATTACTGGCCCGGTTTTCATGAACCCGGTGCGCAATTGGGCGTTGGCCTCAATCTTGATTTCTGGAATGATTTGAGCGCACAAGAACAAGGGATAGTTCGCGCCGCTTGCCACCAGGCAAACCATTTATCTTTAGCCGAATATGGTCATTTTAACTCCATCGGCCTTGATGAATTAATCAATAAACACAATGTCGAGCTGCGTCAGTTCCCTGATGAGGTGATGGAAGCCTTGGCCTCGGCTTCCAAAGACGTTTTGCGAGAGGCCGCAGAAAGCGATGACATCACCCGCCGCATTTTTGAAAGCTATAGCGCGTCCCTAGCCAGATCACAAATCTGGTCTGGCATATCTGATGAAGCTTATATGGCGGTGCGCCGCCGTGTATTCTCACTATAAGGATTAAATATGCTTAGCCTTGTAGGTGATATTTTAAACTGGATGGCCGTCAGCTTGTTATTCCCATTAATGTTGATGCCCCTTGCGCATTTGTTCAACAAACGGTTTCAGGTTCAACACAATTTAACCCAATCTTTCATCTATATTGCCCTTATTTTAGGGGTTGTTTTGACGGGCTGTTTGTTTATCTATTTCACCCCATGGTTAGAGATAAACCCCTTTCCGCCAAAAATTCTAATATGGGCCTTAGGAATATTGGGACTGGGTTTACTATCTTTGGGTTTTGGCGGGATTGCCCGTTCAGCCACAAAACTTGCCATTCTTTTCGAGGCTATTACTAAAAAAGTGGGGCGCACGGCCATGTGGTTGGTATTTATCATGGCCATTGCCCAGTTTATGGTGGTGATTTTAAGGCATAGCTTTGGCCTTAATTTTATTTGGCTACAAGAAAGCATTGTTTATATGCATGGCAGTGTTTTTTTGCTGGCTGCCGGATATGCATTGCTTACGGACGATCATGTGCGTGTTGATATTTTCTATCGTGGTGCTAGCCCTCGCCGTAAAGCCCTTATCAATCTCTTCGGGACTTATTTTTTGATGCTTCCTGTCTGTCTCCTACTACTCTGGACGGCCTCGCCTTATGTTTTTGCCTCGTGGCAATCAACCGAAGGGTCAGCCGAAGTTTCAGGGGTGCAGCTTTTATTTTTGCTAAAATCCCTCATTCCTGCATACGCAATATTCTTGTTGATGGCGGCCTACACCAAAGCCATGGAATCTGTTGACACGCTCTATCCAACCCGTCTTGCTGAAAACGGGGTGTCATAATGGAATTCCTGCACGATTTTTTCATTTGCCCTTGTGTCCTTGCCCCGTGGCTCGATATCATCATGGTGGTTTTCTTATGCGGTTTGTTATTGCTGGGCTATCCCGCTGCGTTCAGCCTTGCGGGGACAGCACTTTTATTTGCTATATTGGGCATTGCTTTTAACGTGTTTGATATCAGCTTTTTAATTCCCTATCCGCAACGGGTATTTGGCGCTGTCACCAACACCACCCTGATTGCCGTTCCCATGTTTATTCTTATGGGGGTGATTTTGGAAAAATCACGAATAGCAGAAGAATTATTAGATGCCATGGCAAAACTATTCGGCTCGCTGCGCGGCGGGCTTGGCATCTCTGTGACCATCGTGGGGGCATTGCTCGCCGCATCTACAGGTATTGTGGGCGCGACTGTGGTCACTATGGGATTGCTCAGTCTACCGACTATGTTAAGGCGCGGGTATGATCCCGCTTTCGCTACTGGCTCGATCGCAGCAGCAGGCACATTAGGCCAGATTATCCCGCCTTCAATCGTTTTGATTTTGTTGGGGGATGCCATTTCCAATGCTTATCAAAAATCCCAATTAGCCGCAGGAAATTTCTCACCCGAGGCTGTATCTGCCGGTGATTTATTTGCAGGCGCTTTATTTCCGGGCCTTATGTTGGTGGGGTTGTATATTCTTTATCAAATTTTTGTTGCCACTTTTCAGGGTCATAAATCCCCCGCCATTCCCCTATCGGAACTTGGCACCAAAAAAGAAATATGGCAGGCCGCTTTAAAAGCCCTACCCGCTCCCTTGATTTTGATTATTGCGGTTTTGGGGTCGATTTTAAGCGGGGCCGCCACACCGACTGAAGCCGCCGGCGTGGGGGCTATCGGGGCATTACTGATCGCCGGATTAAGATTTAGCCCCACATCATCCACTTCCACATCATCTAGGGCCACAAAAATTAATTTCAATAATTTTCTCCGTATCAGTATTATTCTGGCAGCGCTCGCCACACTTGGCCTGTTTATTATGACTGAACTTTTTGATTTAAGGATTGGCCGCAATGATATTTCGTCTATCGATCAAGTTGCATTAATCATTGCCTTGATCTTTTGTGCACTTATTCCATGGGGTATTGCCGCAAGCTTTTTTAACTTGACCAAAAACAAATTGGCGGCACCGATTGCGGATCAAACCACGCGTGTGACCACAATGGTCTTTACAATTTTAATTGGTGCGGCTTTATTCTCGTTGGTGTTTCGCGGCCTTGGCGGTGATGACACGGTGCGCAGCGCGTTAGAGGCAACCCCCGGCGGGCTAATCGGGGCTGTTGCCATGGTTATGCTGGTTATGTTCGTGCTTGGGTTTTTCCTTGATTTTATCGAGATCACCCTCGTGGTCGTCCCCCTTGTAGCTCCGGTTTTACTGGGCATGGGCCTTGACCCTGTATGGCTTGGGGTTTTGATGGCCATCAATTTGCAAACCTCTTTTCTAACCCCACCTTTTGGTTTTGCGTTATTCTATCTTCGCGGCGTTGCACCACCGGAAATTAAAACCAGTGATATTTATCGCGGTGCTATTCCTTTTATCATTATACAAATTATTGCTATTGGTTTACTCATTCTATTTCCGCAGCTCGCCACATGGTTGCCTAACCAACTATATGGATAACCGTATGCCAAAAACTTCACCAAAAATTTCACCAAGAATTATAGAGCAATTCACATGCGGAAAATATACTGATAACCATTATAGTGAAGACCGACTGGTGATTGGGGAAAATTGTTATGGCGTAATCGATGGATTTCGCGGCCCTGATTACCGCGATACCAATTTTATTCAAGATAGTGTCGAACGCGCCCGCATTCTTCTTATGGCTGTAAATGAACAGACAACCCTTATTGATCTCGTTGGTGCCCTAACGAATATGATCGCAGAACGCAAAAAACATTATAATCATGCCAATATGAAATATACTGGGGGATTTAGTTTTACGTGCTACTCATTCCCTCACCAACAAATCTGGCGTGTGGGGGATTGTCAATTTCGATTTGGCAAAAAAACCTATTTGAATGAAACAGAGATAGAAATCATTTCCGCCCGCCAACGCGCCGTTAATCTCCATTCTCTCCTTCTTGAAAACCCCGACATTAAAACCCTTATGGCCAGTAAAGCCTATGAACATTCTTTTGCCCCCTTTTTCAAACCACTTCTTGATTTTGCCAATCATGAAAATCATCCATTAGGGTTTGGAGAAATAAACGGTTTTAAAGTTCCCCGTAAATTTATCGAGACTATTGATGTGCCAGACTCCATAGGTGAGATTATCATCGCCTCCGATGGCTATCCCCTTTTAAAAGACACCTTGGAAGAAAGCGAAACAACATTAGCAAAATTATTGACACAAGACCCTTTATGTATAAGCGAAAATATCGCCTCTAAAGGGCTAACCCTAGATCAAGTTTCTTTTGATGATCGTACATATTTGCGCTTTTCCCGGTAACGCGGTAATGGTTAGGAGAAATAGAGAGGCATTAAAGAGGTAAGAGCATGAAACATAACCCAAGTTTTTCAAAACCCATCAGATATTCTCTTTATGTTATCGGCATTACGCTCACAGCTGCGTGCGCTGACCCCAGCCAAACGTCTAAAACACCTATAGATGAAACAGCATCTCCAACAACGGCGCCCTCACAAACCCAAAATAATTTTGCAGTGGACGGACCATTAAACATTCTATCTGTATTATCCTCTGACGAGATGGAAGGACGACGCACGGGAACACCGGGCAATCTAAAGGCGCGTCAATGGTTGATCAGTCAATTACAATCGCAAAATATCCGCCCACTTGGTGCATCTTACGAACAAGAATTCACATTTACAAATCGTAACGGTCAAGACATTAAAGGCACAAACCTGATCGCCAAAATTGCCGGTACAAAAGGGGCAGATGCCAAAGCGATTATTGTGACAGCGCATTTTGACCATTTGGGTGTTAGAGACAACACTATCTATAATGGCGCCGATGATAATGCTTCCGGCGTTGCGGGCGCGTTCGCGGTTGCCAACCACTTCATGGAAAACCCGCCAGAAAACGACATTATTATCGCACTGCTGGACGCAGAAGAAATGGGCCTGCAAGGGGCTAAAGCATTTTTGACCGACGAAGTGATTGAGCGGGATCGCATTGGGTTCAATATTAATTTTGACATGCTCAGCAAAAACAACAAAAACGAGCTTTACGTGGCAGGCACCTATCATCAACCAAACTTGGTACCGCTTATCACATCTATCGCCAAAACCGCGCCGGTTTCTTTAAAAATGGGGCATGATAGTCCGGACCTGGGAAGTAATGACTGGACAACACAATCAGACCACGGTCCATTCCATGAAGCAGGCATAAGTTTTTTATATTTCGGTGTCGAAGACCATAAAGATTACCATCAACCTAGTGATGATTTTTCAAGCGTACCACAAGATTTTTTCAACCGGTCAATACAAACCGTGGTCATGGCCGCAGAACAGGTGGACAATCAATTAGAGCTGATTAACAATAACTAACGCACTTTTATTATTATCTCAAAATAGTGCTTACTATTTTGGTGCATTTTATTGCTTCATAAGACCACGCACAAAATCTGCACGCACACGCATTCCCTCCGGTGTATCATTATCACGAAGGGTTTTTAAAAACTTGTCCATCACGCCGCAATATTTTTCGTTTTGTGAATCTTGTTGAGCAATTAAGTCAAACTCTTCTTGTGACATGCCATCCTCTAGCAAAGCATTCGCAATCGTGCCCCAATCATTTTCTTGCAATTCTTCACGATTTACAGGGTTATCAATCGCTATACGAATAGTTCGAAAAATTGATTCACCTTGTTCATCAAGATAGGAAAAATATTGTGGGACATCTTTAAGCGGTAACACATTAATCCCCGCATACACAACGGAACCACAGACAAGAACACCTTGTTTTTCTTTAACAGCTTTATGAAGGTCTATAGAAATTTGTATTATCTGTTTAAATCCATTATCCGGCCCATAATAAACCTGATCGGCATATTTACGGCGGATATCGCTAACCCTGGCTGTAATATTTTCCCGAACAGCCTGTTGGGAACCACCTTTTTTAATCTCTTCCATGTTTGCTTCAATAATCAATAAGAAATCATCCGGAAAATCCGCTTTTAATATAGCCGTAAAACGCGGTAAGTCTTTTGCAAAATATGCTTCTAGAGATTGGGATGTAACCGCTTGTTGCTTGTACCCGTCATAGGCCAGCCGCCCAACACTCATAATAGCAATGGCAATACACGCACTCAAAATAGGTTTTATATATTTCTGCATTTTTCAATCTCCCCCTTAAGTCTAGCCTTCATCATCATCAAACGGATCTTTTTGCTCCGGCGCGCCGGTTACATCGATAGGTTCTGGAAATGGTTCTTTTCTTTCTTCTTCCAAGTCCCGGCGATCTTTTGCGATCGATTTTTTCAAGTTCTCAATGTTCTCCGCCAATGCCGCATCTTGATTACCAACGGGGCGACCATTTTCATCAATGCCAAACTCCCCTTTGGCTTCATTGCGTGTACGGTCAATAGCATTTTGGTTTTGATCACGTAAGCCTATCAATCTCTCGGTTTCAAAATCGCGATCCGGTTTTGCTAAACCTTCCGGCGTTTCTTGCGGACCTTGGGAGAGATTAGGATATTTAACTTCGCGCTCTTGGGGGATCGCTTCAATACGCGCTTGAATGTCAGGATCAATAGGAATACCTTTTTCAAGGTCTTCATATTTAATAAATCCGGGCGGTGCTAATCGCTTAGCCGTTTCACATCCTGTTACGCCGAACACCAAAAGGCTACACACGAAAGGGCGAAAGACCAAACCCAACACATCAGGGCCTAACAGGCTTGCCCCCCCCTTTTTGCGCTTTGATTGTTCACATTTGCCCGAATGCACAGGTTTTCTGAGAATATTTGGTTGAAAACGCATCTCACTCATTGCTTATCCCTCATATTCGGGCTTATACATCCATCAGAAATAGCCGATTTTATAGACTTCCTGCCTGCTAATTTTAACATCATAACGGTAATTGCCCTTTATGAAACATGATAAAAGCAAAAAAATGACAAAAAAACCCTCATCCTCAAAAACACGGACAGCCAAAAGTAAGGCCCCCGCCAAATTAAAATCGGCCAAAAAAGCAACTTCAACCAAGAAGACGGGCTCAACCAAGAAGATTGCGCCTTCCAAGAAAAGAGTATCCCCTAAGAAAAGAGCCACCACCAAAAAGAAACCGGCTGCAAAAGGTGCGGTGAAAAAAACGGTGATAAAGAAGAAAACAATAAAGAATTCTGCGTCCTCAAAATCAACAACAAAATCATCATCTGCTAGCGCATCAAAGCAAAAAAACAACGCTAACACACAATCGCGCCCTAACACCAAACAGAGACAGGAAAAGAATTCTTCCACCAAACAATCGGGAAACACATCAAAGAGCCCAACAAAAAGTATGTATGCTGACTTTGATGCTTTATCGGAATATATCAGCGATATAACCGGCAAAAGCCAAGATGTATTTAATGATTATATACAACAAAACCCTGACTTTAAAAAAGTAACGGGGGAGTTAGCCCTAGACCCTTTAAATGTAAATGAAGCCTTTCAGGAACTCATCAAAGGATTGTCCCAAGACCCAGGCACGGTGATGCAACGGCAATTTAAATTGTGGGGCGACTTTGCAAAACTTATGGCGAATTCACAACGCAAAATCGCGGGCGAAGACGTGCGCCCAACAGCAACACCCGAGATAAACGATAAACGTTTTAACCACGAAGCATGGGAAGAAAATCCCATGCTTGATTTCATAAAACAATCTTATTTGATCACGACAAACTGGCTACAATCTACCGTAAAAGAGTTAGAGGGGCTCGAAGAGCATGAGCATAAAAAGGCATTATTTTACACTCAGCAATTCACTGATGCATTATCGCCTTCAAATTTTGCCGTTCTTAACCCCGAAGTCGTTGAGGCAACATTAGAAAGTAAAGGTGAAAACCTTTTAAAAGGATATAAGAACCTATTGGAAGATCTTGATCGCGGGGATGGAAATCTTTCAATAAAACAAACCGACACCGAATATTTTACACCAGGCGTAAATATCGCCACATCACCGGGCAGTGTTATTTATCAAAATGACATTATGCAACTCATTCAATATAATCCGGTTACACCCCAAGTTTCTAAACGACCGATGATTATCTTCCCGCCATGGATCAATAAATTTTATATTCTTGATCTACAACCAAAAAACTCTTTTATAAAATGGCTAACCGAGCAGGGTCGCACAGTTTTTGTGGTTTCTTGGGTTAATCCGGGATCTGACCTTAAAGAGAAAACATTTTTTGATTATATTAAACAAGGGGCTTTTGAAGCACTTGATGCTGTCGAGCAAGCCACCGGTGAAAAAGACGTTGACACCATTGGCTATTGCATAGGCGGGACAATGCTATCCACAGCCTTGTCTTATATGGCGCAAATTGGAGATGACAGAATTAAGTCTGCAACATTCTTTACCGCGCAAAGCGATTTTACGGAAGCGGGTGATCTTCAGCTCTTTGTTGATGATCCACAACTAGATGCCATCGCAAAACAAATGGATGCCGCCGGCGGCGTTTTAGAAGGGCGCGCCATGGCAACAACATTTAATATGTTACGATCAAATGATTTAATCTGGTCTTTCGTTATTGACAATTATCTAAAGGGCAAAGAACCCGATAAGTTTGATTTACTTTTCTGGAATTCTGACGCAACGCGCATGCCAAAAAATGTGCACCTATTTTATTTGCGTGAATATTATCAAAAAAACAGGCTTGCAAACAAAGAAATGATTATGGATGGAAAACGACTTGATCTTTCCAAAGTCACCATTCCTATCTATATGCAAGCAGGAGAAACAGACCATATTGCGCCCTATCGCTCTATCTATAATAGCGCAAAGCTTTATGGCGGCGATGTACGTTACACTCTCGCCGGATCGGGGCACATTGCCGGTGTTGTTAATCATCCGTCTAGGAACAAATATCACCATAGTGTAAACGATGAATTACCTGAAAGTGTTGAAGAATGGCAAGAAAATGCCACCCGTCATTCCGGGTCATGGTGGACCCATTGGATTAAATGGCTCAACGAAACCAGTCCCGGACATGTTCCTGCTCGCACCCCGGGTGAAGGAAAACTAAAACCAATCGAAGCCGCCCCCGGCTCCTATGTTCTGGTCAAATCATAATCCATTCATTATACTGATTAAATAGACTATATCGATCTAACCCTCTAAAACGGCGTTGCTTAATTACATCAGATTTTGACTTTCCAACGCTGTTAACTTTTCGTTAACCTTTTCAAACCAGTTTATCTTTGGGCTTAAGAATTATTTTAAATAGAATTCAAACTATCCAACGATCATTGGGGCAGATAATGAACGGGAAAAAACAACCAACCACACAGGACCTGTTTCGTGTTTTAGGGAAAACACAACGCGTTCGAAGCGCTAAGGCGAATAATGTCTTTCGGCAATTAAGAAACGCCGTTAATCGGGATACTTCTCTTATACAAAACCTGCAATCCACGTCCTCCACAAATTATAGCACCCGCAACAATGAAGCAGCCTATCTCGCAATGAAAAATGCCTCAAGGCCTTCAAACGAAAATCATTAGCTAATTTTATAATCGTGGTTTTGTCATGATATTGAGGCGGGTTTTCCGATAACTCTATATCCCTCAAATTCGATCCGATAAAACTTAGCCTTAATTCAGTATAGGCCCGAATTTATGTCATATGATAAAACATTGGCTCGATATTCATTAGACCCTAACGTCTTTAAAGCCGATGCTATAAGCGATGAAACAGCAAAAAGCGTTGAAGAGATTGAAGCGCTTTTAAACGCTTACCCCGACATAACCCAGATCGGGGCCGAGGCAACCAGAACCGCAAGGAAAAATGGTGAAGGCGGCGTTTTAGCAGCGCAACCCCTTTCTCCCATGGGGGTGTGGCGCACCATTACAGAAAATAATCTGGACGTACCCGTACGAATATTCAAACCGGAAACGATCAACGGGATTTATCTTCACATACATGGCGGCGGGCACACAATCGGAAGCGCAGATGCACAAGACCAAGGATTAGCCGCACTGGCCATTCACCTTAATCTTGCTGTTATTTCTGTAGAATATAGATTAGCGCCAGAAAACCCATGGCCTGCCGCGCCTGATGATTGCGAGGCAGTGGCCTGTTGGCTTGTCAAAAACAGTAGTCAGGAATTTGGAAGTGACAAAATAGTCATTGGCGGAGAAAGTGCGGGGGCCCACCTCTGCGCCGTAACCCTTTTGAGAATGCGCGACAAACACGCTTATACTGGGTTTATCGGCGCAAATCTTGTTTACGGGATATACGATTTTTCCATGACGCCCAGCTTACGCCAATGGGGGGAACGTCGTTTGATCATCAACACCCCGATATGTGCATGGTTTTTTGACAATCTTTTACCACCAAAGCAATATGATAGCGAAGCGCGGCGTGACCCCGATATCTCGCCTCTTTATGCCGATCTTAAAGATATGCCCCCTGCACTATTTACAGTGGGTACGTTAGACCCCATTTTGGATGATAGCCTATTTATGGCGTCGGCGTGGCAAAGGGCTGGCAATCAAACCATTCTGGATATTTATCCTGGCGGCATACACGCGTTTAATATTCTACCCATTACAATTGCGCAAAAGGCAAACGCCAATATGGTTGAATTTATCAAAAATACAATTTTGAATTAATAAATACGGGTAAATAAATAAGGGCTAACTCATATCAGTTGGCGGCGCCACATGAACTTTCACATCTGCATCTTCAAGAATTGCGGAGAATTCATCTGGAACATTTTCATCCGTATAAAGTTCATCAACATCTTTTAAATCACCAAACCGCACCATAGCCCGCCGACCAAATTTCGAGTGGTCAGCAACTAATAATGATTTTCCTGAATTTTTGATAATTTCTCGCGCGGTCTCCGTTTCACGGCTATCAAAATCCAGTAACGATCCATCAGGGTCAATACCGCTCACCCCGATAATGCCAAAGTCCATCCGGAACCTTGACATATATTCCGTTGCCTCTTGGCCAACAATGCCGCCATCCAGTTTTCGCACCAATCCACACGCTAAAGAAATCTCAAAAGAAGCATTTTTAGAGAGAATTTGCGCTACGTTTAAATTATTGGTAACCACGCGCAGATTATTACGGCGGAGCAACGCTTGGGCAACGGCTTCTGTCGTGGTCCCGATATTTAAAAACAGTGATGCACCATCATGGACATTTTCAGCAACCAACTCACCAATCCGTCTTTTATTCACGGGAAAAGCCCGCTGACGTTCCGGATAAGGTTCATTGCGTGTACTTACTGGTGGGCCAGCGCCGCCATGAAAGCGTTGCAATAAATTACGCTCACAGAGTTGGTTAATATCACGCCTGATGGTTTGCGGCGTTACCCCGAAAGTCGCAACCAGATGCTCGGTTGCTACAAAACCCTGCTCTTCAACAAGGGATAAAATTGACGTCTGTCGTTCTGAAAGAGTATCCATAAATAAATCGCGTCTTTGCGTCTTTGCTTTTTCGAAAAAGGTGACTATGTTCTAATGCGAAAATACGCTAGCATCTTTGAGTGCGTATTTAATTAGAAAACGGCCCCCCCTTCTTTTTATCATTTCATTATCCCATTATTTAACGAGAATAATATGTCGAAAACTCAATCCCATTATTTCCTACATGGTAAAAATTCAACGCTTCTCCTAAATGCAGCCCAAGGTGAGACACCTAATATAGCCTATTGGGGGGCAAGGCTGCAAGACCATGAGACTGCTGGTGATATCATTACTTTACGCACACGACAGGGGGCACAGGGCGGGGCTTTCGTCGAGGTGCCAGCAAGCCTTTCATGCGAGTTGGGAACGGGATATCTTGGCCCCACCGGCCTCGAGGTTCACCGGAATGGGCAAGATTGGGCCCCCATATTACTGGTCCAAAAAGTCAGCCAGACAGACAATCAGGTGATTATCTTCTGCGAAGATAAAGCCCACGGTTTAGGCGTAGAATATCACTTTACCTGCCAAAACGATAATGATGTCATCACCATAGAAACCACCTTTAAAAACATCGCCAGCACACTGTTAACAATCGATTGGGCGGCTGTTTCTTGCGTTCGCGTTCCAGCAGAATTTGATGAAGTCATCAGTTTTTCGGGGCGCTGGGCCGGTGAGTTTCAAACCAACCGCGCCCCCCTTAGACAAGGCGGTTTTATTTCCGAAAACCGGCGCGGCCGCACATCCCATGATAGATTTCCCGGCCTCGTCTTATGTTCCTCACAAACAACTGAAAGCGCGGGCCCGTGCCTTGGGGTCCACTTTGGCTGGAGCGGCAACCACCACACCCGCATAGAAACCTTAGCTGATGGGCGCCATATTCTGCAAATCGGTGAATATTTTATGCCGGGCGAGATGAGTGTTCCAGCAGGGCAAAGTTACACAACACCCAAACTCTATGCAACATATTCCCCCAACGGATTATCATCCATGTCCAATATGTTCCATGATTTCTATCATGATACATTAGAAGACAAACGCCTTCATAATAAGGTACGCCCTATCCATTATAATACATGGGAAGGTATTTATTTTGACCATTCCGAAGAAGTGCTAACCAAACTGGTAGATGCTGCCGCCAGCGTTGGCGTTGAACGGTTTGTTCTGGATGATGGATGGTTTAAAGCCCGCAGAAATGATGAGGCCGGACTTGGTGACTGGGTTGTCGATACCGGAATTTATCCAAACGGCCTGCAACCGATTATTGATTACGTTAAAAAGAATGATATGGAATTTGGCCTTTGGGTTGAACCGGAAATGGTCAACAAAGACAGTGATTTTTTCCGCACCCATCCCGATTGGATTTTGGCGGCTCCCCCCTCTCCCCATGTCCCCTTTAGAAATCAATTCGTAATCGATTTAACCAGACCTGAAGCCGCAGAAAACATTTTCCAGCAAATCGATAAAATACTGGTTGAGTATCCAGATATTGCTTATTTGAAATGGGACATGAACCGCGATCTAAATCATCCAGGCGGCGCAAACGGCACACCAGCCGTACACGCACAAACACGCGCTGTTTATAAATTAGTGGATCGATTACGCGAACGCCACCCCACTGTTGAAATCGAAAGTTGTTCCTCGGGCGGCGCAAGAACCGACTACGGAATATTAGAACGGATGGATCGCATCTGGACCTCTGATAGCAATGATGCCATTGACCGCCAATCTATCCAGCGGGGGGCCTCGTTTTTCTTCCCGTTAAGTATCATCGGTGCTCATGTGGGTCCCCGCGAATGCCATATCACCAATCGGGTTTTATCAATGGGCTTACGCGCGGCGACAGCCCTGTTTGGGCATATGGGTGTTGAGGCAGATCTGTTAAAAATGAGCGAAGAAGATAAAACCACCCTTCGCGAGGCTTTCTCTCTTTACAAAAAGCACCGAGATTTATTGCATCGCGGTACTTTCATGCGTCTCGACGGGCCTGATTTTCAAAATGCTATTGGCGTTGTCGCAAAAGACAAACAGCGAGCCCTTTTTTCCTATGCCCAATTAGACACTATGCGGCAGATATTACCCGGCATATTAAAATTCCCCGGCCTTGATCCCAACACCCGATATAATATCAAAATGGTTTTCCCCTCTAATATCGTGACCCCCCAACCGCACAGATTAGAAACCTCAGGCTTGATGCAACCAGGATATGAAGCCAGCGGCGATGTTTTAGCCAAAGCAGGCTTACAAATACCTCTACTCATGCCGGAGACATGTTTGGTTTTTGAAATCACCGCGCTTTAATGGCTCCGCTTTCATATGTTACACCTTCAAAATACAAAGCGATTCGTCATATAAATGCGATCACGTTCGAGTATAGGCTAAAAAAGCCTGCAAAATGATGCTTCATTTGTCCGTAGAGAAATGAAGCATCATATCAAGACTCGCTGAAAAAACAGTGAAGCTCGACACCTCAGTCTAAATCATTGTCACCGGATTTAACTTCCTATAGATTAAAGCGTCAGCGAACAATCATATGGATAGGGAATGCATGTCCGAAAATATAAGCGAATTCGAGGCCGTTGCCATCACCGATGATAAGTTGGTGCCTTGGCCCCGCGTAGCTGCGGTTGCGGCTATGGTGGCGTTTTCCCTGCCGACTTTTATTACGGGGTTGGAAATCTCCCAAGGATTAAACCCCATCAATACTTTCTGGGCTTTATTTTTGGGGTCTGTTATTATTTTGATAATCGGGGCAATCATGGGGGTGATTGGCGCTAATGGCCGGATGAGTTCTTATCTGCTTGTGCGCATTGCTTTTGGTGATAAAGGGGCAAGCCTTGTCAATATTGCTTTTGCGATCTCTTTGTTGGGGTGGTTCGGGGTCAATATTAATCTGTTTACAGACGCTATTTCACGGCTTGTTTTAGTTTTGTTCGGCTGGGAAATTTCAACATTTATTCTGGCCATATTAGCAAGCATCTGCATGACTATAACCACAATCGTTGGCTTTAGGGCCATCAACATTTTGGCAACATTAATGGTGCCTGTGTTTGCTGTGGTGACTATTCTTTTAACCAAATCTGCCCTTAATGCCCGGAGCTTGCCTGATATCCTTGCTATTGAACGAATAGAAACCATTACAATCGGGCAAGGCATTTCCGCTGTGGTGGGGGCTATCATCGTCGGGGCCATTATTTTGCCGGATATAACGCGATTTGTGCGCCATTGGAGCGGCGCCATCTTTACCGCAATTATTGCCTATTTAATGGTGCAGTTAATCGTAATGGGCGCTGCTGCTCTTGCGGGGTTTACCTCGGGAAAATCAGATATACTGGATATTATGCTGGATCTAAATCTTGGCATCGGTGCATTTTTAATTGTTATCGGGAGTAGCTGGATATTAAATTCTTTAAATTTATATAGTGCCATCTTGGGCACCAAAGCGACATTCCCCAAGTTAAACAGCACATGGCTAGCGATTGGATTAGGCGCCCTTGGGGTGATGGCTGCATTGATGAACTTACTGGATAATTTTATTCCCTTTTTGATCTTTCTATCGGATATTTTTGTGCCAGTTGGCGGCGTCATCATTATTGATGCCCTCTTTATGCGCCGAAATGATTATCATATTGATACACTCCAGAGTAATCGAGCCTTTAACTGGGCCGGGCTTATAGCTTGGGGAATTGGAGCAGGGTTTGCCCTTTTAATCTCCCGCGATATTATTCCAAGTCCAACGGACATTACTTCTATTGATGCCATTCTCCTTGCTGGTTTTTCTTACACAGCCTTGGCTTGGCTGATCAACACAAACTCACCGAACGCTAATCAAAAAAGGAAAACGCCATGAGGATTGGCATTGATGTTGGCGGCACCCACACCGACGCCGTTATTCTAGACGGGGACACAATCATCTCCGCAACCAAGGCTTTAACCTCAGCTGATGTGGTAAGCGGCATAACCGCAGCCCTTGATAATCTTTTGAAAGATGGCGGTGTCTCCCAGGATAAAATTGAAACTGTGATGATCGGCACTACCCAATTCACCAACGCCATCGTGCAAAGAAGGGAAATATCACCAGTTGCCGCAATTCGTATCGGCCTGCCTTCTGGCCGCGGAATGCCGCCAATGGTTGACTGGCCCGAAGATATAAAAACAGCGATGGGCGATCATGTTTATATGATCCACGGGGGTTATCTTTATGATGGATACCCCGTCGCAGATATAAACAAAGACGAAATTGATGAACTGATCAAAGACCTGATCAAAAAAAATATCAATAATATCGCGATCGCTTCGGCTTTCTCACCGATGAATGCAGAACCGGAAAAAATGGTTCGTGATCAGATTAAAAAAGCAATACCGGACGCGAATATTACGCTATCTTATAATTTTGGTCGCCTCGGGTTAATGGAACGGGAAAATGCGGCCATTTTGAATACGGCCCTATTGCCGTTTGCAAACAAGGTTGTCTCCTCGTTTTTAAAGGCTCTTTCTAATCGCGGGCTTAACTGCCCGGCCTATATCAGTCAAAATGATGGCACTTTAATGAGCGCAGATTTTGTACGGGCTTATCCGGCCCTTACATTTGCATCAGGTCCCACAAATTCTCTTCGCGGTGCTTATAAACTAACCGGATTACAAGATGCGATTGTTGTGGATATTGGCGGAACCACTTCCGATATTGGTGTATTGCAAGGCGGCTTTCCGCGCGAATCAAACGTCATCATTGAAGTGGGCGGTGTCAGGACTAATTTCAGGATGCCGGATATTATGGCTGTGGGTCTTGGGGGCGGCTCTCTCGTTTTAAAGGAAGGCCGCACCGTGGGGCCCCAATCTGTGGGCCATAAACTTGTTACTAAGGGCATGATTTTTGGCGGTAGCACCTTAACAGCAACCGACATCGTCGCGGCAAGCGGTGAAATATCGATTGGCGACAGTAACAAGGTTAAATCTATCCCCAAAACCACAATTCAAACCGCCACTAAAACCATGCATAATATTTTGGATCAAAACATCGAGATGATGAAACCGGGCGGCAAAGATATGCCGGTGATCCTTGTGGGCGGCGGGGCGGTTTTGGTCACACAAGGGTTAAAGGCCGCCTCAACACTTCATCGCCCTGAAAACGCAGGTGTAGCCAATGCGATTGGGGCCGCCATTGCGCAAATCGGCGCGGAAGCCGAACGGATGGTGTCTTATCGCGATACTCCGCGGGCGGACGCCATTACAATGGTTACCAATGCGGCCACTGATCGCGCTGCAAAGGCTGGCGCAAACGTGCAGTCCATCAAATCGGTCGATATCGAAGAAATCGCTATTCCGTATATGGATGAAGGGGCAACACGCCTACGCGTCAAAGTGATTGGCGATCTTGATTTAAGAGGCACATCATGAAAGAAGTCGGTTTAGAACACCTTGACGATTTAGCATTAGGCTCGGTCTTTCTTGCAACGGGCGGCGGCGGCGACCCCCATGTGCCTAAATTAATCGCGCAAGAGGCCATCAAAAAATATGGACCTGTTCGTATCATTCACCCTGATACCCTTGCAGATGATGCCTATGTTGTTCCCGTTGGCAGCGTCGGGGCCCCGACCGTTAGTCTGGAACTTCTCCCCTCCATTGATGATGCTGCCCGCACATTGGAAGCATTTGAAAACCATACAGGCCGAAAAATCGACGCCGTTGCGTCCTTCGAGATTGGCGGGGGTAATTCCTTAATCCCGCTTGTAGCGGCCGCTGGTAGAAATATTCCAGTTATTGATGGTGACGGGATGGGGCGCGCCCTGCCCGAAGCGCAGATGATGTCATATGCAATTGCAGGCGTTAAACCGACACCCGCAATTGCTTATGATTATGCGGGCAATACAGCCAGTTTCGATGTAACAACAACGCAAGTTTATGAACGCCACATTCGCGCCTATTCAATGGCAGCAGGCGGCATGGTTACAGTAGCTGAACATCCCATGACAGGGGCGCAACTTAAACAATCTGTTATTACGGGTACTCTGGGATTTTCGATTGAACTTGGAAAAACCCTGCGCGAAAATCGCGGCCAAGCCGACACATTGTTAAAGCCATTACAATCAGTTTTTAAAAACTCTATTTATGGTGAATGCCGCATGATTTTCACAGGCAAAGTCATTGACAAATCCACCCGCATCATCGGCGGTTATGATATTGGCGAGGCAACAATTGAAACTTTTTCAGGAAAAGGGGACAATCTAACCGTTAATATTAAAAACGAATATTTACTCGCCAAACTTGGAGATAGCGTGATGGTGAGTGTTCCCGACTTAATTACGATTGTTGATTTTGAAACGGGTACTCCCATTAATGCGGAAAGATTGCGATATGGACAAAGGGTTTGTGTTTTTGCAACGCCATGTCCAAAATTCTATCGCACACAGGCGGCCCTTAAAGTGGTCGCGCCGCGATGCTTCGGATTTAATTTTGATTATATACCACTTGATTAAGTCACAATTGAAAAACTAAAAAGCCTTAGTTTTATTCAATGTTCAAGCCATAAAAAAGCCCGGCGATTGGCCGGGCTTTTTCAAATTTATTGGCAAACTCAATTAGAACTTTGCTTGCACCCCAAGGAAGAAGAAACGTCCCCGCGGGCCAACCGGACGCGCTAGCGTTGCAAGGAATGGGTCTCGATCCAATGCATTATTAATACCACCATAGATTGATAGATTATCGGATATTTCATAACTTACATTAAAGTCGTGAACAAACGCTCTGCCTGTTTCTTGTTGAGAGAAATCAAGGAAAGTATCAACACGCTGAACAGTCACTGCACCATTTTCAATAATAGCATCAAAGACTTCGTTATTATCGACACCAGGTGCCAGTTGAGAACTTTCAA
This sequence comes from uncultured Parvularculaceae bacterium, assembly GCA_938015425.1. Lineage (GTDB taxonomy): Bacteria > Pseudomonadota > Alphaproteobacteria > Caulobacterales > Parvularculaceae > CALLPQ01. The sequence continues at coordinate 3,339 of CALLPQ010000002.1, read as the reverse complement.
AACGGCCATTCCAGCTAAAGGTAAACTTATCGAAGTTCCAATTCGCATTGAAGTTGACAATCCATGTGGGTAAGCCAAGCTCACCCAATTGATCAAAAGAAAGGTTTTGATCAAGAATGGTTTCTTCCAATTCAAGAGGGTCTGTTATCGTAGAAATTACCGCTTCCGCTGTAGGGTCAAGGATTTCGGTAAAATCAAGAAAGCGGGTACCGGTTGCCCCCAGACTTAAAGATCCAAGGTCCCCACTTCTGCCAGCGAGTTCCGCAACATCGAAAGAATATTGCACAGCCCAATCAATACCGGCTGTTTCCAACGCACCAATATTAACCTGTTGTGTTGAGAAACCCGTTAAAAACCCGTTTGTAGGGTCCCGGAAGATTGAGTCACAAAACTGATTATCCGTAGAGGGCAAATCCACACAAGCAGCAGCGGTTTGTGCTCCCGTTAATGTATCAATCGCATTCTCGATCTCGATATTATAATAATCAGCCGTTACCTGCAGCCCGTTCAAAATCCCTCCTGGTTTAAAGACGAAGCCGCCAGTAAAGGTTGTGGCTTCCTCTTCGCTTAGCGTTGGGTTCCCGCTAGAGGTTCCCGGTGTAAAGGCCGTTAAGAAGTCTGCAGAATTAAACCCATCAGCTACAAAAGTCAGGCAATTAGCCTCGCGAAACCCACTACCGGAGGCGATATTACCATCATCACAAGGATCATTAGGCACACCAATTTGAGCGGGAACTTGAGGAGAGAATAACTCACCAATATTGGGAGCACGCACCGCAATCGCATAAGTGCCCCGTAGTGTTAGCCACTCATGAGGTTGCCAACGTCCGCCCACTGACCAAGCCGTGGTGCCGCCAATTGTGTTATAATCTGAAAAACGTGCAGAGCCTGAAACCTCTAGAAGTTTTGCAAATGGAAGATCCGCTAACAATGGTAATCGTGTCTCGAAAAAGCCCTCGATCACATTAATTTGGTCAGGGAATTCATCATTTAAATTTGGCGAAGGAAATGATGGTCCGCCATTATTATTGGCAAATGTAATTGCGGGTGAGAATCTTAATGAATCGGGCCTAAAGACAGATGTATCTTCACGATACTCAACGCCCAGAGCAAAACTGGCAGGACCGCCCGGTAATTCAAACCATTGGCTAGTATCACCTGAAACCGACCCGATAAATTGCAGCTGGGTCAATACAGTGTCATCTTGAACAGTGACAAACGCAAAATCAGCGCCCGCACCATTAACTGTGTTGTTGCCAAGGATATTAATCGGCGCACATTGCCCATCACCAAAAGCAAAACTTAACGGCAATCCAAGCCCATCATCATCAGTGGGTGTGTTAGGGATAAATTGCACCCCTGGGGCCGTTCCATCTAATTGTGATCGACAAACAATGTCACCCGCTTGGCCAGGGTTAGCCGCACCAATGGAAATATCTTCTCCATTACGAATACCCAAACCCGTAAAGCCTGCTGCATTATCTGCGGTCAAAGCAACCGCATCGATTGCCGCAAAATAACGGTCTTCTAGGCGCGTATTCGCGGTTGTGGATTGAATTTCAGTACGGCCATAATTCGCTGACACATCGTAATTAAACCCTAATCCGGGAATTTCGCCTTTCAAACCGCCGACAAACCGGAACGTTGTTCTCTCGGCCCGTTCTGTGGCAATGGCATCAACATCCAGATTATCACGCGAAACACCAAACCCGATAAACCCCGGTGCCAGGTCAGGGTTAGCTTGGATTTCTGCCGCTTGCGCAGCAAGTGCCGCAGGAATAAACGGATTATCCAACCGGATTGGAATTGAGTCACTAAAAGGAATTCCGCTTTGGTTCGTCGTATCCGTAAAGGCAAACTTGCCTTCAAAATAGGCTGTTGCGAAACTATTCAGGTCATAGTCAGCCGCGGTATTAACCAAAAACCGATCGGATTCTGGCAATATTATCCCATTGGGGTTAGTGATCGGAATTCCATCACCGCCGGATGCATTAAACGCATCTGTTGCGATACCAGCATCAAATGGGCGTAACACACCATTATCAATAACCTGTAATATAGGAATGGTCGTACCCGGAATAAGCGGCGTACCACCCGGCAAAGCCGCCACAGCTTGAGTGGATGGTGTAAAGGCATCATCAAAGAAAAATGAAGGCGCAATATTCCCGAACTCACTGGAAACCGGCAATCTTGAATTAGGTACAAAGACTTGTGCTGAATTCGGATTAACGCCAAAAGTTTCAGCGACGATTGCACTATTTTCAATGAGAGCAAACGCACCATTACCAGCAAATGGCCGATCTTGCGCAGACAATGAAGTGTTTAAGGTATATTCCACACTAAACACCGCACTGCCTCGACCATCAGCAAACTCCCCACCAGAAGCAACGGAGACGAAAACTTCTTCTGCGTCCCCTTCATCGGTAATGCCCGCCTGGGTTCTAAACTCAATACCGTCAAAGTCTGATCCATCACGCAAGATAAAGTTCACAACCCCGGTCACCGCATCAGCACCATAGATAGATGAAGCACCACCCGTAAAAACATCAATATTTTTCAATAAGGAAACGGGTATCGTGCTCGCATCAACCGCGGCCTGACCTCCTGTTCCCGGAACATGACGGCGACCATTTTGCAACACCAAGGTACGTTCAATCCCCAAGCTTCGAAGATTCAAAAGCCCAAGGCCAGTTGCACTATCTTCAGTGTCCGCCCCTTGCACCGTAGACAGAGAGCTAGGCAACGATCCTTGCAATGCTGGTGATTCGCGCAGTAAATCTGTAATATCGATTTGCCCTGATGTTTTAATGCCTTCAGCGCCGATAACTTGAACCGGACTAGCAGCAGAGGACGCCGAATCCGTTGCGATACGCGACCCTGTCACCACGATCTCATCAGGCTCTGTATCCTCCTGCGCATAAGCATGAGATGCAGATAAGGCGAGAGCTGACGTACTGCCAACAAGCGCTGTAAATATTAGTTTTTTCGTTAGTTTTTCCGTTAATTTTTTCATAGGTCCCAGTCCCTTTTTTGTAATTCCTTGTTAAACCATATCTTAAAATTATTCCCTGATACAATGAATAATTTCAGCCATTGGGCTCTATTCGCTCAATTCTGGCTCAAATACTTAATTCTAATTTTAAGTTTGCTAGGATATATCTCATCAAGCACGTTCTATGAACGCAGTAATTGCATACTTGCCTCTTAATTCCTAGAGCAAAATTCCGATTATAGCCAATTATCTAGATAAATAGAACAATATATTCTATTATTTTAGCACAAAAATTCATAATAATAGGGTGTCATTACGTGAACCGTATCCACTCCCTAAGCGACTAT
>CALLPQ010000001.1 GCA_938015425.1 uncultured Parvularculaceae bacterium | reverse complement strand
GTTTAACGATTTTTCATTCAGGCTCTTAGGGTTTCATTTTGCAATTCATTTACCCGGCAAGGTGAAACCCGGCAATCAAGAAACACAAAAAACCAACGGGAAAAATGGCATTATAATTTTTCTTCTTTACCATTTTCCTTTATATTACTTTTCTTTCATCATTAAGGTTTTAATATATGCGCCAGCAAATTACCTCAATCTCGTCTATCATCATTATGATATTCTCGCTACAGGCCTGTGCGCTGACGCAAGGAATAATACCGCAAAGGCAAGCCAAACAACAGTCGCAACAAACACGATCAAGTGAAGTTCAAAACCAGTCAGCCGAAAAGATATCCCCTCCTGATTTGACATCTCCAGCTGATCTAACATCTGAAGATGAAAGCACTCTGCCTGAAAATAAGCAGGTAACACAACAAGCCGCAACTAGTCCGCAAACGAATAATATTAATGCAACTCATGATCTTGATCCAACACCCAATATAGTTGAAGGCCCCGCGAGCCAGCCCACAAATCAAAATGCACAAGTGACACAATATAGCTTCCAACAAAATCCGCGCTATAAAAATTGCCTTGAAGCCATTCAAAATGATGGTGCCGCTGGACGCGAAACAGCGCGACAGTGGGTCCATGATGGCGGCGGTCTCATGGCTGTTCATTGTTTAAGTGTGGCTGATCTGGCTGCAGGTTTTCCAAAACTAGCCGCATTACGTCTGCAAGAATTAGCCGATTCAAAATCAACAGGCGATATCCTAACCCGCGCTCGTTTATATGCCCAATCCAGCGAAATATGGCTAAGCGCCGACCAAACTGAAGAAGCCCAAACCGCATTAGATAACGCCTTCCAACTCGCGCCCGAAGCCGGCGAGTTATTCTTATTATCAGGGGCCATCAACGTCGCTAAACGCCGTTGGCAACCCACAATCAATGCGATCACCAAAGCTGAAGAGCTGGGTTTTACATCCAGTCAGGGATATACAGCGCGCGGACGGGCCTATAAAGAGCTCACCCAGTTCAACGATTCTGCAAATGATGTGGCCAAAGCCCTTACGCTGGATGCATTTAACCTTGATGCATTGGTCCTGCGCGGGGAATTGGCGCAAACAGGCATTACCATTAATACACGCTTCAAGCGGGTTCCCCCAAACACCCCGTGATTTGTTATTAATATTACGCCCTCAACCTGCATTTGTGTTAATTTTTACACTTTGTTTAAGAATATTAATACATCGTTAACGAAAGCAGCTCCATCATCGAATTGAAGGCTGAAAAAGTGATTCGTTGGTAAAAAGTCTCCCCACCCCATCTTGATGACTGATCCAGTCTTATCGCTCTAAATCCGTAGTTAGAGGCAATCCAGTGCCTCTTAAGATATGGACACTCAGTATAAAAGACAGTTCAGTACAAAAGACAGTGACGAAGGCAATCATGATCGGCAAAACAAAGACAGACACAATTTCGCACCATTATAGCATATCTGACACTGCCAAAGAGGTCTCTGCCAAAACGGACCCTGCCATCACGAGACCTGCCATAAAGAATAACACAGTGTCGGAACACACAAACCAGATGCATTATAGCCACGCGCACAATCCAGTTAAAGACCTCCAGACCAGCGTCAATACCGCCTTTACTCCTGTTAAAACCTCCGCACAACCTACCACTGGTTTTAAATTATCCCGCGCGGCCCATTTGCATCTTATCAATCGCTTAGCGCGGTTTGCCCCTTCGGCTATTTTTGCCATCTTTGCTGCCACGCTTTATTTGGCTGTAACCCATTTTTTAGCGAGTCCTGTAAAAGTGGGTATCTGGGCCTTTATTGTATTTTGTGTTGGCGGGAAAACCCTTGCCACAGCCTTGGCCTATCGGGCCGGGGATAAAAAAATTGCTTCAAGGCCATTCCATTGGCGGCGTTGCCACATTGCCAGCCTGTGCGTCCTCAGTACGGCTTTTGGTGTCGGGGCAATATTGTTGCTCACTTTCCCGAACGCCCCCTCATCCGTTGAAAACCTTGGCGCCGTCCCTATTGACACATCAGTCATCACAAATACGGATATCGCTACCGCAAATATCGGTTTCGCCATGGTCATGCAAAACGCGATACAAAACCTATTCGCGCAAAATATTATGACTTTAGGCCTTTTGTGCGGCACCGTTATTTTTGCCGCCTTTACCCAGATTGCGAATCCCAAAGGGGCCTTAGCCATTAGTCTACCCACCCTTGCCATTTGTGCCATCGGGATTTTACTGGCTAGTCTAAGCATGATAATTTTTATCGTTTCTTACATCATCATATCACTCATCGGCCTTTGCTTAGGCGTAATGGCTATGCGGACCTATAATCGTGTTGCAATGCGCTATCCTCGCACTCAGATATCCGAGCGCGATATCCACCAACAGCGTGCAAACCGCTATGCAAAACCCTTATGGGGAACTGCCCCTAAAAAAGCGTCAGCCCGTTACAAAAAACCAGCCCCCCACCAAACAGAGCCCGCCTTGTACGCACAGCAAGCGTGAATGCGGCTTAAACTCCATACAGCAAGACCGCACCCTTTGGACTGCACTGCCAGCTTATTTGTTTACTTAAAAGCTTATTTGTTCACCTAAAACAAGCGGGAACCGCATCCCATAAATCAGATTTTTGCGTCTTGACGTGCGCCTTTTTCAGGTTCAAGACCAATAGTGTTTTATTGCTTATTCCAGTTTTTAGCACATTAAAAATCGGGCAAGCGAGACTTGAAAACCATAATATTGGAACTGCGCATGGCCGAAATAATTGTTGAATCTACTGATGACGAAGTAGTCTTGAAGGCTCTAAAAGAACTCGCAGACAAAGACACATTTGAAGGGTGGCCAAGCGGGGAAGTCCCGTCAGCTTTTACCAGCCTCTTGGAACAATTTGCCCGCTTCGCCACAGGGGAAGAATATTTGTGGCAACGCCCGACAGAATTATATCGCCGTGCCAGCATAAGTTGGGCCACCAATCAAAACCGTAAGATCGGTGAAGCAATTATCGACCTTCATTCACAAGAGATCGACCCTTCTTCAATCGAGTCAAAAACCCTAGCAACAACATCAAAACTCGTTTTACAAATTTGCACAGATGATAAACCGTTCCTTGTTGACAGCATCAGTGCTGCCTTAACAGATGCCGGAAAATCAATCAGATTCTTTTTAAATGCCGTCATCGACACTCCGCGTTCAGCCAACGGACAATACCAAGCCGACGGTAAAGTCATCCGCGAATCTTTCATTCATGCCGAATTAGATGCAGCCATCAATGAAGAGGAAATTGCGACCTTAAAGACGGAACTCAACATTGTCCTCAACGATATCAACCAAGCCGTTAGTGATTGGGGCACAATGCGCAGCCGCATGGTTGAAACAATTGAACGGTTAAAAGATGTTTCCCTCACCAATTATAGTGACCAGGAACGCAACGAACATCTGGCTTTTTTAAACTGGCTCATCGATGAACATTTTATCTTTTTAGGTGTAAGGCGGTATGCGGTTTCGCAAGATAAAAACGGAATTTTGTTTGAGCGTGACCCCACAAGCGATTTGGGTATTTTAAAAGACTCAAATAGACGGATTTTAAAAAACACATATTCCCAAAAAGGGGATTTATCACCCGCCGTAGAAGAGTTTTTAAAATCGAAAGAACCAATTTTATTGGCCAAAGCCAATTCTAAATCCACCGTTCATCGCCGAACATATCTAGATTATGTGGGTATTAAACTTTATGATGAAAATGGAAATGTGGTTGGCGAAGATCGCTTTATTGGTCTTTACACCGCTGATGCCTATAACCGTCCCGCATCAGACATCCCTTTGTTACGTGCTAAAGTTGCTGCAGTTTTAAAAGCCTCTCCTTTTGTTACACGCAGTCACAATGAAAAAGCGCTTTTAAATATTCTGGAAACCTATCCGCGTGATGAGCTTTTTCAAGTGGATACAAAAACCCTTCTCGATAGCAGTATCGATATTTTACGTCTTTATAAGCGTCCGCGAATAAAACTGATCATGCGGCGCGACCGGTTTGACCGGTTCATCTCGGCTTTTGTTTTTATACCCCGCGACCAGTTTAATTCCGACATTCGGGAAAAATTTGGCAGCTTATTAGCCTCGACATTTAATGGCCGTGTGTCCGCTTTTTATCCATTTTTTGGTGATGCTTCTTTAGTTCGTGTACACTTTATCATTGGCATTGATCAAGGAGCCCCCGAGGGCCCGGGGGCGCAAGCCCTTACAATTATGATGAGGGACATTGCCAAAAACTGGAATGATGATTTTTTAAACACAATCCGTGATAACAATCAAACACCCATTCCCAATAATATTTTGGGCAATTATAAAAACGCTTTTGAAGAATCTTACAAAGAAAACACCACACCGTCAGAGGCCATTTTTGACATCTCAAATTTAGAAAATCTCGGCGACAAAAGAATTATTGTTCAGGCTTACGAAAAATCAGGCGATGAAAAAAATATATTCCGCCTCAAGATTTATAATCAAGATAAACCTTTGCGCTTATCAGTGTTAATGCCAACCTTGGAAAATTTTGGTCTTAGTGTCATTAAAAATGATGATTATAAAATAAAACCAGAACATGCAACAGACGATAAAACATATTGGATTAATGATTTTGAAGCTGAACACGCTTATCAAAGTGATGTAAATTTCAGCACCGTAAAAATAAAATTTGAGGACGCTTTAACCGCCATCTTAAATGGTGATTGCGACGACGATAGTTTTAACAAACTGGTTTTAAGCGCGGGCATTGATTGGCGCGAAACATGGCTACTTAGAACGGCAGCCAAATATCACCAGCAGACAAATTTTTCCTACTCGCAAGATTATGTTGCCGACACCTTACAAAAATACCCTTCAATCACCAAAGCTTTAATCCTCGCATTCCACGCTAAATTCTCACCTGATAAAAAACAGACAGCCACCAAATTGGAAGCGTTTAATGCCATCGTTAAAGATATCCAAGCTGATTTAAACGAAGTAAGCAGTCTGGATGAAGACAGGATATTAAAGCGGTTTTTAAATCTATTCATTGCAACCCTGCGCACAAATTTTTATCAAGCAGGCACAGATAAACCATTCAAACCTTGTATTGCCCTAAAAATTGACAGCCAACAAATGGAAGAAATTCCAGACCCTAAACCTTATCGGGAAATTTTTCTATCGGGCCCAGCCATCGACGGTGTCCATTTAAGATTCGCGCCCATTGCACGCGGCGGGCTTCGTTGGTCAGACAGACGCGAGGATTTTAGAACCGAAGTTCTGGGTCTGGTAAAAGCCCAAAAAGTGAAAAATGCGGTGATTGTTCCCTCTGGTTCCAAAGGCGGATTTTATCCCAAACAATTACCGATAAGCGATGATCGCAATGTGATTTACGAGGCAGGACGCGACGCATACAAATTATTCATCCGTGGGTTATTGGATATCACCGATAATATCGTTGACGGTGAAATAGTAACCCCGAACAATGTGATCCCCCACGATGATCCCGACCCCTATCTTGTGGTTGCAGCAGATAAAGGAACCGCACAATTTTCCGATACAGCCAATGCCATCTCGCAAGAATACTCGTTTTGGCTTGGTGATGCTTTTGCCTCTGGTGGGTCAGCTGGATATGATCATAAGGTTATGGGCATTACCGCACGTGGGGCATGGGAAGCCGTAAAACGCCATTTTCGCGAAATGGGCAAAGACATCCAAAATGAAGCTTTTACGGTTGCCGGCGTTGGCGACATGTCCGGTGATGTTTTTGGTAATGGCATGTTATTATCAAAGAAAATACAACTGGTGGCCGCTTTCGACCATCGTGATATCTTTATTGATCCGACCCCTGACACTGAAACCTCTTTTAAAGAGCGCCAACGCCTTTTTAAAATGGATCGTTCATCTTGGAAAGACTATAACGCCGACCTTATATCAAAGGGGGGTGGTGTATTTTCCCGAACGGCTAAATCAATTCCGCTCAGCAAACAAATGCAAGCCTGTCTTGATTGCCAAGAAACATCCCTAACCCCAAATGAATTGATCAAAGCAATCCTACGCGCGCCGATGGAACTTTTTTGGCTTGGGGGCATTGGAACCTATTTTAAAGCCAGTGATGAAGAAAACTGGCGTGTAGGCGATCGGGCCAACGATAATATTCGTATTGATACAGATGAAATGCGCATAAAAGTTGTGGGCGAAGGGGCCAATTTAGGATTGACACAAGAAGCCAGAATTGCCTTTGCCAATCAAGGAGGGCGCATCAACACAGACGCTATTGATAATTCCGCCGGCGTAGATAGTTCTGACCATGAAGTTAATATAAAAATCTTGTTGCGTGAGGCGATTGAACAAGGACAGTTAAAAAGCGATGATCGCAATGCCCTTCTGGCGCAAATGACGGACGATGTGGCGCTTTATGTTCTAAGACATAATTATGATCAAACCCGGGCGCTCAGCCAAATTGAAGCGCGGGCCAAAGATGACATTGATGCCCAATCTCGTTTTGTCTGTTTCCTTGAAGAACAAGGGTTGATGGATAGAGCCATTGAAAACCTACCAGAAATTCAAGAATTCCAGAACTTGGTCGCACAAAAATCCAGACTTTCACGCCCTGAATTATCTATATTACTTGCTTACTCAAAATTATGGCTTTTCGACGAACTGATTAAATCAGCCGTGCCCGATGATCCATTTTATACGAATGAATTGGTTGGATATTTCCCGACGGATCTACACCAATTTAATGAGGCCATACAAAATCACCGGTTGCGCCGCGAAATTATTACAACGCGTATCGCGAATGATATTATCGACACATGCGGCATTACATTTGTTCATGAAGCCATGTTGGTAACAGGGGCCACCATTAACGAAGTCACGCAATGTTATGAAGCCGCACGGCATATCTTCGCGCTAAACGGATTTGCCCAAAACGTTGATAAAATGGATAATAAAATATCCGCGCAAACCCAAACAGAACTCTATCAAGAAGCTGCACAATTATTAAAAGAACAAGTCTATCGTCTGGTTACAGACTTAAATGCTCTTAATCTGTTAAATACCAAAGGCGTTAAGGGCCTGATCGATTATTACAAACCTCAAATCGACACCATTAAAGCAACTTATAAAGAGGTGGCCCCCCTTGCCGCCGCCAAGGCAACCCAGCAACGGGCAAATGACTGGATCAAAAAGTCCACGCCTGAAAATCTCGCCAAAGAGGTTTCCTTATTTCCTTCCTTGGAGCGCGCCATCGAAGTGATAGATATCACTCGCGAAGCGGATTGCTCAATCGAGATTGCGGGCAATATGTTTTTTGGCATGGGTCAATTACTAAAAATTGATGTCGTACGCGATTTTATTCGCAAAAACCCCGCCAGTGATAATTTCGACAAGCGCGCGACACGCCGTTTAATGGAAGAAATAACCCGCCAACAAAAATTGCTGACACTAGACTTCATCAAAACAACAAAAGCGCAAACAGATAACAAAAAACAGGCCGACAATTTCGTCAATGCCGCCAGCTTAGAATGGAAAAAGCAAAACCATCAGGCCCTAACCCGTTACGAACGCTTTATCACCGAGGCAGACATTACGGGAAGCGATTTATCAGTCAGTAAACTATCATTGTTAAGTCGCCAGCTCACCGAGTTACATGAGCGTATTGGCAGCAATTAAAGGGCTCTCATTATTATAGCTGGATTTATGACACATCATTAATCTATAATAAATCCGGTTCTGAGGTTTAAACGAGACGCTGATTTAAAGAGACGCTAATTTAAAGAGACATTAATTTAAAGAGAAAACACAATGAACCCTCCGTTTAGTATCAATGTCGTACCAGTTACCCCGCTGCAACAAAATTGCTCCATCATACGGGCCGCATCGGGTAAGGTAGCCTTGGTCGATCCCGGCGGCGAAGCGCAAAAAATTCTTGACGCAGTGAAGCAATTAGACGGACATGTTGAGCAAATCTGGCTCACTCATGGTCATTTAGATCACGCTGGCGGGGCAGAAGAAATAAAACGAAAAACCGGCGCACCCATTATTGGACCGCATAAAGAAGATCAATTCTGGCTCGAAGGCATTACCCAACAATGGGCGCAATATGGCCACCCCGGCATGGGGGAGAATTGCGCGCCGGATCAATGGCTCTCTGACGGGGATATTCTTGATCTTGACGGTAACAAATTTAATGTTGTTACCACACCGGGGCACACGCCAGGCCATGTGGTAATTTATCATGAAGGTGTCAAACTGGCATTTGTCGGCGATGTTCTATTCGCTGGTTCCATCGGGCGCACCGACTTTCCCCGTAGTGTCCATCAAGACCTGATTGACTCTATTACCAATAAGCTTTGGCCACTAGGCGACGATATGCAATTCATCCCCGGCCATGGCGGAATGTCCACATTTGGCAAGGAACGCGCCAATAATGCTTTTGTCGCAGATCATATAACCGGATATAAAGGCGCAGCCAAGCAAGCCCCTGATCACATTGCCCAAAAGACAACGAAACGCTGGCAATAATCAACAAAAGCAATAAAAAAGCCACCTGCAAAAAGTGGCTTTTCAAAAAACAAGAAACTAGCTTTAAAGATCAGCTGCAGACCATAATTTTGAATAGGCTTCGCAGTGAATCAAGATGGACCGATAATCCGTAATATCAACACCTTCGGGTATTTGATAAACTTGCTCGCCGCTATTGCTAGAAAGTGGCGCTATCAAAACTGAACCTTGTGTTGCATTTCTTCCAGTTGTGGCACTCGCTGCAAGAGGCGAAAGAAAAATCTTTAAATCCGGGGCCTTGCGGGTTTTAAAATCCGATGACAATTTAACAAAGGTGGAGCCATTCTCACTATAAATCTGCCATGTACCGGAAGATTTAAAAGTTTTTTTGCCCCATGACCCTGACGCTAAAACAGATTCAACCGCAATGCTCACATTGTTGGAATAGGTTGTCGTTGTTGCATTGGCCGCTAAAAGCGGTACCGAAACCGCGCCGAATGTCAAAAGAATGGCTGCGCCCGTGCTTAAAATGATTGCTTTTTTCGTCATGTCAAATCCTTCTCTATATTATCAGGCGGGTTTGTAATCTAAACCCAATAAACCAACCCACAAGATTATCAACACTATATTCAAACGCCTCAATAAAAGGTGGCTCTTCTTAGGCTAGATGTAAAGCGAGACATGATCACATGCAAATCAACCCTCAGGGAGCTCAATGAAATTTACGTGACAATAATTGATCATTCTCACACCAAATCTCCTCCATCATGGCGGACCCTCTCATCCATATTATGCATCACGATTTATTTTTCTTGAAACGGGTCTCGCATCATAATCACATCTTCACGTTCAGGACTGGTGGAGACCAACGCTACCGGCGCTTTGATCAGCTCCTCAATGCGCCTGACATATTTTACCGCCTCTGCAGGTAAATCCGCCCATGACCGCGCCTTTTCTGTGGAACCGCTCCACCCCGGCAAGGTTTCATAAACAGGTGTTGCTTTGGCTTGCGCGTCCATTCCCGCCGGTAAATAGTCATAATGCTGACCATCTATCGTATATCCTGTACAGACTTTCAATTCGTCAAACCCGTCCAACACATCAAGTTTGGTCAATACAATACCATCCACACCGGAGATCATTAAGGATTGGCGGGTTAAAGTGGCATCAAACCAACCGCAACGCCGTTGACGCCCTGTTACAGTGCCAAATTCATGACCTCGCTCGCCAAGGCGTTGACCAATTTCATCCGTCAATTCGGTTGGAAAAGGCCCCTCTCCGACTCTGGTGGTATAAGCTTTAACAATGCCAAGGACGTACCCCACGGCGCGCGGACCAAGACCAGACCCTGTCGCCGCTTGCCCTGCAACCGTGTTTGACGAAGTCACAAACGGATAGGTCCCGTGATCGACATCTAGCAACACACCTTGCGCCCCTTCAAATAGAATTTTCTTCCCTATGCGTCGCATTTCATGGAGAGTGCGCCATACCGGATTCATAAACGGCAAGATTTTCGGCGCAATCTCTTTTAACAATTCAAGCAATTTCGTTTTATCATAATTATCGACACCAAAACCGCGGCGTAATGCATTATGATGCAAGAGTAAATTATCAATCTTGGCTTCCAGAGTTTCGAAATCTGCCAAATCAATAATTTTTAACGCGCGCCGTCCCGCTTTATCTTCATAGGCCGGACCAATACCGCGTTTGGTGGTCCCGATCTTAACCGTCTCACTGGCCCCTTCACGCAGGGCGTCCAGTTCTTGGTGCACAGGCAAAATCAAGGACGCATTCTCCGCAATCAAAAGATTATCAGGATTTATATCAACCCCTTGTTTGGCAATACGCTGCATTTCATTAATCAAGGCAAAGGGGTCAACCACAACCCCATTACCGATCACGCCAATTTTGCCAGGGCGCACCACCCCAGAGGGCAATAGCGATAATTTATAAACCGCCCCATCAATAACCAATGTATGACCAGCATTATGCCCCCCTTGAAACCGCACCACCACATCTGCACGGGCAGAAAGCCAGTCAACAATCTTGCCTTTTCCCTCATCTCCCCACTGGGCGCCGATAACGGTTACCTCTGCCATCATAGTCTCCTACAAAATAATGCGATTTCCATATCAAATCGCCAGCACCATAGGGCTTTAATCGATAAGGTCAAATGCTTGATTTCCACTGTCTTGGCCCTATCATTTTCTCCCCCCTAAAGAGGACAATGCATTGATATCAGGCCTTAATGATAGGGGTGATAAAGGGGTGATTATCGGTCTAGATTTAGAAATTGAGGATCAACACTCAAACCTGATAACGGTTAAGGCTCCCCATATATTAAAACCTAGAGGATTACAGCTTACTATTGCTTTTAATTAGTATACAAATTAGATAGACTTTCATCATACTATCATGGCTCTGCATCGGGTGACGATTGGCCATTTCATCACCATATCAATTCATCAACATATCAATTAATCACCATATCAATTCATCAACAAACCCAACCATAGGACATAAAGTGGAAGATAGATTCGCCGCTTTTCGGCACAGACCTTTTACGCTTTATTTTAGCGCCCGGTTTTTAACCTCTTTTGCCACTCAAATTGTGTCTGTTGCCGTCGGTTGGCAAATTTATGATCAAACACAAAACCCAGCCCTATTAGGGTGGATCGGTCTGGTGCAATTCTTGCCCGCTCTCTTATTGGTCATCGTCACAGGGATAACCGCCGACCGTGTTGGGCGCCGCCTTGTAATGGGGGTTAGCATTATCGCTGAAATGGCGGTCGCAACGACCATTTTTCTCTTGGCGCTTACGGGAAACTTTCATCCGGTTTTAATATTAACGGTTTTAACCTTGTTCGGGATTGCCCGCGCTTTCCATTCCCCCGCCGCCTCTTCCCTAGTGGTGAGTTTAATACCGCAAAAAGACTTTGCCAATGCTGTGGGGTGGAGCACTTCATCTTGGCAAGCGGCTTCCATATTCGGGCCTGTTGCAGGTGGACTTTTATATGGTTTATCGGGGCCGATTGCTTATGGCTTTGCCTCAGTCATATTTGCTATTGCGGCAATACTGGTTTTTCTTATACCAAAACCTAGTCATAAAATGGAAAATAAGCCGGCCAATCTAAAAGTTTTACTGGGCGGGTTCCAATATGTTTGGAAACAAAAAATTGTTTTAGGAGCCATTTCGCTTGATTTATTTGCTGTATTATTGGGGGGCGCTGTTGCTCTCCTGCCCATTTATGCGCGCGATATCCTAGAGCTTGGCCCTACGGGGCTTGGGTGGTTACGGGCGGCTCCCGGCATCGGAGCGGTGATAACCATTGGCTTACTAACTGCTTTTCCGGTAAAAAACCATGCCGGTATCATCTTATTCATCAGTGTGGGATTCTTTGGCATATCGACGGCAATTTTTGGTTTATCGACTTTGGCGTGGCTCTCTATTTTTGCATTAATGTGTATAGGCGCGTTCGATATGATCTCTGTTTATATTCGTGAAGTTATATTACAATTGTGGACTCCCGATCATGTCAGGGGCCGGGTAAACGCCGTTAACTCTATCTTCCTTGGGGCCTCCAACGAACTCGGTGAAATGAGGGCTGGTTTCATGGCCGCAAGCGTGGGGGCTGTTTTCACAGTGGTCGCAGGCGGCGTCGCGGCCATCGGCATTGCGGTCTCTTGGGCCTTTCTATTTCCCGCATTAAGAGACACTAAAAAACTCGATTACCCTGATAATTTGCAAGATTAATAATATTATCATCAAGTTAGCGTTAACCGCCCTGTTCCATCTTGCATAACGGGTGAGTTATTGCCATTATCCATCATTATGAAACCAACACGTAGAAACAAACGATTATTATTCTTGGGCGCAGGGGCCACAGCTCTGGGCGGCGCTGCCTTATTGGCATTTACAGCCCTTAGCCAAAATATCGACTATTTTTATTCCCCTGGTGATATTGCCTCAGGCAACGCCGACACCAGCCGGCGTATTCGTTTGGGCGGTCTTGTGGCTGAAGGCTCGGTAAAAGACGGGACTGGCGTTGAAAAGGTTTTTGATGTGACCGACGGTGCCGCCTCCGTAACGGTGAGATATGACGGTATTCTCCCCGCTTTGTTCCGGGAAGGACAAGGGGTTATCGCCCAAGGGCGTTTTCAAGGAGATGGCATCTTCAAAGCTGATATCATCCTTGCAAAACATGATGAAAATTACGAACCCAAAGAATTAAAAGACGCTTTGGAAAAATCAGCCGAAAACATATCCAATCCTTAAAAGCCCTGTTTCCTGATCTATAAAGTTTGAAATGGCGCTATATTCGGGTTCACCATCAAGATAGGGGCCCGCTATCAAGATAAGCCCGCCATAAGACTAAACACCCATCGTAATAGACACCCATCGTAAAAGACACCGAACGCGACGAACCTTCCAACACAAAATTACATGCCTCCACCTTTTCTAATCTTATGAGCTCTGTTGATTGGCGCTGCGGCAAGGGCTTCAATTATTATCAATAATGGGATAATCTTTTGCATTCGTTGTGTTGGTCGCTCGTCATATAAGTCGCTAATCATACAAATCAGGCTTCATTTAAGACATATCAACCGTCAAAGTCGTGGGCATAATTATTGGACATAATTTCTAACTGTTATCAATGGATTCTACACAATAAATAGATGGGTACAAATCATAGTCATTTGTTGTAGATCCTCTTTTAAGGTCTCTATAGGGGTATAAAGATTATGGCAGGAGATATTATCCTGACAAAATTGGGATCACCAGTTTGCGCGGGTGAAATAACCCTTAAGCAAGAAGATGTGCCTTTATCACTTCCCTCACATGACAAAGTCATGCTGACGATTGATCGTGATACCAGCAAAACTGATTTAAAAATTTCTGATTACCACGATAGTCGCGATCACAAAAGCGGTTTTTACAACGCTACTATCAAGAATAAATCAAGCACGCA